>NZ_JBBDGN010000013.1:0-87512 GCF_037204145.1 Microbacterium istanbulense
CATTCTCGCGTTTGGGGCGCCCCACGACCGCCCCAAACGCAGAAATCCGCCCCAAACCCGGCAGGGAGACAGGGAGGCGGGGAGAAGGAGAGAGGGGGAGAGGGGGAGAGAGGGGAGGCGGGTTAGGGGGTTAGGAAGGGGGCCAGGAACGACGAGACCTCGGCGTGCATCTCGGCATCGGTCAGGGTCGGCGTGCCGTCGCCCGCCTGCGGGCCGTAGTCGCCGAAGGAGGCGTGGGCGGCACCGTCGAGCTCGACCAGCTCGGCGTCTTCGGGCAGCAGATGCCGGGCGTCCGCGATCTTCTCGGGCGTGGACAGACCATCCTCGCTACCGGACAGGCTCAACGTGGGCAGATCATCGGCCGAGAGATCGGTCGCGCAGTACGAACCGAACAGCACCAGGGCATCAGCATCGGCCGTCAACTGGCAGGCCCGGACGCCGCCCAGTGAGTGCCCACCCACGGCCCACGACGACACCGCCGGTGCCGCCGACGTGAACGAGTCCAGACCGCGCAGGTCGAAGAACGCGAGATTCAGCCACGGTCGGGTGATGACCACGGTCGTGCCCGCGGCCGCCGTATCCTGCAGGATCGCGGCGTACGCCCACGGATCGACCTTCGCGCCGGGGATGAACACCAGCCCGACATCGGAGGCACCGTCGGCAGGAGCCAGCACGATCCCCTCGGGCGCATCCGTCACGGTGATCGCCGGGTTCGCGCGCACCTCGGCCAGCGGCCCAGGCTCGGCCGCCATCACACCGACCTGACTCCACACCGCGACACCCAGTACGGCGAGCACGAGAAACGCGGCCACGCCGCCCAGGATCCATCGGGCAAGGCGTCGGCCGCGTCTTCTCTGCACGTGTTCAGATTTTACGGTGCTCAGGATGCCAGCTGCTGCTGGCGCACCCGCACGGCCGTCTCCACGGCCGAGAACAGCGGATGCTCCGCCTCGAGCCCGGTCACGGTCACGGTGAATGCCGCGGCATCCTCGGTGCGCTCGAGCTCCTGCATCTGCACGGACTGCTCGTCGGCCGGGTCGTCGAACGCCAGCGCCGCCGCGACCGCACCGACCAGGGCCGCCGTCGACAGGCCCCGCTCGGCGGCCATGGATGCCGGTCCGATGAACCGTTCGTGGCGCGAGAGCTTGCGCAGGGGCTGGCGGCCCACGCGCTGGACGGTGTCGACAAGCTCCGGGTTGCGGAACCGGTCGAGGATCGTCGCGCGATACACCGCCAGTTCGGCCGGGTCGAGGCCATGCACGGCGGTGAGGACCGCCGAGGTCTCTTCCAAGGCGGCGGAGACCGCGGCGGCGATGGCCGGGTCGGCGAGCGCGTCAGAGATGCGCTCAATGCCGGCCTGGGCGCCGAAGTATGCCGTCGCCGCGTGTCCGGTGTTGACCGTGAAGAGCTTCCGTTCGATGTACGGGCCGAGGTCCTCGACGAAGTGTGCGCCAGGGATCTCGGGCAGCGCGTCGCCGAACGGCGGCGCCTCGATGGCCCACTCGAAGTAGGGCTCGACGGTCACGTTGACGCCCGATCCCTCAGGCTGCGCCGGGACGATCCGGTCGACGGCGGTGTTGGCGAACACCGCGCGGGCGGTGAGCTCTGCGGCATCCTCTCCGGCAGCGTTCTCGATCTCGGCGCGCAGCAGGTCGGTCGCCCCGATCGCGTTCTCGCACGCCATGATCTGCACCGGCGCTGCACCTGCCGAGCGGCGCCGCAGGCCGGCGACGATCGACGGTGCGACGAAGCGCAGCACGGTCGGGCCCACCGCGGTGGTGACGACGTCGGCCGTGGCAACCTCATCGGCCACGACCTCCGGGTCCGTGCGGCTGTTCACCGCACGGAAGCCGGTGACCTCGTGGTCGACACCGCCGGGGCCGGCCTCGTGCACGGTGTAGCTGTCGACGGCGTTGATCGCGTCGACCAGCTGGTCGGCGACATCCGAGAAGACGACCTCGTAGCCACCCTGGTGCAGCAGCAGCCCGACGAACCCGCGCCCGATGTTGCCGGCGCCGAAGTGGACGGCCTTCATCCTTCGTTCACCGCCGAGAGCTCCGCGAACAGCTCATCTGCCGTGGCCACCCCGGCGAGGCGCGCCACGTCATCCTCGTCGGAGAAGAGGATGGCGATCTGCGAGAGGATCTCGAGGTGCTCGTCGCCGCGGCCGGCGATGCCGATCACGAAGTTCGCCCGCTCGCCCGCCCAGTCCACGCCGCCGTCGTACCGCACCACGGCGAGGGCGGAAGCAAGGATGGCATCCTTCGCATCGTTCGTGCCGTGCGGGATCGCCAGGCCGTTGCCCATGTACGTCGAGACGGTCGCCTCGCGCTGACGCATCGCGTCGAGGTAGGCCGGGGTGACGGCTCCCGCCGCCACGAGCATGTCGGCGACCTCCTGCAGGGCCTCCTCCTGGGTGGCGCTGCCCGGATGGATCCGAACCTGGTCGAGGGTGAGAACGCTCATCGTGTGTCCTTTCGGTGGCGGATGCTGCAAGTGGTGCGGCGGGACGGATGCCGTGGCACCCGCCCCGCCGGTCTGTGTCAGGCGTCGGTGCCGCGCTGTGCGCGAACCATCTCGACGACCTCTTCATACTTCGGGGAGTTCATGAAGTTGTCCACCGAAACATGCACGGCACCTGCGTTGCGGCCCTGGGCGCGCTCGGTCAGCTGCTGCTGCGTGATGATGAGGTCTTCGGTGCCATCGAGGTTCGCGATCGCCTTGTTGGTGATCGTGAGGTCTTCGATGCCGGCCTTCTTGAACTTGTTGCGCAGCACGCTCGCACCCATCGCGGAGGAGCCCATGCCGGCGTCGCACGCGAACACGATCGTCTTGATCTCGCGGTCGGTGGTGACGGCCGCGGCGCCGGCACCGCTCGAGGCGCGCAGCGCGTCCATCGCGGCGGACGACTTGCCCTTGTTGGCCTCGGTCTGCGCGATCGCCGCGCCGAACGTGTCGGCCTCGGCCGCCAGGTCACGCTTGCGCGAGGCCCGCAGGATCGCCGCCGTGATGAGGAACGTCACGGTCGCGGCGAGCAGCACCGACAAGTACACGACGAGCAGGTTCGCCACGCCACCGGCGGCCGGGGGGATCGCCGCCGCGGTCACGGCGATGATGCTGCCGGGGGCCGCAGGGAAGGCGAGACCGCCGCCGAGGAGCATGTTCGTGGTGACACCGGTCGCGCCACCGGCGATGAGGGCGAGGATGGTGGCCGGCTTGCTCAGCGCGTACGGGAAGTAGATCTCGTGGATGCCGCCGAAGAAGTGGATGATCGCCGCGCCCGGGGCCGAGGCCTTGGCCTGTCCGACACCGAAGAACGAGAAGGCGAGCAGCAGACCGATACCGGGGCCGGGGTTGGCCTCGATGAGGAAGAGGATCGACTTGCCGGCCTCTTCTGCCTGCTGCAGGGCGAGCGGGGTGAACACGCCGTGGTTGATGGCGTTGTTGAGGAACAGCACCTTCGCCGGCTCGACGACGATCGACAGCAGGGGCAGCAACTGGTACGTGACCAGCCAGTCGACGATCGCGCCGAGGAAGCTGCTGATGCCGAGCATCACCGGACCGAAGACGAAGAAGCCGACGATCGCGAGCAGCATGCCGAGGATGCCAGCCGAGAAGTTGTTCACCAGCATCTCGAAGCCGGCCTTGATCTTGCCGTCCCAGATGCTGTCCATCTTCTTGGTGATCCACGCCGCCAGCGGGCCCATGATCATCGCGCCGAGGAACATCGGGATGTTCGTGCCGACGATGACACCCATCGTGGCGATCGTGGCGACCACACCACCGCGCTCGCCGTAGACCATGCGGCCACCGGTGTTCGCGATCAGCAGGGGCAGAAGGTAGGTCACCATCGGGCCGACGAGACCGACGAACTGGGCGAAGGTGTTGCCCTCAGCGTCCTCGGCGAGGGCGGTCATGGCACCCGGCCAGTTGATGAGATCGGCGTTGCCGAAACCACCGATGAGGTCGGAGACGGGATGCCACCCGCCCAGCCAGCCGACTGAGATGAAGAGCATTGTGATGAAGCCCCACGCGATGAAGGCCGCGATGTTGGGCATGATCATGCCCGAGAGGAATGTGCCGAATCGCTGGACCGCGACGCGTGCACCTCCCGCGCGTGATGTCGTCGACGCCGTTGTCATGAGTGTGTCTCCTTGTGTGCTGCCGCGTTCTGGGCCGCGGCTCGGGCGGATGTCGCATCATCTGCGGCGAGGGCTGCCTCGGCGATGCGCTGGGCATCGGAGAGGGAGTGTGCGAGGAGGGTGGCTCGCACATCGGCAAGGGCGGAGGGTGCCATCGACAGCGATGTCGCGCCCAGGCCGACGAGGACGACCGCCAGCAGCGGGTCGGCCGCAGCCTCACCGCAAATGCCGACGGGCTTGCCGAGACGGGCGCCGGCGGCGCCCACCTCGCGCACCAGGCGCAGCACCGCGGGGTGCCACGGGTCCTGGAAACCGGCCACCGAGCCGAGCAGGCGGTCGGCGGCCATCGTGTACTGGGTGAGGTCGTTGGTGCCGATCGACGCGAAGTCGGCGTGCGCGAGCACTCGGTCGGCGAGCAGGGCGCTCGCCGGCACCTCGACCATGACGCCGGCCGTCTTCAGACCGTATTCGCGGGCGAGTCCGGTGAAGTAGACGGTCTCCTCGACGGTGGCGACCATCGGGGCCATCACCCAGAGGTCAGCCTCGGTTTCGGCATCCGCCTCGGCCAGCGCCGTGAGCTGCTCACGCAGGATGTCCTCGCTGGCGCGCAGGGCCCGCAGGCCACGCAGACCCAGGGCCGGGTTCTCCTCGTGTGCGTCGTTGAGGAACGCCAAGGGCTTGTCGGCGCCGGCATCCAGCATCCGCACCACGACCTTCTTGCCGGGGAACGCCGCCAGCAGCTCGCGGTAGGCCTCGCGCTGCTCGCCGACGGTCGGCGCCTGCGACGAGGACAGGAAGAGGAACTCGGTGCGGAACAGGCCCACACCTTCCGCACCGCGGGCGACGGCGTCGATCGCGTCTGCCGGCTTGCCGAGGTTGGCCAGCAGCGGAATGGCGGTGCCATCGGCCAGGGCACCCGGCGTGAGCGGAGCGGAGTCGGCCGAGGCGCGCTCAGCCGCCCGATGCGCAGCGCGCTCCAGCTCGTCGGCGGTGGGGTCAGTGGTGACGGTACCGGCCGCGGCATCCACGATGACCGTCTCGCCGGTCGCAAGTCCGGCGGCATCGGCCGCACCGACGATCGCGACGATGCCCTTCTCGCGGGCGAGGATCGCCGTGTGCGAGGTGGGGCCACCGTCGGTGGTCACCAAGGCGAGCACCTGATCCAGGTTCAGCAGGGCCGTGTCGGCGGGCGCGAGATCGCGGGCGACCAGCACGAACGGATGCCCGGGGTCGGGCACCCCGGGCGCCGAGACACCGCGCAGGTGTGCGAGCACACGCTGGGCGATGTCATCCAGGTCGGCTGCGCGCTCTCCGAGATAACCGCCGACAGCTTCGAGGGTGGCACGGAAGCCGGCGAAGGCGTCGTGCACGGCCCATTCGGCGGTGCTCCCTGCGTTGATGCGCGCATCGACCTCGTCTTGCAGCGTCGGGTCCTCGGCGATCATCGCCTGGGCCTCGAGCACTTCTTGTGCGGCCCCGCCTGCCTGCGCGCCGCGCTCTTCGAGACCACGGGCGACGGCCGTGATGGCCTCGCGCACCCGGGCGCGCTCGACGTCGCCGCCCTGCGTGCTGGGGGTGTTCTCCGGGGCCGGCAGGGCCTCGCTCATACGCTCGACAGGCCCCTGCGCAACGCCGAGGCCGATGCCCACTCCACGCAACTCGGTCATCCGGCTGCCTCCTGGTCGTGGTCGGTGGTGAGCAGCTCGGTGAGGGTGTCCAGCACGCCCTCCGCGCCGTCACCCTCCGCGGTGAGCGTGACGTAGTCGCCGTGCTCGATCGCGAGGGCGATGACACCGAGGATGCTCGCGGCGTTGACGGGCTTGCCGGAGTCCTTGGCAATCGTCACGGTCAGGCCTGAGTCCTTGGCCGCCTGCGCGAACAGTTTCGCGGGCCGGGCATGCAGCCCGTGTGAGGAGCCGATCCGGACGGTGCGTGAGAGCGTCATGGTGTTCCTTTCACCGGTGAGAGGTCAGAAGTTCGTGAGCGAGGGCCAGGGTGCGGGAGCCGTCGCGGTCGGAGAACACGTCGTCCGGCAGCAGCGCCACCGGAGCCTGGGTGGCCCGGCTGATGGCATCGAGGCGATCCGCCATGTGTGGGCCGAGCAGAACGAGATCGAACGACTCGGCCCCCACGCTTGCTTCGACGCCGGCGGCGGTGTGCCAGTCAAGACCCCTGTCTGTAGCGGCTCTTCTGAGCCGCTGCGCGACGAATGTGCTCGACGCCCCCGCGCCGCACACGATCAGGATCTTCATCGATGCCACCCTCCTGGGAACAGTCTGTGAAAGATGCGGAGTGCGCGCCACCATACTTCTTTCCGCCCCTGCGGAACATGCCCCGGCACCCGGAAGGCTCCGGGACTGGCAAGATGGGACGAGCATCGGAGCGAGCAGGAGGAACATGTCGCGACAGCGCCAGGATCAACTCCTCGCCACCCTGATTCGTCAGCGCGGCTGGGCGACCGCAGGAGCCCTCGCCGATCTGCTCGGCGTCACCCCGCGCAGCATCCGCTCGTACGTCGCCTCGGTCAATGTCCGCGTGCCCGGCGCGATCGAGTCGGGACCGGCGGGCTACCGGGCGGGGGACGCAGCCCGAGAGGCGCTGCAGGCCCGCACCGGGCCGGATTCCGCCCCCAGGGATCGCCTGCAACACCTTGTGCGGTCGCTGCTCAGCACGCCCGACGGCGTCGACGTGTTCGCCGCTGCGGCAGGGCTGCACGTCAGCGACGCGACGATCGAATCCGACCTGGCCAGGGTCAGGACCCGCCTGGACGGCAGCGGACTCACCCTCGAGCGCGATCGTGACAGGGTGCGCCTGCGTGGCTCGGAGGCGGCGCGCCGTCGACTGCTGAGTCGCTTGGCACATGACGAGATGGATGCCGCGTCGTTCCACCCTGACACCTTCCGGCGCGCGTTGATCGGCGACGCGGTGGATCCGCAGGCCGTGGCGCCCTTCAAGACCGCGCTGGTGCGCGAACTCGGCGGGCTGGGGTTCTATGTCAACGAGCTGGCGATCTCGGATGTGCTGCTGCACGTGGCGATCGCCGCCGACCGGGTCGCCGCAGGTCACGTGCTCGAAGCCGGTCAGCCCGCCGCACGCCCCGAGATCCCGCAGGTGGGGGAGGTGATCGCCCGGCTCGCCCAGGAGCACTTCGCCGTCAGCCTCGGCGCCGGCGACAGCGACCATCTGGCAATGCTCGTGCTCACCCGTGTGGTGGCTCCCGGCGATGATGCCGGAGGCGCTGCGGCTCGCAGCGGTGTCGACCCGACCGTGGAGGAGGCCGTGCGCGCCGAGATCGTGCGCGCCGCGATCGACTACGGCGTCGACCTCGACGACGACGCCTTTGTACTGCGACTCGCGTTGCACGTGCAGAATCTGCTGCGCCGCCACGAAGAACAGGGATTCACGCGCAACCCGCTCACCCGTTCGCTGAAGACCTCGTATCCGATGATCTTCGAGGTTGCGGTCTCGATCGCGAGCGGACTGCACGAACGACTGGGCACGCCTATCCACGACGACGAGATCGCCTACATCGCGATGCACGTCGGAGGACGCATGGAGCGCAGCCGCAAGGCCTCCACGATCCTCACCGCGACGATCGTCTGCCCCGGATATTACGAACTGCATGAGCTGCTGCGCTCGAGCGTCGACCGTTCGCTGGGGCAGGCCATCGAGGTGACTGGTGTGGTCACCGAGGTGAATCCGGACTGGACGGCCTTCGACACCGACCTCGTGCTCAGCACGATCGAGCCGGGGGCGCGGGGAGACCGGTTCGTGCGGATCCAGCCCTTCCTCACCGACACCGACATCGAGCGGGTGCAGCAGGCGGCGGGCCGCGTGCGACGCGGGCGTCGCCTGGCGCGGCTTCGCGAGGAGCTCGCCCGCTACTTCCACGCGGAGGCGTTCATCCGCCCGCTGCCGGATGAGGGCGAGGAGGCCATCATCCGTCGCCTGGGTGCCACGCTCACCGCCACCGGGCTCATCGGCGAGGACTACATCGAGAACACCATCCTGCGGGAGCGGATGTCATCGACCGCGTTCACCGACGCCCTCGCCGTGCCGCACGCGCTGCAGATGACCGCCGCGCGCACGGCGATCGCGATCGGCGTCGCCGACGGCTCGGCGGCCTGGGGCGACGGCCGGGTACAGGTCGTCGCGCTCGCCGCGTTCAGTGAGAGTGACCGCGCGGCGTTCCAGACCGTGTTCGAGCAGCTCGTCGAAGTGTTCAGCGAACGCGAGAGCGTGCAGCGCATCGTGCGCCGTGCGACGAGCTTCGAGTCGTTCCTCGACGAGCTCGTCGCCGTCATCGACGGCTGATCACCCGGCCGGTCAGAAGGCCCGGCCGGTCAGGAGGCGGGGTCGAGGACAGCCGCCATCTGGTCGAGCACGCCGTCGGCATCCCGCGGGGTCTCCAAGACCACCTCGTCGCCGGAGGCGAGCGCCAGATCCATCACCGCGAGCACGCTGCTCAGGTCGACTTCAGCGCCGCTGGTGGTGCGCAGCAGCACCGGGGCGGGATGCGACTGGGCCAACCGCACCAGCTCCGCGACAGGGCGCGCATGCGCGCCGTTGTGGGTGGTGATGGTCACTCGACGGGAAGGCATGTCTGGATCGTAGTCGTCTCCGGGCACCGGGCGGTCACCCGTCGCCCGGAGACCGACCGGCTCAGGCCGAGCGCTCCGCCAGGAGCGTGCGCACGGCATCCTCGAGTTCGGTGACGGCGACCGCCGCCTGCTCGGCGGAGTCGGCGCGCGCGTCGATGTAGACCTTCAGTTTCGGCTCCGTGCCGCTGGGGCGCACGATCACCCGGGAACCGTCCGTGAGGCGGTAGCGCAGCACATCGCCCGCCGGGGCACCGGCGACACCCGCCGCGAGATCCTCGGCGGCCGCGACGGTGCGCTCGCCGAATGCTGTCGGCGCCTGCGCTCGCAGCGAGGCCATCGTGTTCGAGATCACGCTGAGGTCATCCACGCGCAGCGACACCTGTCCGCTGGCGAAGTGACCGATCTGAGCGCCGAGCTCATCGAGCAGGCCCGCGATGGTCGTCTCGCGCTCCTTCGCCTCGGCCGCGAGGCCCAGCAGTGCGACAGCGGCCGAGAGGCCATCCTTGTCGCGCACCGTCTCCGGGTTCACCAGGTAGCCGAGGGCCTCCTCGAAACCGAACACCATGCCGGGGGCGCGGGAGATCCACTTGAAGCCCGTGAGGGTCTCGTGGAAGTCCAGCCCGTACGCCTCGGCGATCGCCCCGAGGCCGGGGGAGGAGACCAGCGAGCAGGCGAGCGATGCGCCAGGGGTGCCCTGTGCGGCGCGCGCGGCACGCCAGCCGAGCAGCAGGCCCACCTCGTTGCCGGTCAGGCGACGCCAGCCGCCGTCGGCCGCAGCATCCGGAACGGCGACGGCCAGGCGGTCGGCGTCGGGGTCGTTCGCGATGATGAACTCCGCACCGGTGCCGCGCGCGCGAGCGAACGACAGATCCATCGCGCCGGGCTCCTCGGGGTTCGGGAACGACACGGTGCGGAAGGTCGCGTCGGGCTGCAGTTGCGCGTCAACCGTGCGCGGGCGCGGATAGCCGGCGGCGTCGAGGATGCGCGCAAACGTCTCCCAGCCCACACCGTGCATGGCCGTGTACACCCAGCGCGTGCCCCGTGCCGCCTCGGGTGCCGGAGCGACGGCGGCGGTCGCGGCGATGTAGGCGTTCACGACGTCTTCGCCGGCGGTCTCGTAATCGGTCGACCTGGCCAGATCGGTGATCGGACCGGCCTCCGCCACCCGCTGGATGTGCCCGGCGATCTCTTCGTCGACGGGTGCGACGATCTGCGAGCCGTTGTCGGCACCACCCAGGTACACCTTGTACCCGTTGTCGTTCGGCGGGTTGTGGCTGGCGGTGACCATCACGCCCGCATCGGCCGACAGATGGCGCACGGCGAACGCGAGCACGGGCGTCGGCAGCAGGCGGGGCAGCAGGATGGCGCGCAGACCGGCGCCGGCGAAGATCTCGGCCGAGTCCTGCGCGAAGCGCCGCGAGTTGCGCCGACCGTCGTATCCGATCACCACGGTCGCGCGCGTGCCGGCGGCGCGTTCGGTGAGGAACGCGGCGAATCCGGCGGCCGCCTGGGTGACGAGCACCCGGTTCATGCGGTTGGTCCCCGCGCCGAGCTCGCCGCGCAAGCCGGCCGTGCCGAAGGCCAGGCGGGTGCCGAAGCGGTCGTCGAGGTCGGCGATCGCCGCGGCATCTCCGCCCCCGGCACGCGTGATCACCCCGGCGAGCTCATCGCGGGTTTCGGCATCGGGATCCTGGCGCATCCAGGCGCGGGCCTGGGCCAGCCGGTCGCTCACAGCGCCTCGATCACGCGGGCCAGCAGCGCGCTGATCACCGGTTCGGCCTCACGGCCGGCCTCGATGACCTCGGCGTGGCTGAGCGGGGTCTCCTGGATGCCGGCGGCGAGGTTGGTGATCAGCGAGAATCCGAGGATCTCCATGCCGGCCTCGCGGGCGGCGATCGCCTCGAGTGCGGTGGACATACCGACGATGTCACCGCCGATGCGCTTGGCCATCTGCACCTCGGCTGGCGTCTCGTAGTGCGGGCCGCGGAACTGGGTGTACACGCCCTCGTCGAGCGTCGGGTCGACGCCGCGGGCGACCTCGCGCAGGCGGGTCGAGTACAGGTCGGTGAGGTCGATGAACGTCGCGCCCTCTAGCGGGGAGTCCGCGGTGAGGTTGATGTGGTCGCTGATGAGCACCGGCTGGCCGGGCTTCCACGTCTCACGGACACCACCGGCGCCGTTGGTGAGCACCATGATCTTGGCGCCGGTGGCGGCGGCGGTGCGCACACTGTGCACCACGCGGCGCACGCCGTGGCCCTCGTAGTAGTGGGTGCGGGCGCCGATCACGAGAACGTGCTTGCCGTCCGGGGTGCAGATGCTGCGCAGCGTGCCCACGTGGCCGTCGAGGGCGGGCTTGGAGAAGCCGGTCACCTCGGTCGCGGGGATGGTCGCGACGGTCTCGCCGATGAGCTCGGCGGCCTTGCCCCACCCCGAGCCGAGCGTGAGGGCGATGTCGTGCTTCTCGACGCCGGTGAGCCGGGCGATGTCGGCGGCCGCGAGTGCGGCGATCTCGAACGGGTTCGCGTTCGGGTCGTCGAGGGGGTTGTCCTGATTTTCGGTCATAGGTCGAGTCTAGGAAGGTGACGTCGACCCTGCCAGGATTGCGGAAGAATGGAGAGCATGTCTCAGACCCCCTTTGCGAACACCCAGAGCATCGCTGTGCTCGGCGGCGGCCCCGGTGGCTACGAGGCGGCCCTTGCGGCCGCGCAGCTGGGTGCCGACGTCACCCTCGTCGAGGCGGTCGGCGTGGGTGGATCCGCCGTGCTCACCGACGTCGTGCCGTCGAAGAGCCTGATCGCCACCGCCGATGCCGCCGTCGCGATCGCTGAGGCCACCGACCTCGGCGTGCAGTTCTACGCCAAGGGTCAGAACGGCAAGCCGCTCAAGCCCGAGGTGGCCATCAACCTCGCGGCCGTCAACAAGCGTCTGCTGGCGCTCGCCGCCCAGCAGTCTGAGGACATGCGCGCGTCGCTGCTCGAGGCCGGTGTTCGCATCCTCCCCGGCTTCGGTCGTCTGGAGGGCACGAACGCGATCATCGTCTCAACTGCCCCCGGCGGCACGGACTTCGACCGCGTCGAGGCCGACACCATCGTCGTGGCCGTCGGCGCGTCGCCGCGGGAGCTGCCCACCGCCAAGCCGGACGGCAAGCGCATCCTCACCTGGACCCAGCTGTACGACATGAAGGAGGTGCCGGAGCACCTCGTCGTGGTGGGTTCCGGTGTCACCGGCGCGGAGTTCGCCTCGGCGTACATGAACCTCGGCTCCAAGGTGAGCCTCGTCTCGAGCCGTGAGCAGGTGCTGCCCGGTGAGGACAAGGATGCCGCCAAGGTGCTCGAGAAGGTGTTCCGTCGCGGCGGGATGCAGCTGCTGTCCAAGGCCCGCGCCGACCGCGTCGAGGCCACCGACACCGGCGTCATCGTGCACCTCGCCGACGGGCGCACCGTCGAGGGCAGCCACTGCCTCATGGCCGTCGGCTCGGTGCCCAACACCGCCGGCATCGGGCTGGAGGAGGCGGGCGTCGAGCTCACCGAGAGCGGCCACGTCCGCGTGAACCGCGTCGCGCGCACCTCGGTTCCCAACATCTACGCCGTCGGCGACTGCACGAACTTCTACCCGCTGGCCTCTGTGGCTTCGATGCAGGGCCGCACCGCGGTGTTCCACGCCCTCGGCGACATCGTGATCCCGCTCGATCAGGTCAAGATCACCGCCAACATCTTCACGGCCCCTGAGATCGCCACGGTCGGCTACTCGGAGCAGGACGTCGAGAACGGCGTCGCCGACGGCATCGTGTTCAAGCTGCCGCTGGCGGCCAACCCGCGCGCGAAGATGATGGGCATCAAGGACGGCTTCGTCAAGCTCATCGCGCGCAAGGGATCCGGCACGGTCATCGGCGGCGTCATCGTCGGCCCCAAGGCCTCGGAGCTCATCTACCCGATCGCCGTCGCCGTCGAACGACGCCTCACGGTCGATCAGGTCTCGCGCGTGTTCGCCGCCTACCCGTCGCTCTCGAGCAGCATCACGGATGCCAGCCGCGCGATGCACCAGGTCACCTCGGCCTGACCCGCACGCCGAACACGCGAAGGGCGCCCCACCTCGGTGGGGCGCCCTTCGCGTTGGAGTCTGTGTGACGTCAGGAGATCGTCAGCAGCTGGTGCCCGGCCGAGACGGTGGCACCGGCATCCGCGTTGATGTTGCCCACCACGCCGTCCTTGTGCGCCTGCAGCGGCTGCTCCATCTTCATCGCCTCGAGCACGACGACGAGGTCGCCCTTGACGACCTGCTGGCCCTCTTCGACGGCGACCTTGACGACGGTGGCCTGCATCGGCGACTTCACGGCGTCGCCGGAGGCTCCGGCGTTGGCAGTGGTGGCGTGGCTGCGGCGCGACGGCGGCACGGCGGCCGGGCGTCCGGCGGTGCCGGCGGCCACGGCGACGCGGTCGGGCAGGCTCACCTCGAGGCGCTTGCCGCCGACCTCGACGACGACCGTGTGACGGCCCTTGACCGACTCCGGCGACTCCAGCTCGCCGTCCCACGCGGGGATGTCGTTGACGAACTCGGTCTCGATCCAGCGGGTGTAGACGCCGAAGGTGCCGTCCTCCGCAGTGAACGCGGGGTCGCGCACCACCTTGCGGTGGAACGGCAGCACGGTGGGCATACCCGCGACCTCGAACTCGTCCAACGCGCGGCGGGAGCGCTCGAGCGCCTCTTCACGGTCCTTGCCGGTGACGATGATCTTCGCCAGCAGCGAGTCGAACGCGCCCGAGACCGAATCACCGGCGGTGACGCCGGAGTCGAGACGGATGCCGGGGCCGCCGAAGGTCTTGAAGACGTGGATCGGGCCGGGCTGGGGGAGGAACCCGCGACCCGGGTCCTCACCGTTGATGCGGAACTCGATCGAGTGCCCCTGCGGCTCGGGGTCGGCGTAGTCGATGGTGCCACCGGCGGCGATGCGGAACTGCTCGCGCACGAGGTCGATGCCGGTGACCTCTTCGGAGACCGGGTGCTCGACCTGCAGGCGGGTGTTCACCTCGAGGAACGACACGGTGCCGTCGGCGCCGATGAGGAACTCGCAGGTGCCGGCGCCGACGTAGCCGACCTCCTTGAGGATGGCCTTCGACGCGGTGTACAGCGCCTCGTTCTGCTCCGGGGTGAGGAACGGCGCGGGCGCCTCCTCGACGAGCTTCTGGTGGCGGCGCTGCAGGGAGCAGTCGCGGGTCGAGATCACGACGACATTGCCCTCGGCATCCGCCAGACACTGCGTCTCGACGTGACGCGGCTTGTCGAGGTACTTCTCCACGAAGCATTCGCCGCGACCGAAGGCGGCAACGGCCTCGCGCGTGGCCGACTCGAACAGCTCGGCGACCTCGTCGAGTTCCCGGGCGACCTTGAGGCCGCGACCGCCGCCGCCGTAGGCGGCCTTGATGGCGATGGGCAGACCGTACTGCTCGGCGAAGGCGATGACCTCGTCCGCGCCCGACACCGGGCCGGGGGTGCCGGGGGCGAGAGGGGCGCCCACCTTCTCGGCGACGTGGCGGGCGGTGACCTTGTCGCCGAGGGCCTCGATCGCGTCGGGTGACGGGCCGATCCAGGTCATGCCGGCGCCGATGACCGCGCGCGCGAAGTCGGCGTTCTCGGCGAGGAACCCGTAGCCGGGGTGCACGGCGTCGGCTCCGGCACGGCGGGCCACCGAGAGGATCTTGTCGATCTGCAGGTAGGTGTCGGCGCTGGTCGTGCCGTCGAGGGCATAGGCCTCGTCGGCGAGTCGCGTGTGCATCGCGTCGCGATCCTGGTCGGCGTACACGGCGACAGAGGAGATCCCGGAGTCCCGGGCGGCGCGGATGATGCGTACGGCGATCTCGCCGCGGTTCGCGATGAGCACCTTGGCGATATCAGGCATGAGGTTCAGCCTAGCGAGTGCGGGCGGGATCCTTTTGACGACTCTCCACAAGAAATCAGGCGAATCGTGTGGTGCTACTACCAGAGGTCGGTCCAGCGGACCCCGAGTTCGGTGGTGAGACGGCGCAGTGTCGACAGCGACATGCCCACCACGGTCGAGGGATCACCGTCGACGCGGGTGATGAAAGGGCCGCCCAGGCTGTCGACGGTGAAGGCCCCGGCCACGAGCAACGGCTCGCCGGATGCCACGTACGCCGCGATCTCTTCGTCGGAGATGTCATCGGCGAAGGTCACCGACGATTGGGCGACCGCGGCGGCCTCTTCGGGCTCGGCCCCCGGACGGAGGCGGAACACGCTGTGGCCGGAGTGCAGAACTCCGGTGGCGCCGCGCATCTCGTGCCAGCGACGCGTGGCCTCTTCGGCCGTGTAGGGCTTGCCGTACACCTGCCCGCCGAGCGCGAACATCGAGTCGCCGCCGATCACGAGCCCGTCGAAATCGGGCTGTTCGGCGGCGAGGCGCCCGGCCACCTCGGCGGCCTTCGCTCGCGCGAGCAGCAGCACCAGCTCTTCGGGAGCGAGCGCCGAGCCGCGCTCCTGCTCGGCGGCGGCTGCCACCGCATCCTCATCCACGAGGGGAGAGTCGGTGAGGGGTTCGATGCCCGCCTGCCGCAGCAGCATGAGACGGGCAGGGGAGGTGGAAGCGAGCATCACGCGCATGCCGTCCACGCTAGCCGGTATGGGATCCTGGAAGGATGACCTCCCCCGCGCGCGAGATGCTCGACCTCGACCTCACCGGATTCGCCCACGGCGGCACCGCCATCGCCCGGCATGAAGGGCGTGTCGTGTTCGTCGCCGATGCCATCCCTGGTGAGCGCGTACGCGCCCGCCTCGATGAAGGCGCCGGTGCGGATCGGCGGTTCTGGCGCGCCGACACCGTCGAGGTGCTCGAGGCCTCGCCGCATCGCCGCGCGCACGTGTGGGCAGAGGCAGGTCTCGACCGCGACCCGCAGGATCGTGCCGGCGGCGCCGACTTGGGCCACATCGAGATCGGCCACCAGCGGGTTCTCAAGCAGCAGGTGCTGCAGGAGGCGCTGGACCGGTTCGCCGGCGAGGGACTCGTGGCGCCCGAGGTCGAGGCGCGGGGGAGCGAGGACGGCACCGCGTGGCGCACGCGCGTGACCCTGCACGTCGGCGACGACGGGCGCATCGGCCCGTATGCCGCCCGGAGCCACCGGGTGATCGAGGTGGCATCGCATCCGCTCGCTCGCCCTGCCGTCGCTGCCGAGGCGCTGTCGCTGCGCGGCCTGCAGCCGGGCCGTGTCGATCTCGTCGAGCCCGCCGACGGCCGAGTCCGGGTGCTCCCGCGGCCCGAGCGCGGGCGTCGCGCGAGCGGTCGACGCAGTCAGGGCGCGCGTCCGCGCGAACAGCAGGTGGTCGAGCGGGTCGCCGGCCGCGAGTTCGCCCTCGACGCCGGCGGGTTCTGGCAGGTGCATCCGGATGCCGCCACGACCCTGCACGACGCGGTCGACGACATGATCGCCGGCCGGGTCGATGCGGATGCCACCCACTTCGACCTCTACGGCGGCGTCGGTCTGTTCTCCGCGACGCTCGCCGGCCGCGGCGCAACCGACATCGTCACCGTCGAATCCGACCGGCGCGCGACAGAGCACGCCGCCCGCAACCTCATCGACCTGGACGTGCAGGCCGTCACCGACCGTGTCGACCGCTTCCTCGCCGGCATCCCGGCCGAGACCAGGGCCGGCGTCGTCGTACTCGACCCGCCGCGTTCGGGTGCGGGTCGCGCCGTGGTCGAGTCGCTGGATGCGCTCGACCCCGAGGCCATCGCCTACGTCGCGTGCGACCCGGTGGCGCTCGCGCGCGACCTCGGCACCTTCCGCGAGAAGGGATGGCAGGTGCAGATGCTGCGGGCCTTCGACCTGTTCCCGCACTCGCACCACTTCGAGACCGTCGCCCTGCTGGCCCGGTGAACGCCGCGCGGCTCGGTAGGCTGTGTAAATGAGCACCGTCGCCCTCATCGACGACCACGAATCCGTCCGACTCGGCCTGGAGGCCGCGTGTCTGCGCGACGGTCAGCAGGCGGTCGTGTTCTCCGGCGCCTCCGTCAAGGAGTACCTGGCCTGGCGGGCGACCGCCGATGCCCCGCCGGTGGATGTCGTCGTGCTGGACCTCACCCTCGGTGACGGCACCACCGTGACCGAGAACGTGGCGACCCTGGTCGCCGACGGGGCAAGCGTGGTCATCCACAGCGTCGCCGACCGGCCGACTGCCGTGCGCGAGGCCCTGGTCGCGGGTGCGGCGGGCGTGGTCAGCAAATCCTCCGCGCTGGATGACGTGCTCGACGCGATCCACACAGTGGCCAGGGGAGAGGCCCTGAACAACGTGGAGTGGGCGAGTGCCGTAGACGGCGACCGCGAGTTCGCCGACGCACAGCTGTCCTCGCGCGAACGCGAGGTGCTGCGCCTGTACGCCACCGGTCTCCCGCTGAAGGCCGTCGCCGACCGGCTGGGCGTCGCGTATTCGACCGCCAAGGAGAACATCACCCGCGTGCGCGTGAAATACGTCGAGGTCGGGCGTCCAGCGCCGACGAAGGTCGACCTCTTGCGCCGCGCGATGGAAGACGGGCTGGTCGCGCCGGACGGAGCCACGAGTGCCGGCAGCTGACGCCCGCGCGATCCGCGCGGCGTGGAGCCAGATCCCCGCGCCCGAGGCGGGGTCTGCGCAGTTCGAGCGGTTCACCGGGCAGCGTATGGAGCGCATCCTGCAGATCGTCGCAGCGCTCGGCTCGACCGTGCTCGGTGCGCAGGCCCTGATCGCTGCGATCTCAAGCCTCAGCACGCCCGACGTGCCGCGGATCGCCATGATGGTGCTCGTGTTCGGGCCGCTGCTGGCGATGATCATCGGGTGCCTCACCGGACGCTGGGCCAAGCAGACCTCCGGCGTGTTCGCCGTCGCCTACGTCGTCGCCCTTCTGCTGTGGCCGTTCGTGCTCGATCTCTCGGCGCCGGCCGCGGCGAACGATCAGCCCTGGATCTTCTTCTTGGTCAACATCGGTGTCGTCGCCGCGCTGATCGCCTTCCCCGCACCGCTGCAGTTCGCCTGGGCCGCCGGCCTGCCCTTCGTGTACGGCTACGTGCGCCTCGTGCAGGGCGAGTTCGCGCAGGGGTTCTGGATCACGACCGGATTCGACGTGTCGTTCACCCTCATCCTCGGCATGGTGATCATCTCGCTCGGCTGGATGTTCCGTCAGGTCGCGAGCGGCGTCGACGAGGTGCGCTCGCGTGCCGTCACCGCCTACGCCGCTGCCGCCGCGGCCACGGCGGCAGAAGAAGAGCGCGTGGCCGTGGCCGCGCTCATGCACGACAGCGTGCTCGCCGCGCTGATCTCAGCAGAGCGCGCCTCGACCGACCGCGAACGTGATCTGGCGGTGGCCATGGCCCGTGAAGCGCTCACCCGTCTGGCCAACACCGAGGCATCCTTCGCCCAGGAGGGCAACGAGACGCCAGTGGCGGTCAGTCAGATCGCCTCCGAGTTGCGGCGTTCGCTCTCCGAGCTCGGGGCGGATGCCGTGGTCGAGGAACGGGGCGCGCACGCGGTCGTCCCCGAGCGGGTGGCGCGGGCCATGGTGCTCGCTGCCCGACAGGCGATCGGCAACGCGTTCAGCCACGCCGAGGGGCGCGGTCTGCACGTGGTCGTGGATGCGTCTCCTGCCACGCCGTTGCGGGTGCTCGTGCAAGACAACGGGCCCGGATTCGACCTCGACAGCATCGGTGAGGATCGCCTCGGCATCCGGGCATCGATCATCGCCCGCATGGCGGCCGTGGCCGGCACCGCTGACATCCGGTCCGATGCCGCGGGCACGGTCGTCGAACTCACCTGGAGGCAGCGATGACGCGCACCGTCCGCAGCATGCTGACCGCCCTCGCGCTCGGATTCGCGGTCTACTTCGTCGCCAGGGCCGTGTGGTGGGTCGAGCAACCTGCTGCGCCGCTCCTGATGGTGGCCGGCATCGGTGTGTACCTCACGTCGGTCCTGATCGCGGTGCTCGCCGACTCTGCCACACACGTGCGGATGCCCCTGTGGGCGGCCGTGCAGGCGCTGGTCGCCGGCGCGGTGGTGCCTTCGCTGGTCAGCCTGGCACTGGAGCCGGCGATGCGCGTGGCCGGCTTCGCCACCTGGTACATCGGCGCAGTCGGTGTGCTCGGTGTGGTGTGCATCGTGCGGCGACGGGCGCTGTTCGGCTGGGCGGTCCTCGTGGTGCTCACCGTCTCTGCCTGCGCGTACCTCGGTGTCGGCGGGGCGTTCAACCTCGGCCTCGTCGGCTCGATCACCTGGATCACCCTGGCGCAGCTGCTCGTGTTCTTCTGGGACCGGGCCGTGCGCGACACGGAGCGGTTCGCCGACATCCAGCGAGCGGTGTCGTCGTGGCATGCCACGCAACTCGTGCGCCAGCGGGAGCGTCGCCTGCGGGTGCAGATGGCCCTCGCCGTCGCCGGGCCGGTACTGGGGCGCACCGTGGCCACGGGCGGGCACCTGACCGAGGAGGAGCGCCTGGAGGCGCGTCTGGCCGAGGGACGGTTGCGCGATGAGCTGCGCGGCGCGAGCCTGCTCAACGACGCCGTGCGCGATGCGATCCAGGATGCCCGGCGGCGCGGCGTGATGGTGACCGTGTTCGACGAGGGCGGACTCGACGAGGTCGACGAAGCGCGTCGGGCCGAGATCCGCGATGAGCTGGCCGATGTGCTGGCCGCCGTGCGGTCAGATCGGGTGATCATCCGCGCCGGGCGTGACGAGGTCATCGCTGTGACGGTGGTCGGGCGTGCGGCGGCGGGCGCTTCGCACGATGAGGATTCCGTGGACCTCTGGCACGAGATCCGCCGGGTGGCGCCCGACGGCGCAGCCTCCGCTCAGTGAGAGCCGATCTGCGCGCGTAGAGCGCGGATGCACGAGCACGCAGAAGCGTGGCGGGAAGAGATGGGCGAGGGGCGGCGAAGCCGCCCGCCCCTCGCCAGTTGCGGAACAGCTACCCGAAAACTGTCCGCAGATGGGCGGTGTAACGTCTGTCTACCCTGGGACAGAGCGACCGCCTAACGCGAAGCGTTGGTATAAGTCTCTCGATCTGCAAGCAGTCTGTCTGTAGGTATTTCGGGGGACACGCGTAGATTCTGGACTCAGCCCGAAAATCGACCCCAGGGAATGTCTCGACGCAAGGGTCGGCGGATGCCGCGCTGCGTGCGCTGCCAGGCCGAGACGTGGGGCTCCTCGGCGACCGCATCCGCCGCTTCGCGCGTGTAGGCGTCGCTGACGACCGCGATGAGAGCTGCGAGCTCCTCCGCTGTGGGGGAGCCTCGCAGGATCTCCATCGCCGGCTGCTCGGTGTTCTCGCTCACAGCGGGATGTTCCCGTGCTTCTTCGGCGGCAGCTCCGAACGCTTGCCACGCAGGGCGCGCAGCGCCTTGGCGACTGCGACGCGGGTGCCGGCGGGCTCGATGATGCCATCGATCTCGCCACGCTCTGCGGCAAGGAACGGGGAGGTCACGCTATAGGTGTACTCGTTGGCCAGGCGGGTGCGCACGGCAGCGACGTCTTCGCCGGCCTCTTCAGCGCGCTTGATCTCGCCACGGTAGAGGATGTTGACCGCGCCCTGGCCGCCCATCACGGCGATCTCCGCGGTCGGCCACGCGAGATTCACGTCGGCGCCGAGCTGCTTGGAGCCCATCACGATGTACGCACCGCCGTAGGCCTTTCGCAGGATCACCGTCACCAGCGGCACCGTGGCCTCGGCGTAGGCGTAGATGAGCTTCGCGCCACGGCGGATGACGCCGGTCCACTCCTGGTCGGTGCCGGGCAGGTAGCCGGGCACGTCGACGAGCGTGACGATCGGGATCGAGAAGGCGTCGCAGAAGCGCACGAAGCGGCTGGCCTTCTCGCCGGCCTCGATGTTCAGCGTGCCGGCCATCTGCGACGGCTGGTTGGCGATGATGCCGACCGAACGGCCCTCGACGCGGCCGAAACCGATCACGATGTTCGGGGCGAACAGCGGCTGCACCTCGAGGAAGTCTCCCTCGTCGACGACGTGCTGGATGACCGTGTGGATGTCGTAGGGCTGGTTGGGGGAGTCGGGGATGATCGTGTTCAGCACACGGTCGGCATCCGTCGTCTCAAACTCGAAGCCACTCTCGTAACCCGGCAGCTCTGCCATGTTGTTGTCGGGCAGGTAGCTCAGCAGCGTGCGCGCATAGTCGAGCGCATCGTCCTCGTCAGAGGCGAGGTAGTGGGCGACACCGGAGCGGGTGTTGTGCGTGTACGCGCCACCGAGCTCCTCCATGCCGACGTCCTCGCCGGTGACGGTCTTGATCACGTCGGGGCCGGTGACGAACATCTGGCTGGTCTTGTCGACCATGATCACGAAGTCGGTCAACGCCGGGCCGTACACGGCGCCACCGGCGGCCGGACCCATGATGATCGAGATCTGCGGGATGACGCCCGAGGCGCGCGTGTTCAGGCGGAAGATCTCTCCGTACTTGCTCAGTGCCAGCACGCCCTCCTGGATGCGCGCGCCGCCTGAGTCGAGGATGCCGACGATGGGCATGCCGCCCTGCAGTGCGAACTCCATGATCTTGATGATCTTGTCGCCGGCGACCTCGCCGAGGGATCCGCCGAAGGTGGTGAAGTCCTGCGAGTACACCGCCACCGTGCGGCCGTGGATGGTCGCGACACCCGTGACGACAGAGTCACCGTACGGGCGGTTGCGGTCCATGCCGAAGGCGGTGGTGCGGTGCCGCACGTACTCATCGAACTCGACGAAGCTGCCGTTGTCGACGAGAAGCTCGATGCGCTCGCGGGCAGTCATCTTGCCCTTGGCGTGCTGCTTCTCCTGGGCGATCTTCTCCGGTTCGACGACCGCCTCGGTGAAGCGGGCGCGGAGGTCCGCGATCTTGGCGGCCGTGGTCGAGAGGTCAGGGGTGTCCGTCACGAATTCCACACTAGCGCCGGGGCGCGCGCTGCCGTTGGATGCTCGCCACAATGCCCGGCCAGATCCTTTGGCGGATCAGCGGCGTTCGGCCGAGGTCGGCGGCCCGGGCAGGTCGGCCGGCTCCTCGGATGCCGGCTCGATCGCATCCTTGGGTCGTCGGCGAAGCATCCCTCCGGCCTTCTGTCCTGCGTCGCCGACGCGACGGCCGACCGCTCCGACGCCACGGGCGACGGTGCCTGCCGTTGAGGCGACGGCCGAGCCGACGCTGCGTGCGCCGTGCAGCATCCGTACCTCGACCTTTCGGGTGCCCTCCACGGGCTCGAGCTCGGGCGGCAGCTGGAAAGGCGGCGCGGGGAACGCGCGGCGCGAGGTGGTGAGCACGCGGCGACCCAGCAGGTGATTGCCCGCCCCGCCGACGGCGGCGCCGATGCCGAAGGGCAGGGCCTTGCCGATGAAGGACGCGCCGCCCCGGGCAGCGAACTGATGCACGAACGCGGTCTTGAGTCGATCGACCAGCGGACCCACCGCGGCGCGGGGGAGGGACTTTGTGATCAGCTCGCCCCAGTACGTCTGACGGGCTGCGCCCTTGCCGGTGGCTTGGTGCGCCAGCTGCGAGACGAGGTCGACGCCCTCCTTGCCCAGCATGAGGGTCATCACCAGGGCCCGGGCGCGGTCGGGGTTCTCAATCGCGATGCCATGCACCTCGGCGATCGACTGCGCGAACAGGGCAGTGGACTCCATGAAGCCGACCGTCTCGACGCCAGAGAGCGCGAGAGTGACACCGGTGCCGATGCCGGGGATCACGGCGGTCGCGCCGACGGCCGCGCCGCCGGTGGTCACAGCGGCGAGGTAGCGGTTCTCGAGGATGCGGATGATCTCGGCCGGCGTCGCGTGCGGGTGGCGCAGCCGGATGCTGCGCAGGTGCGCGACGACGAAGGGGCGCTGCACGGCGAGTACGCGGTCGATTCCGCGCACAGTGAGGGGGTGCTCCGGGGAGCCAGGGGGCGGGACGGGAGTGTCCCACGGGGCGTCGGCCGGGAGCGAGTGGATCTTGTGCACCTTTTCGCGCATGGGGAGATCCTATGCACGGCATCCGCAAGAACGCCGAGAGCCCGCCCCGACGGATCGGGGCGGGCTCTCGGTGACAGACTCGGTGGCCTCAGACGAAGAGGTTCGCACGCTCCAGGTCTTCGGCGAAGTCGACCTCGACCGCGTACAGGTCGGAGACGTCCATCGGCTCGAGCAGCAGGCCGTCTTCGGCGATCGCCAGCTCCAGGCCGCGCTCGAAGTAGTCCTGGTCGTCGACGCGCTGCAGCTGGCGCATGAACGCCTTCTTGTCAGCCGCCGAGATGTAGTTGATGCCGACGGCCTCGCCAAGCCCGCCCTTGACGGTCTTGGAGAGCTCCTTGATGAAGCCCTCTGCGGTGACGGTGTACTTGACCTCTTCGTCGCTCACCTTGGCGGTGTTGACGGTGACGAACGACTGGTCGCGTTCGATGAATTCCACCGCGCGGCCGAGGATGCGCGGGTCGAACACGACGTCGCCGTTCATCCACAGCACACCGCCGCGGCCGGTCGCGGCGAGGGCGCGCAGGAGGCTCTTGGAGGTGTTGGTGACGTCGTAACGCTCGTTGTGCACGTAGTTGACGCGGGGGAAGGCCTCGATGATGGCCTCGGCGCGATAGCCGACGACGGTGGTGAGGCGGGCATCGGTGCCGAAGGCGGCACGGATGTTCTCGTGCTGCTGCTGCATGATGGTGCGGCCATCGCTCAGTTCGGTGAGCGGCTTCGGCAGAGCGCGGCCGAGGCGCGAGCCCATGCCGGCTGCGAGAATGACGGTCTGAAGAGTCACGGAGTCCCCCTTGAAAGAATGGTGTTCACGGTCGATTCACCGACCGGACACCTCTTCGTGCCGACGCAATGGTAGCGATGTGACCTGGGAGACTGCGGGCAGCAGAGGGCCCGTTGCCATTTCGTGACCGAGTGCACACCGGACGCTCAGGTTCGTGGGGCGCACGAAACGTGCATCCATCCTCGCATGGCTGTCAGGGGCCATTGCTACCGTAGAGGCGTGACTTCTTCTCTCGATTCCGGAGCCGGCCCAGTGGACCCCGTGAAGGGCGAGAGTGAGGACGCCGCATCCGCCGCGTCCACGGCGGTCACCAAGACCAAGGCTCCGGCGCGCAAGCCGGCCGCGAAGAAGCCCGCCGCGAAGAAGCCGGCGGCCAAGAAGCCGGCGCCGACGCCAGAAGAGAAGGCGGCGGCCGCGAAGACCTCCGCTGCTCGGACGGCCGCCGCGAAGCGGGCCGCTGCGCAAGCGACGGGAGCGAAGACCGCAGCCGCTCGCAAGGAGGCGGCGACGTCGGCGGCCAAGACCGCTGCCGTTAAGGAGGCCACCGCGCGCACGACCCAGGCGAAGGCCGCCGCCAAGTCGACGACGGCCCGCACGAGCGCCGCGAAGACCGCGGCCGCCAAGGCGGCGGCCGCGAAGACCGCCTCGGAGAAGGCGGCAACCGAAGCCACGGACGGCGCCGCGGCTCCGCGGAAGCCCGCCGCACGCAAGCCTGCGGCGAAGAAGACGACGAAGACGACGGCGACCAAGACGACGGCGACCAAGACGACACCCGCCAGCGCGACGAAGACGGCTGCCGCGAAGAAGACGGCGGCGACGAAGACGACGGCCGCGAAGACTGCTGCCGTGAAGAAGACGGCGGCGAAGACCGCTGCCTCGAAGACCACTGCCTCGAAGACCACCGTCTCGAAGGCGACGGACGACACCACGACGTCGCCCGTCACACAGGCGCCTGCCACGAACGTCACCGCAGCGGGGAACCCGTCGGAGCCGGAGGAGTCCCTGACCGCGACGGCAGTGATCGACGGTACGGCCGAGACGCTCACCGCCGCCGACGACGACGCTGCGCCGATGCCGATCATCGAACTCGACCCGCCCGTGACGATCGCCGACGGCACGGAGCGTCCGCGTGCGGCCGCTCACGACGCGCCGCGCGGCGACGTCGCACTCGCACCGAAGACCGATGCCGATGCCGCAGTTGTGGCCGAGCCGCGAAGTGACGACCCCGACGTGTCCGTCACCCCGGAGGTCGCGGCGCCGGAGTTGCCGGCTTCTGTGCCGAGCGACGCGATCGCGATCCGCGGCCTGGTCAAGAAGTTCGGCGACACTCGTGCCGTCGACGGCATCGACCTCACTGTTCCGTCCGGATCGTTCTACGGCCTGGTCGGCCCGAACGGTGCCGGCAAGACCACGACCCTGTCGATCATCGCCGGCCTGCTGCGTCCCGACGCCGGAACCGTCGAGATCAGTGGCATCGACCAGCGGGCCAACCCGCTGGAGGCGAAGCGCGTCATGGGCGTGCTGCCCGACCGGCTGCGTACCTTCGACCGGCTCACCGGGCGCCAGCTGCTGCACTACTACGGGCAGCTGCGGGGGCTTGAGCGCAGCGTGATCGAGAAGCGCACCGCCGACCTCGCTCGCGCCTTCGACCTCACCGAGGCGCTGAGCCGCGTCGTGTCCGACTACTCGGCAGGCATGACCAAGAAGCTCATGCTCGCCGGGGCGATGATCCACTCGCCACGCGTGCTTGTGCTCGACGAACCGTTCGAGGCGGTCGACCCGGTGTCCTCGAGCGTCATCCTCGACATCCTTCGTGCCTACGTGGCCCACGGCGGAACGGTCATCCTCTCCAGCCACGGCATGGACCTCGTCGAGCGGGTCTGCTCGCGGGTCGCGATCATCGTCGCCGGTGATGTGCTCGCCGAGGGCACCATCGATGAAGTGCGCGCAGGGCAGACGCTGGAGGCGCGATTCGTCGAGCTGTCCGGCGGCGGCGCAGAAGTGGAGGGTCTCGAGTGGTTGCACACGTTCTCCGCCTGAGGCTCGCCCTCCTCATCGGGGCGCTCCGCGGAGCACGTCCGCTGCGCACCGCGCTCGCCCTGGCGGCCACCGTTGCTGTCACGGTCGTCGTCTGCGTGGCCGTGCTCGGGCTCGGGTCAGCCCCGGCGCCCACCGCGCGGGCCGTGATCGTGCTCGGCAGCGCCGCGACCCTCATCGCGTTCCTCGTGGCGCCCATGCTCACCGGAGCCGTCGACCAGCTTGATCCGCGTCGCTTTGCACCCTTCGGCGTCGACGAGCGCCGCATGCCGTGGATCCTCGCACTGGCGGCGCTGCTCAGCATTCCCAGCGCCGCACTGCTGGCGGTCGCGGTGTGCGTCGCTGTCGTCGCGATCGGAGCCGGAGTCCCGTGGCCGGTGGCGTTCATGGTGAGCCTGCTCTCGGCCTTCCTCATCGCACTGGTGGCGAGGATCGGCATGGCGCTCAGCGCCATCCTGCTGCCGGAGCGCCGCTCGCGTGAGCTGACGGTGCTGTTCACCATTCCGGTGATCGTCGTCGCGTTCCCTGTGGCCGTGTACTTCGCCTCGTTGCGCTGGGACGGGCACGTGCCGCCGGCCGTCACCACGGCGACCGAGGTCGTCGGCTCCACGCCGCTCGCGGCCCCCTACGGATTCCTCTTCGCGCTCAGCGCCGGCGACACCGCCGGAGCCTGGATCAGCGGCATCGTGTTCGCTGCCACCGTCCTAGGCCTGCTCGCCCTCTGGGCATTCCTTGTGCGGCATATGCTCACCAGCACGGAACGGCCGGTGGCCGCAAAGGAGCGCTCCGGTCTGGGCTGGTTCAGCCTGCTCCCCGCCAATGCCTTCGGCGGCGTCGCCGCGCGCAGCCTGGTCTACTGGCTCCGTGACCGTCGCTACGTGGTGAACATCCTGGTCGTTCCGATCGCGGGCATCCTCACCGTCTTCCCCCTGCTGGTCGCCGGTGTGCCGCTGCACATCGCCGCACTGGTGCCGGTGCCGATCATGGCCCTGTTCTTCGGCTGGCTACCGCACAACGACGTCGCCTACGACTCGACCGCGGTGTGGATCCATATCGCCAGTGGGCTGCGCGGCATCCCTGACCGGCTGGGACGCCTCGTTCCCATCTCCCTCATCGCGATTCCGGTGCTCGCGGTCGCCACCTCGATCACCCTCGCGGTGGTTGACGACTGGCACCTGATGATGCCGCTGATCGGCGTCGCGGCAGCGCTGTTCCTCTCGGGGCTCGGAATGTCCAGCCTGTCGTCGGTGCTCGCCCCCTATGCGGTCTCACGGCCGGGCGACAGCCCGTTCCAGCAGCCGCAACGCTCCTCGTCATACAGCGCGTACGGTCCGGCGCTCGCCTTCGTGGGTGCACTGCTGCTCAGCGCTCCCACGCTGTGGTTGTTCGTGCTGACCATCGTGGAGGGCGATCAGCACGCCGGTGCGACGTTCTGGGTGGGCGTGTTCACGGGGGTGCTCGTCCTCATCGGGGGTGTGGTGCTGGGTGGGCGCATCTTCGAGCGCAGCGGTGAGCGGCTGATGGAGTTCGCCGAGACCACCTGACCCGCCGGGCGGTCGGCGCGATTAGACTCACGGGATGAGTACTCCGCTGGACAGCCCCGATCAGGGCGGCGTGGCAACGCTTGATCGCGAACTCGAAGAACTCCTCCGCGAGGAGAACCTCGAGCCCGGCGACCACGAGCGCTTCTCCCACTATGTGAAGAAGGACAAGATCCTCGAGTCGGCGATCACCGGCAAGCCGGTGCGCGCCCTGTGTGGCAAGAAGTGGACGCCGGGGCGTGACCCCGAGAAGTTCCCGATCTGCCCCACCTGCAAGGAGATCTACGAATCGATGGTCGGCTGAGCCGCACCCTCGCCCGGTCAGGCCACGGCGTCGACGAATACCGTCGGGATCGCCGGGTCTGACTTGCTCAGTGCGAGCGCCCGCACCGGCAGCTCTTCGCGCACGCGCAGGTGATGTGCACGCGCGGCGGCGGTGCCGGTGACACCCTCGTGTGCGGTGTCGATCTCTCCGGCCTCCACGAACGTGACCTGCAGGGGTCGCGAGCCGGGGTGCTCGGACGGCACATCCACCGCTTCGAAACCATCGGAGACCGCGACGGTCTCGGCCACGGCGACGCCGTCTTCGAGCGAGCGGAACGCCGCCTTGCGTCCCCCGGTGGATGCCTTGTCGCTGGACGCCTTGGCGACGGAGACCCAGCCACCGTCTGCACCCTGGCGGGCCACCAGCTTGTAGACCATGCTCGCGGTGGGATACCCGGATCCGGTCACCACCGAAGTGCCGACACCGTACGAGTCGACGGGAGACGCGGCCAGTGCCGCGATCGCGTACTCGTCGAGGTCGCTGGTGACGGTGATGCGGGTGTTGAGTGCACCGAGCTCGTCGAGCTGCGCGCGCACCTCGGCGGCCACGATCGGCAGATCGCCGGAGTCGATGCGCACCCCGCCCAGCTCGGTGCCGGCGACCCGCACGGCCGTTTCGACGCCGACGCCGATGTCGTACGTGTCCACGAGCAGCGTGGTGTCGGTGCCGAGGCTCGCGACCTGCGCGCGGAAGGCGTCTTCTTCGCTGTCGTGCAGCAGCGTCCACGAGTGCGCGGCGGTGCCCATGGTGGGGATGCCCCATTCGCGGCCAGCCTCAAGGTTGCTCGTCGCGCTGAACCCGGCGATGTATGCGGCGCGCGCGGCAGCGACGGCGGAACGCTCGGCAGCGCGCCGCGAACCCATCTCGGCCAGAGGGCGCTCGCCGGCGGCGATGCTCATGCGTGAGGCGGCTGTGGCGACGGCGGAGTCGTGGTTGAGCACGCTGAGCGCCAGCGTCTCGAGTACGACGGCATCCGCGAAGGTGCCCTCGACAGTGAGGATCGGTGAACCGGGGAAGTACAGCTCGCCCTCGCGGTAGCCGCGGATGCTGCCGGTGAAGCGGTACTTCTCGAGATAGCGAAGGGCATCGGCATCCACGATGCCGTTGTCGCGGAGGTAGCGCAGCTCGTCGTCACCGAAGTGGAACTCGCGCAGCAGCGTCATCAGACGCCCGGTGCCCGCCACGACACCGAAGCGGCGACCGCCGGAGAGGCGCCGGGAGAACAGCTCGAACACGCTGGGGCGGTGCGCGGTCCCGTCGGCCAGCGACGCGGCCAGCATGGTCAGTTCGTAGCGGTCGGTGAGGAACGCAGTGCTCATTGCGCCAGTGTACTGACGGGGGAGCGGCCTGCTCGTCGGCGCCGGCACTGGATGAAAATCCTTTGCATCCGAGCGCGTTGCTTGTGAGAATGGATTTCATCGACCAGACAGGGACTCGCATGACATCCGACGCCGATCTCATCCGCCTCGCCAACAGTGTGCTCTGGCCGGGGTTCCTCGGTGACACCGTGCCCGCCTGGTTGCACGACGCGCTCGCCGACGGTCTCGCCGGGGTCGTGCTGTTCGCGCAGAACCTCACCGGAGACACCGCGGCTCTCGCGCGCGACATCCACGCCGCGGGCCCGCTCGCGCTCATCGGCATCGACGAAGAGGGCGGCAGCGTCACCCGGCTCGAGACCGCGGGAGGTTCGACCCTGCCCGGTGCCCTGCAGCTCGGCATCCTCGACGATGAGCGCGCCACCGAGGCCACCGGCGCGGAGATCGGGCGGCGGTGCGCTCTTCTCGACCTCGACGTCGTGATCGGCCCGGTCGCCGATGTCAACACCGACCCGCGCAACCCGGTGATCGGCGTGCGGGCCTTCGGTTCCGACACCGACCTGGTCTCCCGGCACACCGCGGCCGAGGTGCGCGGCATCCAGTCGACCGGCGTCGCGGCATGCGTCAAGCACTACCCGGGTCACGGCGACACCCACGTCGACTCCCACCACGGACTGCCGCAGTTGACCATCGACGATGCCGAGATCGATGCGGTGCACCTGCCGCCATTCACCGCAGCCATCGATGCCGGTGTGCTCTCGGTGATGACCGCGCACATCAGCGCGCCCCAGTGGGGGCCCCAGCCCGCGACGCTCAATTCCGGCGTGCTCGGGCGGCTGCGTGAGGAAGGCTTCGACGGCGTGATCATCACAGATGCGCTGGACATGGCCGCCATCCGCGAGACCGTCGGCATCGGCGGGGGAGCCGTGCAGGCGCTCGCGGCCGGCGCCGACCTGCTCTGCATCGGCAACCCCACCAACCCCGGTGAGGCCATGCACGCCGATCAGGATCAGCTCGACTATCGCGCCGCCAGGGATGCGATCGTGGCTGCCCTCCGTGACGGCACGCTGCCGCCGGAGCGCGTGCGCGAAGCCGCCGGTCGCGTGCGGGCCATGGCTGAGACCGTGCGGGCGCGCCCTGCGGCATCCGCTGCGCCGGCCGCAGACTACGACGCCGCGGCGCTCGCGGAGCGGGCGATCCGCGTGCGCGGCGGCGCATTCGCGCCGTTCCCCGACGCGCCCGCCCTGGTGCTCGACCTTCGCGGACGCAGCAGTTTCGCGGTTGACAGCGGGGCGTCGCACGTCGCCCGCGCCCTTGCCGCCGGTGGCGCGATCGTCGCGGTCGACGCGGCAGATCGGGATGCCGTGGCGGATGCCGCGGCCCGCGCTCTCGCCGACCGCGCGGTGCTGCTCGTCGACCGTCTCGACGACGCCGCCACCCAGCGCGATGCCGCGGCCGTGATTGCCGGTGCTGCCCTCGGATCGGTCGTCGTCAACGTCGGCGTACCGGTCGGTGAGCCCGGCGTCGCCGTCGTGGATGCCGGGGCCGCCAGCCTGCTCGCCGCCGAAGCCGCACGCGCCCGACTGCTCGCCGGCTCGGCGTGAGCGGCCAGCGGACCGACCTTCACCCCATCCCCACTCAGACCCCCAGGGAGACCAGATGACAGGAAACGACGCACTCCGCGGCACGCTCGAGGGACTGACGACCGAGCGGGCCGACCCCGCCTTCGCCGACCTCGATCTGCTCTCCACCGCCGAACAGGTCGCGCTCATCGCCGAGCAGGGCCGCCGGGCGGCCGACGCCGTCGCCGCAGAGAGCGACAGCATCGCCGCCGCCGTCGACGGGATTGTCGCGCGGATGCGGCAGAGCGGCCGCCTCATCCACATCGGCGCCGGCACCCCCGGCCGTCTCGGGGTGCTGGACGCGAGTGAGATCCCGCCGACCTTCGGTGCGGACCCCGGGCTCGTCGTGGGTGTCATCGCCGGGGGAGAGCGGGCGCTGCGCAGCGCGATCGAGAACGCCGAGGACGACGCGGACGCCGGGGCGGCAGCGCTCGCCGATCTCGGTGTCGGCCCGCTGGACTCCGTGGTCGGCATCTCGGCATCCGGTCGCACCCCGTACGTCTCCGGTGCGCTGCGCGAGGCGCGCCGCCGGGGCGCGCTGGCGATCAGCGTCGCCAACAACCGCGGCGCCGAGATCTCTGCCGACGCCGATGTCGCGATCGAGGTCGTCTCGGGTGCCGAGCTCGTCGCCGGGTCGACCCGGTTGAACGCGGGCACCGCGCAGAAGCTCGTGCTCAACGCGCTGTCCACCCTCGCGATGGTGCAGCTGGGCAAGGTGTACGGCAACCTCATGGTCGACGTGCAGTCCACCAACGAGAAGCTGCATGCGCGGGCCGAGCGGATCGTCATGCATGCCACCGGAGCTGCCCCCGAGGTGGCCGCCGCAGCCCTCGCTGAGGCGGACGGCTCCGTGAAGGTCGCGATCGGCATCATCGCCGGTGAGGCGGATGCCACGGCTGTGCGGGCCGCTCTCGCCGAGCGCGACGGCCGACTGCGGGAGGCGCTGAGCGTCCTGCGCGCGGGCTGACAGGGATCATCAGTAGGCTTGATGATCATGAATGACGCGCCGATCGGGATCTTCGACTCCGGTGTCGGCGGGCTCACGGTCGCGCGTGCGATCCGCGCCCAGCTGCCGCACGAGTCGATCGTCTACATCGGTGACACCGCGCACACCCCGTATGGCCCCAAACCCATCGCGGATGTGCGCCGATACTCGCTCGAGGTGCTCGACACGCTCGTCGATCAGGGCGTGAAGATGCTGGTGATCGCGTGCAATACGGCATCCGCTGCGGTGCTGCGTGACGCACGCGAACGGTACGACGTGCCCGTCGTCGAGGTGATCGGCCCGGCTGTGCGCCGTGCCGTCTCGACCACCCGCAACGGCCGGGTCGGTGTGATCGGTACGGTCGGCACGATCGGTTCGCGCGCGTACCAGGACATGCTCGAAGTCAATGAGCGACTCGACGTGTTCACCGCCGCATGCCCGCGTTTTGTGGAGTTCGTGGAGGCCGGGATCACCGGCACCCCTGAGGTGCTCGCCGTGGCGGAGGAGTATCTCGCTCCGCTGCGCGAGGCCGACGTCGACACGCTCGTGCTCGGTTGCACGCACTATCCGTTCCTGCGCGGGGCGATCAGCTACGTCATGGGCGACGGCGTGAGCCTCGTCTCGAGCGATGACGAGACCGCGGTCGACGTCTACCGGCAGCTGGTGCGCGGCGACCTGCTGGCGCCCGCCGACGCGGTGCCGACCTACGTGTACGAGGCGACGGGGGATTCGACCGACGCCTTCACCGCACTCGCCAACCGACTGATGGGCCGGGAGGTGCGCGACGTGCAGCTCGTGCAGACCGGCGTGATCACCCTTCCCGACCTGTCGCGCAGCGACCTGGTCTGAACCTTTCGAGAGGACACCATGTCAGAGATCGTCCGCGCCGACGGCCGCAGCACCGACCAGCTTCGCGAGGTCACGATCGAGCGGGGGTGGAGCGCCCACGCCGAGGGGTCGGCGCTGATCAGCTTCGGCGGCACGAAGGTGCTGTGCACGGCATCCTTCACCAACGGTGTGCCGCGCTGGCTGACCGGCAAGGGCAAGGGTTGGGTCACGGCCGAGTACGCCATGCTGCCGCGGGCGACCAACAGCCGCAACGACCGCGAGAGCGTCAAGGGGCGTATCGGTGGTCGCACGCACGAGATCTCCCGTCTGATCGGGCGCGCCCTGCGGGCCGTGGTCGACACCAAGGCACTGGGTGAGAACACGATCGTGATCGACTGCGACGTGCTGCAGGCCGATGGCGGTACGCGCACGGCCGCGATCACCGGCGCCTACGTGGCGCTGGCCGACGCGATCGAGTGGGGTCGCGAGAAGAAGTTCATCGGCAAGAACGCCACCCCGCTGATCGACTCGGTCGCGGCGGTGTCGGTGGGCATCATCGATGGTGAACCCATGCTCGACCTCGCCTACGTCGAGGATGTTCGTGCCGAGACCGACATGAACGTCGTCGTCACCGGCCGCGGGCTGTTCGTCGAGGTGCAGGGCACGGCTGAGGGCGCGCCGTTCGACAAGCGCGAGCTCGACGCCCTACTCGACCTCGGCGTGTCCGGCTGCGGCGAGCTCCGCGAGGCCCAGCTGGCGGCCCTTCAGGCCTGACCTCCGGCATCCCCACCCCGCGCTCGCCCCTGCGCCCCTCGGGGGCGTGTCCCACTTTCCGCTGTCCGTGTCCCACTTTCCGTGGGCCGTGTCCCAGATTCTGCTGTTTCCGGGGCAGTTTGACAGCAGTTTTTGGGACATGCTGGGGTGGTTCTTGGAACCCCGCGCGCGCCGCATCCTGATGACGCAGGGACGGGGTATGTCCCGATTTCTGCTGTTTCGGGGTGTGTGTGACAGCAGATTTTGGGACATCCAGTGCGAAAAGTGGGACACGGACAGCAGAAAGTGGGACATGCGATGGTGACGAGGGTTGTTCTGGCGACGCACAATGCGCACAAGGTCGAGGAGTTCGGGCAGATCGTCGCGCGCACGCGGCCCGACCTCGAGGTGATCGGCTACGACGGCCCCGAGCCGATCGAAGACGGCGTGACCTTCGCCGAGAACGCCCTCATCAAGGCGCGCGCCGCGCATGCCCACACCGGGCTCGCCGCGCTCGCCGACGACTCCGGCATCTGCGTCGACGTGCTCGGCGGGTCACCCGGCATTTTCTCGGCGTATTGGGCCGGGCAGAAGAAGGATGCCGCGGCCAACCTGGCGCTGCTGCTTGACCAGCTGCACGACATCTCCGACCCGCACCGGGCAGCGCAGTTCCACTCCACGATCGCCCTGGTCGCCGCAGACGGCAGCGAGCACGTGGTGCAGGGCATCTGGCCGGGCCGGCTCGCGCACGCGGCGGCGGGTCAGGGCGGATTCGGCTACGACCCGATCTTCATCCCCGACGGGCAGGATGCCGGCTCCGAGCGCACCGTCGCCGAGTTCACCGCCGCGGAGAAGCAGTCCCAGTCGCACCGGGCCCGTGCCTTCGAAGCACTGATCCCGCTCCTCGCCGGGCTCTGAGGATCACACCACCGGAACGATCGCGTCGACGAGCAGGTCGACCACGGCGTGGACATCGTGCTGATGTCCGGCACCGGATGCCGCATCGACTGCCGCCTCGATGGACCCCGGCAGGGTGAGGTGCTCGAGCAGCATCCCGTTCATCGCGAGGTAGAGCGCGAGACCGACACCGGCGCCGCCCGGGAAGCCGCCATCGACGTGATCACGCAGCGCCGTGTCGAGCCCACCCCGCATCGGGCCGAGGAATGCCACACGGAACTCGGGATCTCGCGCCGCCTCCAAACGCAGCTCGATGAGGGCGAGATGTGCGGCACGGTCAGCCTGCGCACGATCGACGATGTCGTGCATGAAGGTGCGCTCGAGTTCCCGGTCATGCACTGCGTGCATCCGGTCGGCGACGAGCGCCGCGTCGGGGGCGAGGCGCGCAAAGACATGGGCGCCGAGCTCGCGCAGCAGGGCCGTGCGTGAGGTGAAGTAGTTGGATGCTGTCCCCATCGGCACCTCGGCCTGCGCGTCGACGGCACGGAAGGTGAGGCCGCGGGCCCCGGCCGCGGCAAGCACCTCGATGCCGGCGTCGAGCAGGCGCGTGCGGCGTTCGTCGTTGCGGACCATGGCGCCATTCTTCCGGACAGCACCGCGCTGAACAACTACGATTGACGTACTGCAAACGTAGTGGTTAGGTGAGAGGTATGCGCGAACTCACGTACTACATCGGCGCCACGCTCGACGGGTTCATCGCCGGCCCCGGAGACGAGGTGGACTTCTTTCCGCTCAGCGACGAGTTCCACGGTTTCCTGGCAGCCGAGTTCGCCGATGCGCTGCCGTCGCACGCCCGCTCCGCCCTCGGCATCGCCGACGTGCCGCTCTCACGTTTCGACACGGTCGTCATGGGTCGGCGCACCTACGAGCCTGCGCTGGCGATCGGCGTGAGTGATCCCTACGCGCATCTGCGAACGATCGTCGTGAGCTCGTCGCTGCCTTCGCCGGAAGCCGCGAATGTCGAGATCGTGCGCACGGATCCCGCCGCCCGCATCCGCGAGCTCAAGGCCGACCCCGGCCTCGGCATCTACCTCGCCGGCGGCGCTACGCTCGCCGGTGAGTTGCTGGATGAGATCGACCGCCTCGTGATCAAGAAGTACCCGGTGATCGCCGGCGCCGGCATCCCTCTCGTACGCCATGGCTTCGCACCGGCCGCTTTCGATCTCGAGAGCACGCGCACCTTCGACAACGGGTGCGTCGTAATCAGCCTGGTGCGCCGACGCAACTGAGAACCACACTCATTCCCGACTAGCAGAAACGGCGCTCCGTCTGCCCGAGCCCGTTCTAGCCTGGTTACATGCACGATCACGCGCACGCCCATGGGGGCATCCGGGAAGCGGGGAACCGCCGGCTCCTCGCGATCTCGCTGACCCTCACGGCGACGGTCATGCTCGTGCAGATCGTGGGCGCGATCCTGTCGGGATCACTCGCGCTGCTCGCCGATGCGGCGCACATGTTCACCGACTCCTCGGCGCTCGTGGTCGCGCTCATCGCGAGCGCTGTCGCCGCCCGCCCCGCCGATGATCGCCGCACGTTCGGCTATCAGCGGGCCGAGGTGTTCGGTGCGCTGATCAACGCGATCATCCTCATCGTGCTCATGGTGGTCGTCGCGATCCAGGGCGTCACCCGCCTCGTCGATCCGGGTGAGATCGAGGTTGCGGGCCCCCTGATGCTCATCGTCGCGGTCGTCGGCATGCTCGCCAACGGGTTCTCCCTGTGGCTGTTGAGCTCGGCGCAGAAGACGAGCATCAACGTGCGCGGCGCGTACCTCGAAGTGCTCGGCGACCTGATCGGCTCGGTGATGGTGATCGTCGCGGCTGTCGTCATCATCTTCACCGGATGGATGCCGGCGGATGCCATCGCCTCGCTGCTCATCGCCGCGATGATCCTGCCGCGCGCGATCTCGCTGCTGCGTGAAGTGTTCTCGGTGCTCGCCGAATCGGCGCCCAAGGGCACGGCTGTGAGCGAGATCCGTCGGCATCTGGAGGGGTATGCCGGCGTCGTCAGCGTGCACGACGTGCACGTGTGGCAGCTCACCCGCGGCGCCCCGGTGTTCACCGCGCACGTCGCCGTCGACCCATTGGTCTTCGCCGAGGGGCGCTCAGCCGCGCTGCTCGTGGAGTTGCAATCGTGCCTGAGCGAGCACTTCGACGTCGCCCACTCGACGTTCCAGCTCGAACCCGCCGATCACTCCGACTGCGAGGCCGCGCACGCCTGATCAGCTCTCCCGGCGCACCTCGTCGGGAGTCTTATCTGGTCGAAGCCCGCGCCAGCGGGAATGCCGCAGGATGCCGCCGGGCGTCCAGTCGGCGAACTCGACCTCCCCGACCAGCTCCGGGCGCACCCAGAGCGCGTCGGCGGCGTCGGCGGGCGGAACGCCCTCGACATCGGTGCGGTCGGTGCGCAGCGGCTCGAGGCGGGTGGTCAGGTCGCGCAGCATCCGATCGGTGAAGCCCGTGCCCACCCGGCCGACGTAGCGCAGTGCGGGTCCGTCCGGCACGGCGAGCAGCAGTGATCCGATGCTGCCCTCGCGGTTGCCTTTGCCGGGACGGATGCCGATGATCACGGCCTCCTGCGTGCGCGTGTTCTTGAGCTTGAGCCACGACGCCGAGCGGATGCCGGCACGATAGCGCGAGGCGGGATCCTTGGCGACGATGCCCTCCAGGCCGTACTCGCGGCCGGCGGAGAGTGCGGCGTCGAGGTCGTCGAACACCGGCGGCAAACGTACGGGTGCATCGAGTCCGTCGACGACCTGTTCCAGCAGCTCCCGCCGCTGCCGCAGCGGCAGGCCGGTCAGATCGTGACCGTTGAGGTGCAACAGATCGAAAGGCAGGTACACGATCGGAGTACGCACGACCTCCCGCTCGATCTCTCGGGCACGGGTGAGGTGCATGCGGTCCTGCAGGCGCGTGAAGCTCGGGCGTCCGGCCGCGTCGAACGCGACGATCTCACCGTCGAGGATGGCGTCCGTCGCGGGCAGGTGCGGGGCGCCGTCGGCGGTGAGCTCGGGGTATCGGGCGGTGATGTCGGTGCCGCTGCGCGCGCGCAGAGTCAGCCGGCCGTCGCGCCACGTGGCCAGGGCACGGATGCCGTCCCACTTGATCTCGGCCCAGGCCGGGTCGGAGAGGGCGCGCGCGAGGCCCGGGGTGCCGGCTTCGGCGAGCATGGGCGCGAGCGTGGGGAGCTCGGACCCGTCGACGGGCTTCTCGGCCGTGGAGGTGGGCCCTTCGACAAGCTCAGGGACCCAGGTGTCGACAGGCTCAGGGACCCAGGTGTCGACAGGCTCAGGAGCCCTTGGCGTGGAGGCGGGCTTCATCCGGTGCAGCAGCCACTGTGACTTCTCGCCGCTGCCTTCGGTGCGGATCAGCGCGAGCCGGGCGACACCGAGCGGCCCGCCTGCACGCCCGGTGAAGGTGCCGATGACCTCGGCATCCCGCCATTTCCCGAGTTCCACCGTGCCGGTGTCCCACACGGTCATCGTCCCCGCGCCATATTCCCCGCGGGGAATGGTGCCCTCGAACGTCAGGTACTCGATCGGATGCGGCTCGGTCATCACAGCGAGATGGTTGTGCTCGGGGGAGTCGGGAACGCCCTTCGGCACGGCCCAACTCACCAGCACCCCGTCGCGTTCGATGCGCAGGTCGTAGTGCAATCGGCTGGCGTGATGCTCCTGAATCACGAATCGCGTCGCCCCGCCGGGCGCCGAGGGCGCGCTGCCAGGCATCGGTTCGGGGGTGCGCGCGGCGTCGCGTTTGGCGAGATACGCCGCCAGCGCCGGTGCGGGGGGAGCGAGGGCGGCGAACGGGTCGACCCCGGCATCCATCCGCTCGAGCACCTCGGTGAACTCCAGCTGCGCGAGATCGGGGTCCTCCAGCTCATCCCAGGTGCGCGGGGCGGCAACCCAGGGGCGGCCCCGGCCACGCAGCGAGTACGGCGCGATCGTCGTCTTGGCGCCGTTGTTCTGGCTCCAGTCGATGAACACCTTGCCCGCTCGCGCGGACTTGGCCATGACGTGCGTGACGAGGTCGGGATGCTCGGCCTCCAGCATCCGCGCGAGCTCTTTCGCGACGGCGGAGATCTGGTCACTCGTCTGCAGGCCCTGCCCGGCGGCATCTGTGGGGAGCCGGGTGTAGAGGTGGATGCCCTTGCTGCCGCTGGTCATCGGCACCGGATCCAGTCCCATGCCGGTGAGGATCTCGCGCGCCCATCCGGCCACCGCCGCGCACTCGGCCAGACCCGTTCCCGGCCCCGGGTCGAGATCGAGCACCATCCGGTCGGGGCGCCCGCGCTCGCCGTCCGGCGCGAAGCGCCACTGCGGCACATGCAACTCGAGGGCGGCGACCTGCGCCATCCACACGAGCGTCGGCACGTCCTCGACGAGCGGGTACTCCTTCGTGCCGTCGGAGTGCGCGATCGGCATCCGCGGGATCCAGTCGGGTGCGCCCTGCTCGAGCTGCTTGGTGAAGAACGCGGATGCCGGGGCATCCGTCGTTCCGACCCCTTCCACCCAGCGCTTCCGCGTGACCGGCCGGCCCCGCAGATGCGGCAGCATGAGGGGTGCGATCCGGCTGTAGTAGCCGATCACCTCACCCTTCGTGGTGCCGGTCTCGGGGTAGACCACCTTGTCGAGATTGGTCACACGCAGGCGGCGGCCGTCGATCTGCACGAGCTGCCCACCTGCTGCCATGTGGCCAGCGTAGTGATGTGCGCACATCAGTGGTCGTGACGGGTGTGTCTGGTGTTCACTGGTGTGATGAGGAGCATCTGGAAGGGCGCGTTGACCTTCGGCCTGGTGAACGTGCCGGTGAAGGTCTATTCGGCCATCGAGGATCACGACGTGCCCCTGCATCAGGTGCATGCCGAGGACGGCGGGCGCATCCGCTACGCCCGCACGTGCGAGGTGTGCGGACAGACCGTCGCCTACGCCGACATCGACCGTGCCTACGTCGAAGACGGCCAGACGATCGTGCTCACCAAAGACGACATCGCCGCGCTCCCGGCCGAGAAGAGTCGCGAGATCGACGTGGTCGAGTTCGTGCCCAGCGATCAGGTCGACTTGCTCACTCTCGACCGTCCGTACTATCTCGAGCCCGACTCGAAGTCGCCCAAGGCGTATGTGCTGCTGCGGAAGACGCTCGAGAGCACCGACCGTACCGCGATCGTGCGGTTCACGCTGCGCCAGAAGACGCGCCTGGCTGCGCTGCGCGTGCGCGGCGACGTGCTCGTGCTGCAGACGCTGCTGTGGGCGGATGAGGTGCGCGAGGCGAACTTCCCGTCATTGCAGGAGGGCGTCACGATCAGCGACAAGGAGCTCGAGCTGTCGGCGTCGCTCGTGGAGAGCTATTCCGCCGACTTCGACCCGGATTCGTTCGTCGACGAGTACCAGAAGGAACTGCGCACCCTCATCGACGCGAAGATCGAGGCCGGCGAGGGCTTCGACGCCTCGGTGACGTTCGCCGAGGAGGGCGAGAGTGCGACGGGCGGCGAGGTGATCGACCTGATGGAGGCCCTGCGGGCGAGTGTCGAACGCTCGAAAGCCGCCAAGGCGAAGGATGCCGGATAGCGGGCATCCGGACCCGGGCGCACGGTGCGCCGGGCGTGCGCTCCGCGCGGGAAAGTGCGCTTCGCGCGGAGCGGATGCCGGATAGCATCCGCGTCACGCGCACAACTCCGCGCGAAGCGCACGGAGGGGCTGCGCTCAGTGCTTGCCGTCGCCGTCCAGATCGGGAGCCCGGTCAAAGACCTCGGGGTCGAGTGTGAGAGCCTCAGCCTCGGCGGCATCCGTCGTGATGTCGAGGCCTGCGGCGGCCTCCTTCTTAGCCTTGTGCCGCTCGCGCAGGTAGTGCCACAGGGTGACGACCGCGGTGCCGCCGACGACGAGCAGCAGAATCAGGTCGATGTACTCGACGACGAGGTCGCGGATCCACGGGATGTAAGCGATGAGGTAGCCGATCATCGTCAGACCGAAGCCCCAGATCATCGCGCCGATGAGGTTGTAGAGCGAGTAGCGCCGCCACGGCATGTGGCCGACACCCGCCGCCACGGGGGCGAAGGTGCGCACGATGGGGACGAAGCGGGCGAGGATCACCGTGAGCCCGCCGAAACGTTCGAAGAACGCGTTCGTGCGTTCGACGTTCTTCTTGCTGAACAGGCCCGATTCTTTGCGTTCGAACACCGCGGGCCCGCCCTTGTGCCCGATGAGGTAGCCGACCTCGCCGCCGATGAACGCCGACAGGGCGATGAGCAGGCTGACGACCCAGATGTTCACCCCGAACACGTTGTTGGTGTGGGTGAGCAGCCCGGCGATGATCAGCAGGGTGTCGCCGGGCAGCAGAAAGCCGACGAGCAGACCGGTCTCGGCGAAGATGATGAAGCAGACGACGGCGAGCGCCCAGGGGCCGGCGGCACCGATGATCGTTGCAGGGTCGAGCCAGGGGATGAGGGCGGTCGGCGCCTGAAGAGCGGTGTGCAGCACGGTGTTCCCGTCGGTCATGGAGGGTCGGCGGTTGTCGTGCGGAAGGTGGGACTTGAACCCACACGCCCTGAGGCACAGGAACCTAAATCCTGCGTGTCTGCCAATTTCACCACTCCCGCGCGGTGGTCTCAGTCTACTGAGCGACGGCTGGAGGACAGCCCCCAAAACGCGGCCCTGTGCCGCGGGCGTGGCGTGCGGTAGCGTCGCGGTTATCGCGAGGGGGGTTGATGTGTCGATCGCATTCCTGCTGACCACGCTGGTCGTCGTGGCCACGCCCGGCACCGGAGCCGTGTACTCGATCGCCGCGGGTCTCTCCCGCGGCACGAGGGCGGGCATCGTCGCCGCGTTCGGATGCACGCTGGGCGTCATCCCGCACATGATCGCCGCGATCACCGGCCTCGCGGCCATCCTCAACGCCTCTGCCGTGGCTTTTGAGACGATCAAGTGGCTCGGTGTCGCCTACCTGCTGTACCTCGCCTGGCAGACGCTGCGCGACCGCTCGCTGATCGATGTCGACCAGGATGCCGCTCCGGTGTCGTTCTGGCGGGTGATTCGCACCGCGGTGCTGATCAACCTGCTCAACCCGAAGCTGACGATCTTCTTCTTCGCGTTCCTGCCCCAGTTCGTGCCGGCGGGCGCCCCCAACGCGACCTGGCAGATGGTCGGGCTGAGCCTGGTGTTCATGGTGCTGACGTTCATCGTCTTCGCGCTGTACGGCACGTTCGCGGCGACCATGCGGGCGCAGGTGATCACACGGCCGAAGGTGATGGCCTGGTTGCGGCGCACGTTCGCCGCCACCTACGTGCTGCTCGCGGGCAGGCTGGCGCTCGAGTCGCGCTAGCCATCTTCTCGCGCGGGGTTGTGGATAACTTCCGCGGCATCATGCGCGGTTCTGTCAGGCTTCCCGGCGTGAGTCTTCCGTCCACCATCGTCGCCGAGCGGGTGCGTCGGCGCCTGCGCCTGGAGAACACCGATCCGTCGGCGACGCCCGACGAGGCGCGGCGGATCGCGCAGGCCGAGGTGCGGCGGCACAACGACCTGGCCCTCGCGCGGGGCGAGACGATGATCGACGACGAGGCCGCGTGCGTGCGCGACGTGCTGGCGTCGGTCACCGGCTTCGGCGTGCTGCAGCCGCTGCTCGATGATCCGACGATCGAAGAGATCTGGCTGAACGGTCCGGAGCGGGTGTTCGTGGCCCGCGGGGGAGTGAGCGAGCGAATCGAGGTGCCGCTGACGGATGCGGTGATCCGCGACCTTGTCGAGCGGATGCTGCAGACCACGGGTCGCCGGGTCGACATCAGCCAGCCGTTCGTCGATGCGTCGCTGCCCGACGGCTCGCGACTGCACGTCGCGATTGCCGACGTCGTGCGCGGCTCATGGGCGGTCAATATCCGCAAGTTCCTGCATCAACATCGCACCCTCGACGCGCTCGTCGCGCAGGGCACGATGCCGGCCGCCGTCGCCGAGCTGCTGCATCGAGCGCTGCTCGACGGGCAGAGCGTGATCGTCTCGGGCGCGACCCACGCCGGCAAGACGACGCTCCTGGGTGCGTTGCTCGGCTCCGTCGCCGATCGTCAACGCATCATCACCGTCGAGGAGACCTTCGAACTCGCGGTCGACGGCCCTGATGTGGTGGCGTTGCAGGGGCGACAGGCCAGCCTTGAGGGCACCGGCGAGATCACGCTGCGGCGCCTGGTGAAGGAAGCGCTCCGGATGCGGCCCGAGCGTCTTGTCGTCGGCGAGGTGCGCGACGCCGAAGCCCTCGACCTCGTCCTTGCCCTGAACACCGGAGTCCCCGCGGCCGGAACCGTTCACGCCAACTCCGCGACCGAGGCACTCGAGAAGCTCGCCTTGCTGCCGCTGCTCGCCGGTCGGAACATCGACCGGGCGTTCATCGCGCCCGCGCTCGCCGCCTCGATCTCCTATGTGGTGCACTGCGCGCGCCGTGCCGACGGTTCGCGGCGCGTGGTCGAGATCGTCGCGCCGACCGGCGAGGTGGGCGACGGGCGGATCCTGTCCCGGGCGGTGTACCGCGAGGAGGACCGCTCGTGACGGTGCTGCTCGGTGCACTGCTCGGGGCAGGGCTGGTGCTGCTCGTCTCACCCTGGTTGTGGCCGGCCGGTGAGCGGATGCCGCGCACCCCACGTCGCGGCCGACTGAACGTCCTTCTGGAAGAGGCCGGGTACCCGCGCACCGCGCCGCGCGTGCTGATCGTCTCGATGATCGCGGCGGCCGTGGTCGCGGCATCCCTCGTCTGGCTGCTCACCGGGCTTCCCGTGCTCGCTCTGCTCGCGGCCGTCGCTGGTGCAGCAGCTCCGGTACTGTTCCTTCGCGGTCGGCGTCTGCGGCTGCGCAAAGCGCGCCGTCAGCTGTGGCCGGACGTCTGCGACCTGCTTGTCGCGGCGATCCGGGTGGGCCTTTCCTTGCCCGACGCGGTCGCGAGCCTCGGCGAGTCGGCTCCGCCCGCGATCCGGCCCGCCTTCGTTGCCTTCGCACGCGACCTGCGCTCGACCGGCCGCTTCGAAGGCAGTCTCGACACGTTGAAGGCGACTCTCGCCGACCCGATCTCCGATCGCATCCTCGAGACATTGCGCATGGCGCGCCAGGTCGGCGGCACCGAACTGACCGGCGTGCTGCGGGCGCTGTCCTCCTCGGTACGTGCCGATGCGGCGCTGCGGGGTGAGGTCGAGGCGCGCCAGTCGTGGATCCGCGGTGCTGCCGTGCTCGGTGCCGTCGCGCCGTGGGTGATCCTCGGATTGCTCGCCATGCGGCCGGAAGGGCGGGACGCGTATGCGAGTCCCGAAGGCGTGATCGTGATCGTCGTCGGAGCAGTCGTTTCGGTGATCGCGTACCGCATCATGCTGCGCATCGGTCGCCTGCCAGAGCCGCAGAGGTGGTTCGGATGAACATGGCGACGGATGCTGCGATCGCGGTGCTGCTCGGTGGAGCCTTCGCCGTCGGGGTGCTCGGCATCCTCTCCGCCCTGCCGCGGTGGCGCGCGCTACCGCTGGATCGGCGCATCGCCCCCTACGTGCGCGACGTGGTTGCCGACGACGCGTTGCCGGGTGGGATCGCGCCGGTCGTTGGGGTGATGCCCGTGCACGGCCGGCGACTGTGGGAGCGAGTGCGCGGGTCCTTCGAGCGGATGCTGGGCAGCGGGGATGCCCTGCAGCTTCGGCTTTCACAGGCCGGTCTCACGCAGACGCCGGCGGCATTCCGCGGACGCCAACTCGCGTGGGGCATCGCCGGACTGGTCGTCGGGGCGCTCGTCGTGATCGCCCTGGCCGTCGGCGGGCGGATGTCGCCACCTGCTGTGCTACTGCCGGTGATCACGGCTGCAGGTGCGGCCGTTGCCTATGACATGCAGCTCACTGCGCGGGCGAAGGCGCGTCGGGCGCGGCTGGCCGATGAACTGCCGACGACGCTGGAGTTCCTCGCGCTGTGCCTGTCGGCGGGTGAGTCGCTGCTCGATGCCCTGCGCCGCGTCTCGACGATCGGCACAGGCGAGCTGACCGGCGAGCTGCGCCGCGTCGTGCTCGCCGTGCACACGGGCTCGCCGCTGGCGGACGCGCTCGCCGAGATGTCGAACAGACTGCAGCTGCCAGGCCTCACCCGCGCTGCCGATCAGGTGATCGCCGCGCTCGAGCACGGTGCCCCGTTGGCCGGGGTGCTGCACGCGCAGGCTGCGGATGCCCGAGATGAGGCCAAGCGCGTGCTCATCGAGCAAGCCGGGCGCAAGGAGATCCTCATGCTCCTACCGCTGGTGTTCTTGATCTTGCCGTTGTCGGTGCTGTTCGCGGTCTACCCGGGCCTGTTCATCCTGCGACTCGGGCTCGGCTGACACGGCACCCTGAACCACTACGACACATGACCGAAGGAGTGACCATGAAGACGATGAAGAGCTGGTTCGACAGCGCACGCGGGCACGCCCGTGACCTCGCGGCGGATGAGACCGGAGACGTTCCCGGATGGGTGTTGGTGACCTTGATGACCGCGGCCCTCGTCGTCGTGATCTGGGCCGTCGCCGGCCCCGCTCTGGTCTCGCTCTTCGAGCAGGCGATCTCGCGGGTCTCAGGGATCTGACGCCATGCGGTCCCTCGGTGTGCTCGACGACGAACGGGGCTCCAGCCCCGTGGAGTTCGTGCTCGTCGGCACGCTGCTGACCGCCCTGACTCTCGCCGTCCTCCAGGTCGCCTTCGCGGTCTACGTCCGCAATGTCGTGCACGACGCGGCCGTCGAGGGGGCACACTTCGCCGCTCTCGCCGACACCAGTCTCAGTGAGGGCGCCGACCGCACGCGCCAGGTGATCAGCCGCGCGATCGGCGCGGACTACGCCGAAGACGTCAGCATCGGCGAAGACTCGGCGCTCGGGCACGACAGCATCGTCGTCGAGGTGCGCACGACCCTTCCGGTGCTCGGCCTGATCGGCATCCCGTACGCGATGGAGGTCGAGGCGCGTGCGCCCGTCGAATCCTTCGGTGACTGAGCCGCTCGCCAGCGACGAAGACGGCTCGGCGGCCCTGGAGTTCATCGTCGTCGGGCTGCTGATGCTCGTCCCGCTCGTCTACCTCGTCATCACCCTCGGGATGGTGCAGGAACAGACCCTCGGCGCCGAGGCCGCCGCGCGGCACACTGCCCGCGTGATCGGCCAGGCGCCCGATGCGGCCACGGCAGCGGCCAGTGCCGAGGCGGTGCTCGACAACGTCATCCGGGAGTACGGGATGGATGCCGACGACGTCTCAGTCGACATGACGTGCGTCGGGGCCGCGGGTGCCTGCCCCGAACCGGGCGCCACCGTGGTCGTGACGGTGAGTGCGAGGGTGAGTCTGCCGTTCGTGCCGCCGGTGTTCGGTCTCGACGAGATCGCGTCGATTCCGATTCAGGCGCAGGCCGCGCAGAAGGTGTCGAGACTGTGGGGGAGCGGCGAATGACCCTGAGCGAGCTGGTGCGCGACGATGAGGACGGCAGCATCCTGCCCCTCATCCTCGGGTATGCGCTGATCGCGATCGCGGTGCTGTTCGTGTGTGTCTGCGCCACCGACCTCTACATCACGCAGAAGCGGCTTGATGCGACGGCGGATGCCGCTGCGCTCGCCGGAGCCGACGGGTTCACCCTCGAAGCCGAGGGAGAGAATGTGCGGGCCGAGCTGACGGATGCCGGGGTCGCCGATCAGGCGCAGGCCGTCGTTTCGGCGACCGCCCCGAACACGCGCCTGGACTCGGCCAGCACGCCCGACGGGGTCTCGGCACGGGTGACGGTGAGTACCGCGTGGCATCCGCCGCTGGTCTCGCTCTTCGTGCCCGACGGCGTGCCGTTGCAGGCCACAGCGACCAGCCGCACCGCGCTGCGCTGAGCGGCGGCCGGAGATCCGTCCTGCCGTGCGGTTGCCTCCACGACACGACGCCCCACCTGGCTAGGCTCGGAACCATGTCTCGCCAGCGTGGCCACGCCGATCCTCGTCGCGTCCTCTCCGGTCTGCAGGCACAACTCGCCCGTGTCTCGAAGTTCCAGGACACGATCGACCCGGCCGCCGCGATCGCCACCTACGGCCGAGTGTTCCGCATGCTCGACAGCCATCTCGAAGAGTTCCGCCGCGATGCGGGCCTGCCCGAGCGTGCGCCGTGGCTGGCCGGCATCCGAACCCGCGCAGTGGAGCACCGCTACGCGCACCTCCCCGCCCCGACCGATCGTGTGTACACCTACTGGGACAAGCCCCTCAACACCGCGCCGCCCCTTGTACAGGCCTGCATCGCGCAACTGCGCCGCGTACACCCCACCTTGCAGGTGCTCGACGGCGCCTCGACCCGTGAACTGATCGACATCCCCGAACGCATCGCAACCCTGCTCGAACACGATCGCCCGGCGCACTTCTCCGACTACCTGCGCACTCGCGTGCTCGAAGAACACGGAGGCATCTGGGTCGACGCCACCGCCTGGGTGCACCGCAACCTGGGTGACGACCTACAGCGCACCTACCTGCGGGCGGGCACGATCTTCCCCCGGTGGACGGGGCGGGCGATCGCGAACTGGTTCATCGCCTCGCAGCCGCACACCCCGATCCTCGCGCTGCAGCGCCGCGCCCTCGACGTGTGGTGGGAGCAGAACGACGACCTGCCCGACTACTTCCTCTACCACCGCATCTTCGAGGTGATCCAGGCGATCGTCCCCGAGGCCCGCGCGCAATGGCGCGCAGCCCCCGTGCTGTCATCGGCCCAGGCGCACCTGCTGCAGCTGGAGATGATGCAGCCCTGGCGACCCGAGCCGCTGCGTCGCACTCTCGACCTCGCCCCGCTGCAGAAACTCAGCTACAAATTCGACTCGGTGCCGGAGGGCTCGGTGCTCGAACACCTGCTCGCCGGGGACGGCGCCCAACTCAGCGCGGGCAGCTGAGTCTCAGCGTTCCTTGCGCGGGATGTACCGCGGAATCCACCGGATGAAGCCGGCGGCGCCGAGCAGCCCGATCGCGCCCATCACCGCCGCCGCCACTGGCAGCGAGACGGCCGCGGTGAGCCCCGAGACGATCAGCGGCGCGGCGGCGCCGCCCGTGTCGGTCAACGTGCGCCACGAACCGAGGAACGTTGCCGGCTCGCGCTGCGGCGCCAGGTCGGCGCCGAGGGTGAGCAGGATGCCGCTGGAGAGCCCGTTGCCGACACCGAGCACGACCGCCAGCATGCCGAACCACATCGTCGCGGCATCCAGGTCATGCGTGAGTGACAGTGCAAGGAACCCGGCTCCCATCAACACCATCGCCGGCATCGCCGCCCACAGGCGCCCGAAGCGGTCCATCACCTGCCCGCTGGCGTAGAACAGGGCGAAGTCGATGGCGCCGGAGACGCCGACGACGATAGCGATGGTCTCGGCATCCAGCCCGAGTGAGACACCCCACAGCGGCAGCACCACCTGCCGCGCCGAACGGACGGCGGAGAGGGATGCCGCAGACAGGCCGATCCGCGAGAGCACGCCCCGGTACTCCCACATCGTGCGGAACACCCCGCCGCCCCCGACCGTCGGGATCGCCCCCGACACCGGCTCGCCGGAGTCATCGGCGACTGCCGCCGTGTTGGGCTTCGTGATCGGGGGGATGTACCGCTCGGGGTCGGGCCCGACCAAGACCAGCACCACCAGCACGGCCAGGCAGCCGAGCAGGAACCAGATCGCGGCGGACTCCGTGCCGAACAGCCCGATCAGCGCCGCCGCGACGAACGGACCGATGAACATGCCCAGCCGAAAGCTCCCGCCGAGCAGCGACAGCGCCCGCGCGCGGAACCGCGGCGGAACGCGCGTCGTCATGAACGCGTGCCGGGCGAGGCCGAAGGCGGCCGCGCAGAACCCGAGCAGGAACACCGCGGCAGCGAAGAGGGGCAGCGACGGCGCCAGGAGCATCCCGACCGCGGCGAGCATCGCCACCAGACCGGCCGCGACCATCGTGTATCGCTCGCCGATCTTCGCCACCGCCCACCCGGCAGGGAGATTGCCGACCAACTGGCCGACGACCAGCGCGGCGGCGACCAGGGCGGCGGATGCCACGTCGGCTCCGAGACGCGTCGCGAGCACCGGGATCAGCGGGATCACCGCGCCCTCGCCGAGCGAGAACAGCACCGTCGGCACGTAGACCATCGGTCCGAATCGCTTCAGAACAGTCACGGCGCTGGTGCTCACACCCCCACGCTACTCGCACGGATCCCACGAACCGCCGCTACGGCGCGCGCCTTCGCGGTAGGCTGAAGCGCCATGCTTGAACTCGATCTCTCCGCCGACATCCAGGCCCTGCGACAGACTTTCGGCGACATCCGCGAGGTCGTCGACGTCGACTCACTGCGCGCCGACATCACCCGTCTCAGCGACGAGGCCGGCGCGCCCGACCTCTGGGACGACCCCGACGCTGCCCAGAAGGTCACCAGCGCGCTCAGCCACAAACAGGCCGAACTCAAGCGCGTCACCGAGGTCGAGCAGCGGCTCGACGACCTTGAGGTGCTCGTCGGACTTGCCAACGAGATGGAAGACGAGGACTCCGCCACCGAGGCGCGCAGCGAACTCGCCGCCCTCACCGACACCATCAACCAGCTCGAGGTGCAGACGCTCCTAGACGGCGAGTACGACGACCGTTCCGCGATCATCACGATCCGTTCCGGTGCCGGCGGCGACGACGCCACCGACTTCGCCGAGATGCTCATGCGCATGTACCTGCGGTGGGCCGAGCAGCACAAGTACCCGGTCAAGGTGATGGACACCTCGTACGCCGAAGGCGCGGGCATCAAGTCGGCCACCTTCGAGATCGTCGCGCCGTACGCGTTCGGCACGCTGTCCGTCGAGGCCGGCACCCACCGCCTCGCGCGGATCAGCCCCTTCGGCTCTGCCGACAAGCGTCAGACCTCATTCGCGGCCGTCGAGGTCATCCCGCTGATGGAAGAGGCCACCGAGGTCGACATTCCCGAGGGTGACATCCGCGTCGACGTCTTCCGTTCCTCCGGCCCTGGCGGCCAGTCGGTCAACACCACCGACTCCGCCGTGCGCATCACCCACCTGCCCAGCGGCATCGTCGTGTCGATGCAGAACGAGAAGTCGCAGATCCAGAACCGCGCCGCCGCCATGCGCGTGCTGCAGACCCGCCTGCTGCTGCTGCAGAAGGAAGAGGAAGCGGCGAAGAAGAAGGAGCTCGCGGGCAACATCACCGCCAGCTGGGGCGACCAGATGCGCTCGTACTTCCTCTACGGCCAGCAGCTCGTCAAGGACCTCCGCACCGGCTACGAGTCCGGCAACCCCGCGTCGGTGTTCGACGGCGACCTCGACGGCTTCATCTCGGCCGGCATCCGCTGGCGCAAGCGCAAGGACGAGGACTGATCCTCACCCCTGACATGCAGAACGGCCCCGGGAGCGATCCCGGGGCCGTTCTGCATTCGTCATCGCTCAGAACAGGCACGTCTCGAACGAGTTCGCGAACTTCTCCGTGAACTCCGTCGCGGCCTCGATGTCGCTGTACAGGGCGTCGGGGCCCTCCGCGATGATGGCCAGCTTGTCGTCTGGGATGTCCGAATCGACGAAGAACTGTGCGGTGCAGGTGAGCTGTTCCTGGCTGTAGGTGTCTCCGGCGCCGCTGTCTTCGAGGATCGCCGCCAGACCTTCCTCCACCTCGGCCACGCTCGGGCGGTCGCCCGACGGCGCGGCATCGGTCGGCCCGTCGCTCGGGGTGTCAGACGGAGCGTCAGACGGCGCGTCACTCGAGCTCGACGTCGGTCCCGTCGTGCTGTCGCTGAGCTGCTGCACGGCACCCACGGTGAAGATGACGAACATCACGATGCCGATGATCGTGCCCACGACGCTGAGGCTGAGCCCCGCGATCGACGGCCACTTGGCGTTGCCCTTGAGGAACAGGCCCACGATCGACATGACGAAGGCGACGAACAGCAGGAAGAATCCGAAGATCGACACGAGCGGCGGGAAGAACGCCAGGATCGTGCCGACCACAGCCAGCCCGAGCGCGATGAAGCCCACCAGCGGCGTCTTCTTCTCGGCCGGCGTCGTGGACGGCATCCCGGCGAGTCCGGGATAGACCGCCGTCTGTGCCGCGGGGGACTGCGCCGTAGGTGGCGTATACGGCGCGTACTGCTCGGTCTGCGCGTCGGGCGTCGACTGCTCGGGTGCCGCGGGAACGGCGGGCTGCTGCTCAGGCGCGAAGTGTTCGGTCCACTGCGTGCCGTCCCACCAGCGCTGGCGCCCCGATCCGTCGTCGTACCAGCCTGCGGGCGTGCTCATCTGTTGTGCTCCTGTGGGTTGAAGGTCTGTGGCGGCAGGGCGCTCAGCCGGCGCACTCGACGATCGCGTCGCGTGTCACTTCGGACACGTGCTGCGCTTCTTCGACGGGGCTGTAGATGTCTTCCCCGCCGGCGATCGTGGTGAGTGTCTCGTCGCTGAGATCCGAGTCATACATGTACTGGCCGATGCATCCGGCGATCGCCGGGTCGTCATAGTCCGAGATGCCGTTGGCCTCCATGACGATGAGGAAGCCCTCGGTGATCTCGTCGGCGCTGGGACGGGATGCGACGGGCTGTTCAGACGGCTCGTCGGACGGCGCCTCGCTGCTGATGTCGGGTTCGGTCGTCGGGGAGCTGTCGATGGTCGAGGCGACGCTGGCGACGAGGACGATCGTGCCCACGATGGCGCCGATCGCGGCGCCGACGACGCTGAGCGCAAGACCCGTGATCGCGGGCCACTTGGCTGTGTCCTTGATGAACAGCCCGACGATGCCGAGCACGAAGGCCACGAACAGCAGGAAGAAGCCGATGAACCAGACGAACGGAGGGATGCACGCGAGGATCGTTCCCACCACCGCGACGCCCAGTGCGATGAAGCCGATGATCGGTGCCTTCTTCGGCGCCGCCGGGGTCTTACCGCCGTAGGCCGCGCCGTACGGCGGTGCGGACGGTGCGGCACCATACGGCGGCGTGGGCTGAGCGGCGCCGTACGGCTGCGGGGGCTGCTGCTGCGGTGCGCCGGGGTAGCCGGCTGCGGGCGCGACGTAGGGCGGGTACTGCTGCACCTGCTGCGGAGCCGGATCGGACGGGGCTGGTTCGGACGGGGCCGGGTAAGAGGGCGGTGCAGGGGGAGCCGGCGGCGCGGGCTCGGCGGCCAGCTCGGGTTCCGGTGCCTGCGGCGCAGTGGGTGTTTCCGGCGCGGCCGGTGCCGATTCGGACGCCAGCTCGGGTTCCGGGGCAACGGGCGCTACGGGAGTGGGGGCCTCTGCGGGAGAGGGATCGACCTGTTCGCGGATCACCGTGGCATCCACGTCGACCTCTTCTGCAGCGGGGGCTTCTGAGGCGGCGGGAGCAGCCGGAGCGAAGTGCTCGGTCCACTGCGCGCCATCCCACCAGCGCAACCGTCCGGATCCGTCGTCGTACCATCCAGCGGGAACGCTCATGGCCCCCTCCTCACGTCATTCGTCGCTGTGCGCGACCCCCACCGGCACGATTGCGCCTAGAACGTGTATAGCAGGCGGATGTGACAGGCGCAGGGCCAGGAGTCCCCGTGGATCCGCCGGGGGAGTGTCGCTGAGAGCGCACCGGGTGCGCGCGCATAGGCTGGAGCGGCCATGATTCGGTTCGAGAACGTCACCAAACGCTATCGCGGCACCAAACGCCCCGCCCTCGCCGGCGTCGACTTCGAGGTCGACCGGGGGGATTTCGTCTTCCTCGTCGGTGCCTCCGGGTCTGGGAAGTCGACGTGCCTGCGCCTCATCCTCCGCGAGGACATCCCCACCGCCGGTCGCGTCGCCGTGCTCGGTCGTGATCTGCGCTCGCTGGCCAACCGCAAGGTGCCCTACTTCCGTCGCCAGATCGGCTCGGTGTTCCAGGACTTCCGCCTGCTGCCGTCCAAGACGGTCTACCAGAACGTGGCGTTCTCGCTGCAGGTGATCGGCTCCTCTCGCGGGTTCATCCAGCAGGCGGTCCCCGAGGCCCTCGCGCTGGTGGGCTTGGAGGGCAAAGGCAAGCGGATGCCGCATGAGCTGTCCGGCGGAGAGCAGCAGCGTGTCGCCATCGCCCGCGCCATCGTGAACCGCCCCAAGATCCTCCTCGCCGACGAGCCGACGGGAAACCTCGACCCGGCCACGTCGGTCGACATCATGCAGCTGCTCGCTCGCATCAATGCGGGCGGGACGACGGTCGTGATGGCCACGCACGAGGCCGGCTTCGTCGATCAGATGCAGCGTCGCGTGATCGAGCTCAGCGACGGCGAGATGGTGCGCGATGAGGTCGGCGGTGGATACGGCGACACGTCCAGCATCCCGCGCCTCACGCCGGAGGCGGTCCGCGGAGCCGCGGCGGCCGCCGCGCTCACCGCCGTGCAGGATGTGCAGCGCGAGACAGCATCCGTCCCCCGCATCGCCGTGACCGACGACGGGCCGGTCGCGCTCAGCGAACCGACGCAGAGCGAGGCGGCACCGGCAGAACCATCGACCGCAGAGCCTGCGACGACGGAACCCGCGACCATCGAGCCTCAGCGCCCGACCGAGCACGAGGATCCGGTCACCGCACCGCAGGAGGCAGACGCCCCGAGGCCGCGCACGCACCCCATCGTGTTGCCCGACGTGCAGGTCGCAGAACTCGGCGTCGCCGATCGCCTCGGCCTCACCGAGTCCGACGACGAGGAAGTGGGACCCACCTCATGAACGTCGGACTGATTCTCGCCGAGGCCGTCGCCGGCCTGCGACGCAACATCTCCATGGTCGTCTCCGTCGTGTTGGTGACCTTCGTCTCGCTGACCTTCGTCGGCGCCGCCATCCTCATGCAGGCGCAGATCAGCACCATGCGGGCCTTCTGGGGCGACCGTGCGGTCGTCACCGTCTACATGTGCTCGCCGCTGTCCGAATCCGACAGCTGCGTCGCAGGCGCGGCCAACCAGGAACAGCTCGACGCCGTGGCCGCAGCCCTGGAGGGTGAGGCTCTGAGCCCGCTGATCAGCGAGGTCGTCTTCGAATCCAAACAGGATGCCTACGACGCGATGATCGCGCAGATCGGTGAATCTGAGGCCAGCGTGCTCACGGTCGACCAGATGGCCGAGGCCTACCGGGTCACCCTGAAAGACCCGGCCCAGTCGAACGTCATCTACGAGGCGTTCTCCGGGCAGGCCGGCGTCGACGAGGTCGTCGACCAGAAGCAGTACCTCGACCCCCTGTTCTCGGCGCTCACCGTCGCCACCTACCTGGCCGTGGGTATCGCCGCGCTCATGTTGGTAGCGGCAGTATTGCTGATCGCGACGACGATCCGGCTCTCCGCCTACGCCAGAAGAAAAGAGATCGGCATCATGCGTCTCGTGGGCGCATCGAACAGGTCGATCCAGGCGCCGTTCGTGCTCGAGGGCGTGTTCGCGGCGTTCATCGGCTCGCTCCTCGCCATCGCCGCCGTGCTCGCCGGACTGCACTTCGGTGTCGAGGGCTATCTCGCCGACCGCGTGCCGTTCCTGCGTCCCCTCGTCGGCATGGAGACCGCCGTCTACCTCGTCCCCGCGCTCATCGGGCTCGGCATCGTGCTCGCGGCGTTCTCGGCGGGCTTCGCGATCCGGCGCTGGCTGCGCACCTGACCACCGCCGCCCAGACGACGCTCCCGGTATAGACTGGCGGGCTGGTCCACCGAGCACAGGAGAAAGACATGCCCAGGGAACGCGGGGAGAAGGTCATCGCGACCAATCGTCGTGCCCGTCACGACTACAACCTCGAGAAGTCCTACGAAGCAGGGCTCGTGCTCACCGGCACCGAGGTCAAGTCGCTGCGCCAGGGGCGTGCCAACCTCTCCGATGGGTACGCCTTCATCAAGGGCGGCGAGGCGTTCCTCGACTCGGTGCACATCCCCGAGTACTCGCAGGGCCACTGGACCAACCACTCCGCCAAGCGCGTTCGCAAGCTGCTGCTGCACCGTGACGAGATCCACAAGCTCGAGCACGCCGTCTCGGCCGGCGGCTACACGCTCATCCCGCTGCGCCTGTACTTCTCTGACGGTCGCGCCAAGGTCGAGATCGCTCTGGCCAAGGGCAAGCGCGAGTACGACAAGCGGCAGACCCTGCGCGAGCGTCAGGACTCCCGCGAGGCCGAGCGGGCCATGCGGTTGCGCAACCGCATGGGCGACTGACCTCAGTCGGCCGGCTCGAAGCCGAACGCCTCGCCGAGAAAACGCAGTTCCGCGCGTGCCGCGGCCTCGATGGTCTCGGCGCGACGGAATCCGTGGCCCTCGCCGGGGAACAGCACGTACTCGTGCGCGATGCCGCGCGCCGCGAGCGCATCACGAATCGCCTCCGACTGTGAGGGCGGCACCACCAGGTCGTCCTCGCCCTGCAGCAGCAGCACCGGAACGTCGATCTGGTCGGCGTGCGTGAGCGGTGAGCGCTCGATGTAGACGGCCTCGGCCTCGGGCAGCGGTCCGACGAGCCCGGTCAGATAGTGCTTCTCGAAGTCATGCGTGTCCGCTGCGAGCATGCGCAGATCGGTGACGCCATAACGGCTGATGCCCGCCGCGAATGCCCCGCCGCGCACGAGCGCACTGAGTACCGTCCAGCCGCCTGCCGAACCGCCGCGGATCGCGATCCGCTCGGCATCCGCCGCACCGGACGCCGCGAGGCCCTGGGCTGCGGCGATCACATCGTCGACGTCGACCACGCCCCACGCGCCGTCCAGGCGCTCCCGGTACCCCCGCCCGTAGCCCGTGGAGCCGCCGTAGTTCACATCGAGTACGCCGATGCCGCGACTGGTCCAGAAGGCGTAGGCGGTGGATGCCGTACCAGCGACGTGCGCGGTCGGACCGCCGTGCACCATCACGATGTACGGCGGACGTTCGCCCTCCGGTGCTGTCTCGTTCGGATTCAGCGGCGCGTAGTCGAATGCGTGCACGGGACCGTGCGGCCCGTCGAAGGTCACCGCACGAGCGAGGGGAAACCAGTCGCTGTCGACGGGAGCGCCACCGGTCACCGTGACCACAGTGCCGTCGGCGACGTCCACGCACCACAGGCCCTTCTCGACGGTCGCCCCCGCTCCGGAGATCAGCACCCAGGTGCCCGACACATCGTCGATGCTCGCCTCGCCCGTGATCGGCAGATCCAGCGCGTGCACGGTCGGCTCGGCGGCGTGGATGTCATCGATCAGCACGAGCTCATCGGTGCCATTCGTGCGCACGGCGACCACCCGGCCGTCGTCGAGGGTGCCGTACCAGCGGTTGCCGAGCACCCACAGGCCGCCACCGGTGTCGGCATCGGCGGGGGCGATGGGCGCGGCGTCAGCATCGACGCGCGCCGGCGCGCGGTGCAGGTTCCACCGTCCACTCGGGTTGTCGAGGTAGAGCAGCTCGTCAGCGCCGACCCACGTCGGCTGCAGCGCGGCCTGCCCGCCGAGATCCGTCGGTGAGCCATCCGCCTCCGCCACGACCAGGCGCGCACCCTCCCACGGCATGTGCTCCTGCGACCAGGTGACGAACGCGACGCGTGCGCCGTCCGGCGAGAGCGCGGGATGCGCGAAGAAGTCCGGGCCGGCGGCCACCACGCGCACCGCCGACTCGTCGGTGGCCGCCGAACCGTCGACCGGGATCTCGACGATGGCCCGCTCGTGCGGCACGTCGCGCAGATCCTCGCGCACCGCGAACAGGCGCCCCTGCTGCAGGGACAGTCCGCCGAACTGCGCACCGGACGAGGTGAGCGGATGCGGCACGCCACCGCGCGGCATCCGGTGCACCCGCCGGTCGGCGACATCGACGAAGTACAGCGTGCCGTCGGCATCCGCCGTCCATGCCCCGCCGCCGTACTCGTGCACGCGCGAGCGGGCACCCCACGGCGCGGGCAGGATCTCCTGCCCGGTGGAGCTGCGCACGGTGACCCGCCCGCCCTCTGACGGAACGCTCTCGCCCCACCAGATCTCGCTCCCGACGATGCGAGCGCCCTCGATGCGCGGCGCGGAACGAGAGAGGTCGGCGGGCGTGAACGGCGAGCTCCAAGAGCCGAACGGAGAGGTCATGCTCCGAGCCTAACCAGGCCGTTGCCGACACACGACGTCACACAGTGTGCGCGGCCTTCTTGCCCTGTTCTAGCGTGCTGACATGCCCGATCGATGTCTGCGTGTGAGGAGGACCCGGTGACCCGCGTGCCCTTCTCCTTCGAGCTGTACCCCCCGCGCAGCTCGGCCACAGACGACGCCCTGCACGAGACCATCCGGTACCTCGCCGCGGCCGGGCCCGATTTCCTCTCCGTCACCTACGGGGCAGGCGGATCGACCGGCGGACGCTCGCTCGAGGTGCTCCGGCACATCCGCGCGACCACCGATGTCGAGCCGCTCGCGCACCTCACCTGTGTCGGCAACACCTACATCGACGCGGCACGGCTCATCCGGGAGTTCCTGGATGCCGGCATCCTCAGTTTCCTCGCCCTTCGCGGCGACCCGCCCGCGAACCGGCCCGAGGGCGAGCCCTTCCTCGGAGACCTCGAGAGCGCCGCGCAGCTCGTGCAGCTGATCGACCGGGTGCAGGCCGAACGCGCGCCCTATGAGGAGTCGCCCGTGCCCGGCGTCCCCGGCGCGGTGCGCGTCGCGCCCCGTCGTCACGTGAACATCGCCGTCGCCGCCTTCCCCAACGGGCATCCGCGCTCGGCGTACAGCAGCCAGCACGTCGAGGCGCTGCTGGCGAAGCAGGCCGCGGGAGCGACGTTCGCCATCACGCAGCTCTTCTTCCACGCCGACCACTACCTCGCCTTCGTCGAGCGGGCACGTCGTGCCGGCGTGACCATTCCGATTCTGCCCGGCATCATGCCGATCACCTCGCCCGCCCGGCTCGCGCGTGTGCTCGAGCTCACCGGCGAAGAGCTGCCCGGTGAGCTGCAGATCGCGCTCGAGATCGAACCGACCGCCGAAGGGCGCCGCCGCATCGGCGTCGAGTGGTCGGCGCGGCTGGCCCGCGAGGTGGTCGACGGTGGCGCCCCCGGCGTGCACCTGTACGCCTTCAACCAACACGAGACCGTTCTCGACGTCCTCGCCGAAGCCGAGATCATCCCCGCCCTGCAGTACTCGAAAGGAACACCATGACCGCTTTCCCCGCCGGCACCATCCTCGGCTACCCCAGGATCGGCCGCCGCCGCGAACTCAAGAAGGCCGTCGAGGCGTTCTGGGCCGGACGTACCGACGAGGCTCAGCTCGAGCAGACCGCAGCAGAGCTGCGTGCCGTCACTCGTGACCGCCTCGCTGCGCTCGGTCTCGGTCGCGACGACTCGTCGATTCCCGAGTCGTTCTCCTACTACGACCAGGTGCTCGACGCCGCCGTCACCGTCGGCGCCATCCCGGCGCGCTTCGAAGACCTGCGCGATGAGGACGGCACGATCGGCCTGCCCGCGTACTTCACGATCGCGCGCGGTGAGGGCGACCGCGCGCCGCTGGAGATGACGAAGTGGTTCGACTCGAACTACCACTACCTCGTGCCGGAGATCGGCCCGGACACGACGTTCTCGCTCTCGAGCGACCGTCTCGTGCGCGAGGTCGCCGAGGCGGCAGAGGCCGGGTTCCGCACCCGTCCGGTCGTCGTCGGCCCCGTCACCCTCCTGGCTCTCGCGAAGGCCGCCGACGGCGCCCCCGAGGGCTTCGACCCGCTCTCCCGACTGGACGACGTGCTTCCGGTGTACGTCGAGCTACTCGCCCGCCTGCGCGCTGCCGGTGCCGAGTGGGTGCAGATCGACGAGCCGGCTCTGGTGAGCGAGTCGCTGCCCGCCTCCGTCGCCCAGCTGTCGGATGCCGCGCAGCGCGCACTCGCCGTGCTCGGCGGTGCCGCCGACCGCCCGTCGATCTTCGTCGCGGCGCCGTACGCATCTCTCGACAGCGTCTTCCCGGTGCTCGCCGCCGCGCCGGTCGAGGCGATCGGCGTCGACCTCGTCCGTGGCACGGTGCCCGCCGCCGCAGACGGCCTCGCCGGCAAGACCCTCGTGGGCGGTGTGATCGACGGACACAACATCTGGCGCGGCGATCTCGCCGGTGCGCTGGACACCCTCGAGCAGCTGCGCGGGCTCGGGGCGGCCGCCGTCGCAGCCTCCACCTCGACCTCGCTGCTGCACGTGCCGCACGACGTGACCGATGAGACCAAGCTCGACGAGCGCCTGGTGTCGTGGCTGGCCTTCGCCGACCAGAAGGTCGGTCAGGTCGTCACGCTCGCCCGTGGACTCGCCGAGGGCCGCGACGCCGTGGCCACCGAGCTCGACGCCGCCTCTGCTGCCCTCGCCGATCGTCACAGCGCGCCCGGCGTGCGTGACGGTGCCGTCCGGGCACGGGAGCTGGTCGAGGCCGACTTCGCGCGCGACACCTACGAGGCCCGCGAGGCGGCGCAGGTCGCGCTGGGCCTGCCGGCTCTGCCGCTGACGACGATCGGCTCGTTCCCGCAGACAGGTGACATCCGCCGCGCTCGCGCACAGTTCACCCGTGGAGAGCTCTCGCAGGAGGACTACGAGGACTTCCTGCGCGCCGAGATCGACCGCGTGATCACCCTGCAGGAAGACCTCGGCCTGGACGTGCTCGTGCACGGCGAGCCGGAGCGCAACGACATGGTGCAGTACTTCGCCGAGAACCTCGACGGCTTCGCGGTGACCGAGAACGGCTGGGTGCAGTCGTACGGCTCCCGCGCCACGCGGCCCTCGATCCTGTGGGGCGACGTGTCGCGTCCGGCCCCCATCACGGTCGACTGGGCGGCGTACGCGCAGTCGCTGAGCGCCAAGCACGTCAAGGGCATGCTCACCGGCCCGGTCACGATCCTTGCCTGGTCGTTCGTGCGCGACGACCAGCCGCTGGGCGAAACCGCCAACCAGGTCGCGCTGGCCCTGCGCGACGAGATCGCCGACCTCGAGGCGGCGGGCATCCAGATCATCCAGGTCGACGAGCCGGCGCTGCGCGAGCTGCTGCCACTGAAGCAGGCCGACCAGCCCGCGTACCTCGACTGGTCGGTGCGCTCGTTCCGTCTCGCCACGGGCGGCGCGGCGTCGGCCACGCAGGTGCACACCCACCTGTGCTACTCGGAGTTCGGTGTCGTGATCGACGCGATCCGCGGCCTGGATGCCGATGTCACCTCGATCGAGGCCGCGCGCAGCCGCATGGAGGTCGTCGCCGACATCGCCGCTGCCGGCGGTTTCGACCACGGCATCGGTCCCGGTGTCTACGACATCCACTCGCCGCGCGTGCCGAGCACCGCCGAGGTCGAGTCGCTGCTGCGTCGCGCCGTCGAGGAGCTGCCCCTGCGCCAGGTGTGGGTCAACCCGGACTGCGGTCTGAAGACCCGCGGCTACGACGAGACCGTCGCGTCGCTGGCGAACATCGTCGAGGCGACCCGTCGCGTGCGTGAGGACATCACCGTTTCAGCCTGATCTCCTGAGACGACACAGGCCCCTCCTGGATCCGATCCAGGAGGGGCCTGTGTCGTTGGAGAGTGTCAGACGGCGCGGAGCACGGCGACGACCTTGCCGAGCACGGTGGCGTCATCGCCGAGGATCGGCTCGAACGCGGAGTTCCGGGGGAGCAGCCAGGTGTGACCGTCGCGGCGTCGGAACGTCTTCACGGTCGCCTCACCATCGAGCATCGCGGCGACGATCTCGCCGTTCTCGGCGTTGTTCTGCGAGCGCACGACCACCCAGTCCCCATCGCAGATCGCGGCATCGATCATCGACTCGCCCGACACCTTCAGCATGAACAGGTCGCCCTTGCCGACGAGCTGACGGGGGAGTGGGAAGATCTCCTCCACCTGCTGCTCGGCGGTGATCGGCACCCCTGCGGCGATCTGGCCCACCAGCGGCACGAGGGCGGCATCGCCGACGGCAGGTGCGCTGTCGGCCGGGTTCTCGGTGCTGAACCCGGGCAGATCGATGAGCACCTCCATCGCGCGCGTCTTGCCGGGGTCACGGCGCAGGTAGCCACTGAGCTCGAGCTGACCGAGCTGGTGGGTCACGCTCGAGAGCGACTTCAGGCCGACGGCATCACCGATCTCGCGCATGCTCGGCGGGTAGCCGTGCTGCGCGATCGAGGTCTGGATGACCTCGAGGATCGCCATCTGCTTGGGGCTCAGGTTCTTGCGCCGGCGGGTGCGCGGCGCCTCGGATGCCGGGGGCGTGGTGTCGCTCATCGTTGCTCCTTCGTGCGCTGTCACGGTCGCCCGGTTCGAATGTCGGTGGTCCGTGGTGGGGTGTCGATATCGAAACGGTATCCGAGAATCCGCGAGATTCGGAAGATCTGTTCGAGCGTGTCGGGCATTTTTCGGATGAGAGTTCGAAGAATTCTTGACAGATGTTCGATATCGAAGATACATTCGGAACGTAGCTTCGCATCCGCCGCTCCCGGCCGAGGGGCGGATGCGAAAGCTGCACCACTCAGCAGAGGAGCACGCCATGAGCAGCATCAGCATCGCGACCCCCGTCGGACCGCAGACCCGTCTTCGGCTCACCACGCGTGGTCGCCGAGTGCTCGTCGCCCTCGCCGCCGCACCTCTTGCCGTCGGCATCGGCTTCTCCGTCCTCGCCGGGGGGTCGGCCCTCGCCTCGGGTGAGCAGTCCGCTCCGGTCGAGTTCCAGACAGTCACGGTCATGCCTGGCGACACGCTGTGGTCCCTCGCGATGTCGATCGCCCCCGCCGCGGACCCGCGCGATGTCGTCGACGACATCATTCGCCTCAACAACCTCGACGGTGGCACCATCCAGGCCGGCAGTGAACTGGCCATCCCCGTGGCCTACGCCGACTGAGCGCTCGACCCGTCGCACGACGTCATCGTCATCCGTGCGGGTTCTACGATGGGGAGGGTGACCTCTCTGGATGACTTGCCCCTCCGCGACGATCTTCGCGGGCTCACTCCGTACGGCGCACCCCAGGCCCCGCTGCCGGTCGCGCTCAACGTCAACGAGAACACGCATCCCGTTCCCGAAGAGGTCGCCGGGCAGATCGCCGACGAGATCTCGCGCGCGCTACGTGAGATCAACCGGTACCCCGACCGCGAGTTCACGGAACTGCGCGAGGGCTTCGCCGACTATCTCGGCCACGGACTCGACGCCTCCCAGATCTGGGCGGGCAACGGTTCCAACGAGGTGCTGCAGCACATCCTGCAGGCGTTCGGCGGCCCGGGCCGCACCGCCTTCGGCTTCGCGCCCACGTATTCGATGTACCCGCTGCTCGCGCAGGGCACCGGCGCGAGCTGGAAGGCCGGTCATCGAGAGGCCGACTATACGATCACGCCCGACGACGCCGCCGCTCAGGTCGAAGCCGCGGATCCCGATGTGATCATGCTCTGCACTCCGAACAACCCCACGGGCACACCGATGGGTCTGGACGTCATCGAGGCCGTGTACGAGGCATCCCGCGGTGTGGTCATCGTCGATGAGGCCTACCAGGAGTTCGCCCCGCACGACGCGCCGTCGGCGCTCACGCTGTTGGAGGGCCGGCCGCGCCTGGCTGTATCGCGCACCATGAGCAAGGCCTTCGCCTTCGCCGGCGCCCGCGTCGGGTATCTCGCCGCCGACCCCGCGTTCATCGATGCGCTCCGACTGGTGCGGCTGCCGTACCACCTCAGCGCTCTGACACAGGCGGCGGCGATGGCCGCCCTGCGGCACGCGCCAACCATGCTGCGGATGGTCGATGAGATCGTCGAGCAGCGTGATCGCATCTCCGCGACCCTCGAGGCGCTGGACTACACGCCTCACGAATCCTGGGCGAACTTCGTGCTCTTCGGCGGTGTCGCCGACCCGAAGGCCGTATGGCAGGGCCTGTACGACAAGGGTGTACTCATCCGCGACGTCGGCATTCCCGGACACCTGCGCGTGAGCGCGGGCACCGAGTCCGAGACCACGGCGTTCCTCGAAGCGCTCGCGTCTCTGGGAGACGCCCCGTCGGTAGGATCGAAGGCATGAGCGCCACCCCCGCACCGCGCACGGCGAGCCGCACGCGCAGCACCTCTGAGTCGACCGTCGAGCTCGAGCTGAACCTCGACGGCACCGGCCGTAGCAGCATCGACACTTCGGTGCCGTTCTTCGACCACATGCTCACCGCGTTCGCGAAGCACTCGCTGACGGATCTCACCGTGCGGGCATCCGGCGACACCGACATCGATGCGCACCACACCGTCGAAGACATCTCGATCGTGCTCGGTCAGGCCATTCGTGACGCCCTCGGCGACAAGGCGGGCATCTCTCGCTACGGCGACGCGCTCGTCCCCCTCGACGAAGCCCTGGCCCAGGCCGTCGTCGACATCTCTGGTCGTCCGTTCCTCGTGCACGAGGGTGAGCCGGCCGGCTTCGAGATGCACCTGATCGGCGGCCACTTCACCGGTTCCCTCGTGCGCCACGTCTTCGAGGCCATCTCGTTCAACGCCGGTCTCACCGTGCACGTGCGTGTGCTCGGCGGGCGCGACCCGCACCACATCGCCGAGGCCGAGTTCAAGGCGTTCGCGCGGGCATTCCGTCAGGCCAAGGCACTCGACCCGCTCGTCGACGGCATCCCGTCCACCAAGGGCGCGCTGTGAGCAGGACGCCCCGCGTCGCGGTCTTCGACTACGAGTCCGGCAACGTCCACTCCGCAGTGAAGGCGCTGGCCGCCGCCGGCGCCGATGTCGAGCTCACCTGTGACCGCACGCGCGCGTTGGAGGCCGACGGATTGCTGGTGCCCGGCGTCGGCGCTTTCGCTGCCGTGCGCCAGGCGCTGCACGATCACGGCGGCGACGACATCATCGATCGTCGACTCGCCGGTGGGCGGCCGGTGCTGGGCATCTGCGTGGGCATGCAGGTCATGTTCGAGCTCGGGGTCGAGCGTGGGCAGCGCACCGAAGGGTTGGGGGAGTGGCCCGGAGCGGTCACCGAGCTCGACGCCCCGGTGCTGCCGCACATGGGCTGGAACACGGTCGAGCCGGATGCCGCCAGCGTGCTCTTCCGCGGCATCGAGCAGGAGCGCTTCTACTTCGTGCACTCCTTCGCCGCCAAGACCTGGGATCTCGAGGTCACCCCGCCGTTCCCCGAGCCCGCGCTGACCTGGGCGACGCACGGCGACCGCTTCCTCGCCGCGGTCGAGAACGGCCCGCTCTCTGCCACGCAGTTCCACCCTGAGAAGTCGGGCGATGCGGGCATCCAGCTGCTGCGGAACTGGATCGGCACTCTCTGACTCGTGCTCCACGGTTTGAAGCCGGGCCGCACCCGGACTACTCTCATCTCTCGTGCCCGTCGGGCCCCATTTTCCCCCTCTCGCAAGGACGTCATGAACGACTTCGCACAGTCCCCCTCGCTGATTCTTCTGCCCGCCGTCGATGTCGCCGGCGGCAAGGCGGTGCGTCTCACCCAGGGTGAGGCCGGCACCGAGACGAGCTACGGTGACCCGCTGGACGCCGCCGGCGAGTGGGTCGATCAGGGTGCGCAGTGGATCCACCTCGTCGACCTCGACGCCGCTTTCGGGCGAGGATCGAACGCGGCCATCATCCGCAAGGTGATCAAGCAGTACCGCGGCGTGAACATCGAGGTCTCCGGCGGCATCCGCGACGACGCCAGCCTCGACGCCGCGCTCGAGTCGGGTGCCACGCGCATCAACCTCGGCACCGCCGCGCTGGAGAACCCGGAGTGGGCCGCCGATGTGATCTCCCGCTACGGCGAGGCCGTCGCTGTCGGACTCGACGTGCGCGGTACGACGCTCGCCGCCCGCGGCTGGACCCAGGAGGGCGGTGACCTCTGGGAGGTGCTCGACCGCCTGGAAGAGGCCGGCTGCAGCCGTTACGTCGTCACCGACGTCACCAAGGACGGCACGCTGCGCGGCCCGAACCTCGACCTGCTGCGCGAGATCACCTCGCGCACGCCGAAGCCGGTCATCGCCTCCGGTGGCGTCGCCACCCTCGATGACATCGCCGCGCTGCGCGAGCTGGTGCCGCTCGGCGTCGAGGGCGCCATCGTCGGCAAGGCGCTGTACGCCGGCGCGTTCACCCTGGCCGAGGCACTGGATGTCGCAGGCGACTGACGACTCCTGCGACCACGGCAACACCGGCGACTCTGCGGGGGTGCCGTGGGAGGGGCGGAGTTTTCAGGCCAACCCGCACGCCGCGGACGACGGCTCGGCCGATCCGGCCCTGCTCGCCGCTCTGCTGCGTTTTCGGGCGGGGGAGGGCAGCCAGGCCGAGGTCGTCGATGCCTTCCGTCCTGCTCGCGTGCTCGTTCCCCTCATTGCCGAGAAGGGTGAGGAGGGTGTGGCACCCAGCGGCCTCGCGGTCGACAAGACCCAGGAGCTCTCGATCGTGACGGTCGCTGCTCCCGACGGACGTCGCGTGCAGCCGGTGTTCTCGTCCGTCGACACCATGCGCCGATGGGACGCCAGCGCACGCCCGATCCCGGTCGAGGCGGTGCGCGTGGCTCTGGCCGCATCCAGCGAAGAGACCGACCTGATCGTGCTGGACCCGGCCTCCGAGACCGAGTTCGTCATCCGCCGGCCCGCCGTGTGGGCGATCGCGCAGGATCAGGCCTGGGAGCCGAGCTTTGTCTCGCCGGAAGTGTTCACGGCGCTGCAGCAGAGTGTCGCGCACGAACTCGCCGTGATCGACGTGCATGTGTCGGCAGGCGACCCCGATGCGCGCATGCGGGGGCCTGAGCTGATCGTGACGTTGGAGCTCATCGACGGCCTCGAGCGCGAAACCCTTGACGCGGTGCTCTCGCGCCTGGCGCAGCGCTGGGCCGCCGATGACCGGATGGCCGTGCTGGTCGACTCGTTGACGGTGAAACTCACCCGAGCCGTGTGAGCCGCCCCATCCGGCGCCGGGTCAGTTGACCGGGCCGGTCCACTTCTCGCCGGGGCCCTTGCCGATGGGGTCGGGAACGACGGATGCCTCACGGAAGGCCAGCTGCAGCGAACGCAGGCCGTCGCGCAGCGAACGTGCGTGCATGTCGCTGATCTCGGGGGCTCCCGCGGTGATGAGGCCGGCCAGGGCGTTGATGAGCTTGCGCGCCTCATCGAGGTCGAGCTGCGCATCGGGGTCGTCGGCGAGGCCGACCTTGACCGCGGCGGCGCTCATCAGGTGCACGGCGGTGGTCGTGATCACCTCGACGGCTCCCACATCAGCGATGTCTCGCGTGGCGGCTGAGGCCGCTTCTTCCTGCTGTGCCCAGCGCTCGTGGCGCTCGTCTGCGGCATCCGATCCCGGAATCGTCACTTCGTGGTGCTTTCTGATAGACTTCTGCGGGCTCCGAGGCGTCATGCCTCGGTACGAAAGAGGATTTGATTCCCACCCGCGCTTGCCGTTCCAGGCTACCGGGTATTGCGCTCCGCCGGACTCGTGCCGGTTGTCCGGGTTTCCCGGAGGAAAGGGTGCAGAGCCGGCGTCTGAATGTGCCGGTGGGTGGGGGACTCCGATTTCGCTCGGGATGCAGACAGCATCCCGATGGCCGAAACCCACGTCTAAGGAGTCCGCATCAGCGATCCCCGCACCAATGAGCGCATCCGCGTCCCCGAGGTCCGCCTCGTCGGCCCCGCGGGTGAGCAGATCGGCGTCGTCGCCATCCAGGTGGCGCTCCGTCTCGCGCAGGAAGCCGACCTCGATCTCGTCGAGGTGGCCCCGAACTCGAAGCCTCCCGTGGTCAAGATCATGGACTACGGCAAGTTCAAGTACGAGGCTGCGCAGAAGGCGAAGGAAGCACGCCGCAACCAGGCGAACACCATCCTCAAAGAGGTGCGTTTCCGCCTGAAGATCGAGGCGCACGACTACACGACCAAGCTCAAGCGTGCCGAGGGCTTCCTCAAGGCCGGCGACAAGGTCAAGGCGATGATCCTCTTCCGCGGTCGCGAGCAGTCGCGTCCCGAGCAGGGCGTGCGCCTGCTGCGCAAGTTCGCCGAAGACGTCGCCGAGTTCGGCACCGTCGAGTCGAACCCCACGATCGACGGCCGCAACATGGTGATGGTCGTCGCCCCCGTGAAGAACAAGTCCGAGGCGAAGGCCGAGCAGAACGCCGCCCGTGCGGCGAACAAGCAGGCCGCGCGCGAGGCGAAGTCCGGGGCTGCCCCGGACGACGCGGAGTGATCCGCCCCTAGTCTCCCGCTCCGTGCGGGTACCCCACCGTCGCCCTCCGGGCGCGCCATACGAAGGAAGAGAAGATGCCGAAGCAGAAGACCCACTCGGGTGCCAAGAAGCGCTTCAAGATCACCGGCAGCGGCAAGCTGAAGAAGCAGCAGGCCGGCATGCGCCACAACCTCGAGCACAAGTCGAGCCGGCGGACCCGTCGTCTGAACCAGGACCAGGTGCTGTCGAAGAACGACACCAAGGTCGCCAAGAAGCTCCTCGGCCGCTGAGCGCCCGAACGCACGAATAGGAAGTCAAGAAAATGGCAAGAGTCAAGCGGGCCGTCAACGCCCACAAGAAGCGTCGGGTCATCCTCGAGCGGGCCTCCGGCTACCGCGGTCAGCGTTCGCGCCTGTACCGCAAGGCCAAGGAACAGGTCATCCACTCGCTGGTCTACTCGTACAACGACCGTCGCAAGCGCAAGGGTGACTTCCGTCGCCTGTGGATCCAGCGCATCAACGCCGCTGCCCGCCAGAACGGCATCACCTACAACCGCTTCATCCAGGGCCTCGGCCTCGCGGGTGTGCAGGTCGACCGTCGCATGCTGGCCGAGCTGGCCGTGACCGACTCGGCTGCGTTCGCGAGCCTCGTCGAGACCGCCAAGAAGGCGCTGCCTGCCGACGTCAACGCACCGAAGTCGGCTGCCTGATTTCACGCTGCACAACGGGCGTCTCCCTTCGGGGAGGCGCCCGTTCTCGTGTGTGCGGCACCTTTAGAATGGGAACGTGCTGGAGAACCCCCGTTCCCCCCGAGTCCGTGCCGTCGCCAAGCTGACAAAGCGCAGCGCACGCACCGAGACCGGGCTGTTCCTGCTCGAAGGTCCGCAGGCGGTGCGCGAGGCGCTCGCCTACCGCCCCGACGCGGTGATCGAGCTGTTCGCAACACCCACCAGCTGGGATAAGCACGCCGATCTCCATGCGGTTGCGGCGGATGCCGGCGTCGACGTCGAGTTCGTCACCGAGCAGGTTCTCAGCGCCATGGCTGACACGGTCACGCCCCAGGGGTTGGTCGCGGTCGCCCGACAGACCCCGGCCTCGGTGCGCGAGATCTTCTCGGCCGCTCCGCGCCTCATCGCCATCTGCGAAGAGGTCCGCGATCCCGGCAACCTCGGCACGATCATCCGCGCTGCCGATGCCGCAGGCGCCGATGCCGTGGTGCTGACCGGCCGCACAGTCGACCCGTTCAATCCGAAGGTCGTCCGGTCCACGACCGGCTCGCTGTTCCATCTTCCGATCTCGGTCGGGGGAGACCTCGCTGACGTTGTCGAGCGTGCCCACGCGGCAGGGCTCGAGGTCGTCGCGGCGGACGTGAAGGGTGAGGACCTGCTCTCGGCGCGCGCGTCGGGCGTGCTGACGCGGCCCACCGCGTGGCTGTTCGGCAATGAGGCCCGTGGTCTCACCGATGAGGCACTCGGGCTCGCCGACAGCGCGCTGAAAGTGCCGATCTTCGGCCGCGCGGAGTCGCTGAATCTCGCCACCGCGGCAAGCGTCTGCCTGTACGAGAGCGCGTTCGCGCAGCGTGCGCAGGGCTGACCGAGCGGTCGGCTTTTCGGTCACGAAACGGTAACCACGGGGTCGCTCGCTCCCGCTCGTGGGGATCGGCTCCTAGTGTGGAGCGCATGGCAGAGAGCACTGACGCCCTGGTCGTGGTCGATCACGTCGAGAAGCACTACGGCGACTTCCACGCCCTGAAGGACATCAATCTCGAGGTCCGAAAAGGTGAGGTCGTGGTGGTCATCGGCCCCTCCGGCTCGGGCAAGTCGACGTTGTGCCGCACGATCAACCGCCTCGAGACGATCACCAGCGGAGCCATCCGGATCGACGGCAAAGAGTTGCCCGCCGAGGGCAAGGGCCTCGCGGATCTGCGTGCCGAGGTCGGCATGGTGTTCCAGTCGTTCAACCTCTTCGCCCACCTCACGATCCTCGAGAACGTCACCCTCGGCCCGATCAAGGTGCGGGGGCTCAAGAAGGCGGATGCCGATAAGGAAGCCATGGCGCTGCTCGAGCGCGTGGGCGTCGCCCAGCAGGCATCCAAGCTTCCCGCTCAGCTCTCGGGCGGACAGCAGCAGCGTGTCGCGATCGCGCGTGCGCTGGCGATGCACCCGAAGGTGATGCTCTTCGATGAGCCCACCAGCGCACTCGACCCCGAGATGATCAACGAGGTCCTCGACGTGATGGTCGAGCTGGCACAAGAGGGCATGACGATGATCGTCGTCACCCACGAGATGGGCTTCGCGCGCAAGGCCGCCAACCGGGTCGTCTTCATGGCCGATGGCCAGATCGTCGAAGAGGCGACCCCAGAGGAGTTCTTCACGAACCCGCAGAGCGACCGCGCCAAGGACTTCCTCTCGAAGCTGCTCACCCACTGATACCCGTTCCGATACCCGACCCGGACCCACACCACCGATACACAGCACTGAAGGAGACAGACATGCGACGCACACGGATTCTGGCCGGCCTCGGCATCGCGGCGGTTGCCGCGCTGGCACTGACCGCCTGCAATAGCGGCAGCCCCTCGAGCCCCGGCGGCAGCACCGATGGCGACACCGGCGAGGACTCCACCTGGTTCGAGGTCGCCTCGGACGTCTCCCTCGACGGCAGCCCCACCTATGACCGCATGGTCGAGCGTGACGGTGTCATCGTCGGTGTCAAGGAGGACCAGCCGGGTCTGGGCTACCTCGACGCCACGACCGGTGAGCGCACCGGCTTCGACGTCGACATCGCCCGCTGGATCGCCGCTTCGCTCGGCTTCGACGAGGACCAGATCGAGTTCAAGCCGATCGCCTCGGCGAACCGCGAGCAGGCGATCGTGAACGGCGACATCGACTACTACGTCGGCACCTACTCGATCAACGACAAGCGCAAGGAGCAGATCGACTTCGCCGGCCCGTACTTCATCACCGGACAGGGTCTGCTCGTGGCCGCCGACGCCGAAGAGGCCGACGCGCTCGAGGACTTCAACGGCAAGACGGTCTGCTCGGCGACGGGTTCCACGCCGATCCAGAACATCAAGGCGAACTTCCCCGACATCGACACGCAGGAGTACGACCTGTACTCCGCCTGCGTGCAGGACCTGCTTGACGGCAAGGTCGACGCGGTCACCACCGACCAGGCCATCCTGATCGGCTACGCCGCGCTGTACCCGGACGAGGTCAAGGTCACCGGCGGCCTGTTCACCGAGGAGCGCTACGGCGTCGGCCTGGAGAAGGGCGATGACGTGCTGCGTGCGCACATCAACGACCTGTTCACCGAGGGCGGCGACATCTGGCAGGCCATCTTCGACAAGAACCTCGGGTCTTCGGGCATCGAGGTCGACCAGCCCGCGGTCGACGCGTACTGATCACTCATCACCGGGGCGGCTCTGACCACAGGGTCGCCCCGGTCCCAGTCTGAGAAGGGGAGGGCGGCGTGGACGTCATCTTCGGGAACCTCGACCTGTGGGGCGAGGCCATCGCGAACACACTGATGGTGTTCTTCATCGGCGGCATCATCGCCCTGGTGCTCGGCTTCATCGTCGGCGCGATGCGTGTCTCACCGGTCCCCATCGCCCGCGGCGTGGGCACGGCCTACGTGAACATCATCCGCAACACTCCGCTGACTCTCGTCTTCTTCTTCTTCGTCTTCGGGTACCCGCAGCTCGGGCTCCCGGAGCTGTCGAACACGGTCCTCGGCATCCTGGCCATCGGCATCTACACCGCGACCTACGTCGCCGAGGTGCTGCGCGCCGGCATCAACACGGTGCCCGTCGGTCAGGCTGAGGCGGCCCGCGCGATCGGCCTGCCGTTCGGCCAGGTGATGAGCCTGGTGATCCTGCCGCAGGCATTCCGCTCGGTGGTCCCGCCGATGATGAGCGTGTTCATCGCCCTGCTGAAGAACACCACCGTCGCCGCCGGGTTCTCGATCGCCGAGCTGGCGGCCCTGCGCGCCACCATCAATGACGCCCCCGACCGACCGGGCAACCCGATGGAAGTGCTGCTCTGGGTGGCGCTCGTGTTCGTCGTGCTGGTCTTCATCATGAGCGCGATCCAGCGCTATCTCGAGAACCGTTGGAGGATCGCACGATGAGCTCCGTACTCTACGACGTCCCCGGTCCCCGGGCGATCGCCCGCAACCGCATTCTCGCCGTCGTGACGGTGCTGGTCGTGCTCGCCGTGATCGGTTTCGTGATCTACCGCATGGTGGTCACCGGACAGTTCTCGGCCTCCAAGTGGTACGTCTTCTCGTTCTCGAACGTGTGGATGGGCATCCTCAAGGCACTGGGCAATACGCTCGCGGCGTTCGCTCTCGCGGCGGTGCTCAGCCTGATCCTCGGTTTCGCGCTGGCCATCGGTCGCCTCTCCGACCACGCCTGGGTGCGCGTGCCCGTCACCGCGATCACCGAGCTGTTCCGCGCCGTCCCGGTGCTGGTGTTCATGATGCTGCTGTACTACGGCCTGCCCGTGATCGGCGTGCGTATGGAACCGTACTGGGCTGTCGTGCTCGCACTCATGGCCTACAACGGCTCCGTGCTCGCCGAAGTGCTCCGCGCCGGCGTCGAGTCGCTGCCGAAGGGGCAGAAGGAGGCCGGTTACGCGATCGGTCTGCGCAAGAGCGGCGTGATGCGACTGATCCTGCTGCCGCAGGCGATCCGAGCCATGCTGCCCGTGATCGTCGCTCAGCTCGTGGTGACCTTGAAGGACACCGCGCTCGGCTTCATCATCACCTACCCCGAGCTGCTCTATTACGCCAAGCTGCTCAGCTCGCAGCAGGGGCGCCCGATCCTGCAGTCGGCGTTCGTCATCGGCGGCATCTACATCATCCTCTGCCTCATCCTCTCCGGCTTCGCCAAGTGGCTCGAGGTGCGCACGCGCCGCTCGCCCAAGCTGAAGGGCTACACCCCGGCTGGTGGTGGCGGCGACCCGCGCATCCACGACGGGTCGACGGTCACCGAGGTGATCGCCACGCAGCGGGCGGCCGGCAAGTTCGACGCAGGGGCGGGTCCCGGCGGGATCTGACCGCGGGCACGGGGCGTTCCCCACACCCCGGTAGACTCACATCTCGTGTCTGAGTCTCCCGAAATCACGCCAGAGGCGGTGGAATCCGCAGTCGAGGCAGCGCTTGCCGCGATCGCCGCCGCCGCCGACACCGCCGAGCTGAAGGCAGCGCGCGCCGCGCACGTCGCCGACGGGTCACCGCTCGCGGTGCTGAACGCGTCGATGCGCCAGGTCGCCCCCGAGCACAAGGCTGCCTTCGGCAAGCTCATCGGTCAGGGGCGTGGCCGCGTCACGCAGGCACTCGCAGCCAAGGAGGCCGAGCTCGCCGAGGCCGAGACGGCTGCTCGCCTCGAGGCCGAGCGGGTGGACATCACGGCCGTCGCCGCTCGCACTCGTCCGGGCGCCCGGCATCCGCTCACCGTGCTGCAGGACCACATCAGCGACATCTTCGTCGGCATGGGGTGGGAGATCGCGGAGGGACCCGAGCTCGAGCACGAGTGGTTCAACTTCGACGCCCTGAACTTCGACGTCGACCACCCTGCCCGCCAGCTGCAGGACACGTTCTTCGTCGACCCCGCAGACCGTCACCTCGTCATGCGCACGCACACCAGCCCCGTGCAGGTGCGCTCGATGCTCGACCGTGAGCTGCCGATCTACGTGCTCTGCCCCGGCCGCGTCTACCGCACCGACGAGTTCGACGCCACGCACCTGCCCGTCTTCACCCAGGTCGAAGGTCTCGTCGTCGACAAGGGCATCACGATGGCGCATCTGAAGGGCACCCTCGACCACCTGGCCAAGCAGCTCTTCGGCCCCGAGGCCAAGACACGCCTGCGCACCAACTTCTTCCCGTTCACCGAGCCGTCGGCCGAGTTCGACCTGTGGCACCCGACCTTCAAGGGCGGGGCGCGCTGGATCGAGTGGGGCGGATGCGGCATGGTCAACCCCAATGTGCTGCGCGCGGCGGGAATCGACCCCGAGGTCTACAGCGGCTTCGCGTTCGGGATCGGCGTCGAGCGGGGCCTGATGTTCCGCAGCGATGTGCAGGACATGCGGGACATGGCCGAGGGTGATGTCCGTTTCAGCGAGCAGTTCGGGATGGTGGTGTGATGCGCATTCCGCTTTCGTGGCTGCGTGAGTACGTGGATGTTCCGGCGGATGCTTCGCCCGAGGACGTCCTCGCCGCGTTGGTGACCGTCGGCTTCGAAGAAGAGGACGTGCACCGTTTCGAGATCAGCGGGCCCGTGGTCGTGGGCCAGGTGCTGTCCTTCGAGGAGGAGCCGCAGTCCAACGGCAAGACCATTCGCTGGTGCCAGGTCGATGTCGGGCCCGCGCACGGCGGCACCCGCGGCATCGTCTGCGGCGCGCACAACTTCGCCGTCGGTGACAAGGTCGTGGTGACGCTGCCCGGCGCCGTGCTGCCCGGCCCGTTCCCGATCGCCGCACGCAAGACGTACGGCCATGTCTCGGATGGCATGATCGCCTCTGCGCGCGAACTGGGCCTCGGTGACGAGCACGACGGCATCCTCGTGCTCTCCACTCTGGGGATCGACGCACCGGTCGGCACCGACGCGATCGCCCTGCTCGGCCTCGACGACGTCGCCGTCGAGATCAATGTCACGCCCGACCGCGGTTACGCCTTCTCGGTGCGTGGCGTGGCGCGCGAGTACTCGCATGCGACCGGAGCAACCTTCCGCGACCCCGCCGAGCGCGACTTCGCAGAGCTGCAGCCGGGCACCGGTCACACGACCATCGTCGATGACGTGGCGCCGCTGCGCGGCAGCGTCGGCGCGAGCGAGTTCGTCACCCGCGTCGTGCGCGACGTCGACCCCTCGCGTCCCACCCCGCCGTGGATGGTGGCGCGCCTGGTGCTGGCCGGTATGCGCCCGCTGGGTGTGCTCATCGACATCACCAACTACGTGATGCTCGAGCTCGGCCAGCCCCTGCACGGCTACGACCTCGACAAGCTGGCAGGTGGCATCACGGTGCGCCGCGCGACTGCAGGCGAGCGGATGACCACACTCGACGGTCAGGATCGTGCGCTGCACGTCGAAGACCTGCTCATCACCGACGAGTCCGGGCCCATCGGCCTCGCCGGCGTCATGGGCGGCGGCACCACCGAGATGAGCGACACCACGCGCAATGTGCTCATCGAGGCGGCCACCTTCGACCCGATCACGATCGCGCGCAGCGCGCGCCGGCACAAGCTGCCCAGCGAGGCCTCCAAGCGCTTCGAGCGCGGCGTGGATCCGCTCATCCCGTTCGCGGCGGCCCGTCGCGTCGCCGACCTCATGGTCGACCTCGCCGGTGGCACGCTCACCGACGAAGGCGGCGCGCTGTTCGCCGAGGTGTTCGTCGCTGGTATCGAGCTGCCTGCCGGGTTCGTGCAGGGTCTCATCGGCGTCGATTACACGGATGCCGAGATCGTCGGCGCCCTGGAGACGATCGGTGCCGAGGTCGCGGCCTCGGCTGATGCCGCGGACGGTGCCGGCTGGCACGTCATCCCGCCGACCTGGCGCCCTGACCTCACCGACAAGTGGACTCTCGCCGAGGAGGTCGCGCGCATCCACGGGCTGGACCGCATCCCCTCCGTGCTGCCCACGCCGCCGTCCGGGCGCGGTCTGACCGCCCTGCAGCGCGGTCGCCGCCGCGTCGCTGATGCCCTCGCCGCCGGCGGGTTCGTCGAGACGCCGTCGTTCCCGTTCACCACCGAGGCCCAGAACGACCTGCACGGCTCCGCCTCGGGGGAGCACCTGCCCAGCATCCGTCTGGCCAATGCCCTCGACGGGCAGGCGCCGTTCCTGCGCCGCTCGCTGGTACCGGGGTTGCTGCAGACCGCGCACCGCAACATCTCGCGCGGCCTCACGGACCTCGCGCTCTTCGAGACCGGTCTGGTCTTCCTGCCTGAGCCGGGCGTGACCTACGGCACCGACGAGGTTCCGCCGCTGGGCGTGCGCCCGTCTGACGAGACCCTTGCCGCACTCAACGCGTCGATCCCGCCGCAGCGTCGCCATGTGGCCGCGCTGCTCACGGGCAACGTCGTGCCCAAGCAGGCCGGGCGCGCCGCAGAGGCGGCAGGGCTCGCCGAGGCACTGGATGCCGCGCGACTGATCGCCTCGGCCGCCGGCGTCGACCTCGAGGTGGAGCAGGCGCAGCGCGCGGCGCTGCACCCCGGACGCACGGGCGCCCTCGTCGTCTCCGGTGAGCAGGTCGGATACGTCGGTGAACTGCACCCGCAGGTCGCCGCCGACGCCGACCTGCCCGGTCGTGCCGTCGTGCTCGAACTCGACCTCGACCGCATCCTCACCCTCGCCGGTGAGCGCGTCGTCGCCGCGTCGCTGTCGACCTTCCCCGCCGCCACGCAGGACGTCTCCCTGCTCGTGGACGCCGCTGTCTCCGCAGCCGAGCTCGGCGCCGCCCTCACCGAGGGTGCGGGAGCGCTTCTGGAATCGGTGCGTCTCGTGGACGACTATCGCGGGGAGGGCGTGCCGCACGGCCGTAAGAGCCTGACCTTCGCGCTCCGGTTCCGAGCGGACGACCGCACGCTGACAGCGGCCGAGGCGACCGAGGCGAAACTCGCCGGCGTCGCCGTCGCGGCCGAGCGATTCGGTGCGGCCATCCGCGACTGATCGCCGACCATCCGACGGGGCAGGGCCTCCGCTGACAGCGGCACGCCTTGCCCCGTCGGCGTTCGGCCTGCTGGCATGAGCACATGACTCGTGTGCTCGTGCTCGGCGGAACAGGCTGGCTCTCCGGCAGAATCGCCGAACGCTGGCGGGATGCCGGCGCCCAGGTGACCTGCCTCGCGCGCGGTGGACGCCCGGCACCGGCCGGCACTGTGCTCGTGCACGGCGACCGAGACGACGCGGAAGCGTATGCGGCGCTGCGGCATCAGCAGTGGGATGAGATCGTCGATGTCTCCTCCCGCGCCGATCACGTGCGCGGGGCGGTCGCCGCGCTCGGCGATCGCACGCAGCACTGGACCTTCGTGTCCACCGTGTCCGTCTACGCCGATGACGTGACCACCGGGGCGGACGAGACCGCCGCGCGGCATCCGGCGGCACAGCCCGGGGACGCGTACGACTACGCCGCCGAGAACGTCGCCGCCGAGGATACGGTGCTCGCCCTCGACGTGCCGACGTCAGTCATCCGGCCCGGTCTCATCGTCGGCGCAGGCGACCAGACCGACCGCTTCGGCTACTGGGCCGCGGCCTTCGCGCGGGCAGGGGACGGCCCCGTGCTGGTGCCGCCCCTGGAGGACGCCCAGGCGCAGATCATCGACGTCGACGATGTCGCGGCCTTCGCGGTGGGCACAGAGCGCACGGGGATAGCGAACGCGACAGGAGACTCGGTGTCCCTGCGCACGCTGCTGGAGGTCGTGCGCACCCGCGCCGGACACACAGGAGAGGTCATCGAGGCGCCGCCAGGCTGGCTCGAGGAGCAGGGCGTCGCCTACTGGGCGGGGGAGCGCTCCCTGCCGCTGTGGCTGCCCGCGGACATGCCCGGCTTCACGGCTCGCTCCAACGATGCCTACCGCCGCGCGGGCGGTACGTTCACCCCGCTGGTCGACACGATCGACGCCGTGCGTGCCGACGAGCAGCAGCGCGGATACGACCGGGTTCGCCGCTCGGGGCTGACGCGCGAAGACGAGCTCGCCCTCCTCGACGCGCTGCCGTGACACGGATTTGCGGATGCCGCAACGCCCGCGCTATCGTCGCGACATGTCTTCGGCCGCACCCCTCTCGATGCTCGCTCTGAGCATCGTCCCCGTGCGCCGACGCCGCGGCCGCCGAATCTAGGCGACCCCGCCTGCTTCGCGCCCTCCCGGCGCGTGGTCGGATGCCGGGTCGCCGCCCCGGTCCCGCCCGTCATCGGGCACACCCCGACCGTTAAGGTAGATCCATGACGTATTCCGTCGCCGTCTCCGGCGCATCCGGCTATGCGGGAGGCGAGATCCTGCGGCTTCTCGCCGGGCATCCCGACATCGAGATCCGCACCGTCACCGCGCATTCGAACGCCGGGCAGCCGCTCATCGAGCACCAGCCGCACCTGCGCTCGCTCTCCCATCTGACCCTGCAGGAGACGACCCCGGAGATCCTTTCGGGCCATGACATCGTCTTCCTTGCACTGCCGCATGGCCAGTCGGGGCAGTACACCGACGCCCTCGGCGACAGCCCGCTGGTGATCGATGCGGGCGCCGACCACAGGCTCACGTCGCAGGATGCCTGGGATGTCTTCTACGGTGGCGCCTTCCACGAACCCTGGACGTACGGCGTGCCCGAGCTTCTGGTGGAGGGCGTGAAGCAGCGCGAGCACCTGCGCGGTGCCACGCGCATCGCCGCACCCGGCTGCAACGCCTCGACGGTCAGCCTCAGCCTCGCGCCCGGCGTCGCCGCGGGCGTGATCGACCCGTCCGACATCGTCAGCGTGCTCGCGGTCGGTCCGTCCGGGGCCGGCAAGAGCCTCAAGGCCAATCTGCTGGCCAGCGAGATCCTCGGCACCGCGAACCCGTATGCCGTCGGCGGCACTCACCGTCACATCCCGGAGATCCGCCAGGCCCTTCGACAGGCTCAGCCCCTTCGACACGCTCAGGGACCCGGCGCCGAAGACATCCGGATCTCGTTCACGCCCGTGCTCGTGCCGATGGCGCGGGGCATCCTCGCCACCTCGACAGCGCCGATCATTCCCGGTGTCTCCGACGCCGAGATCCGCGCGGCCTGGCAGGACGCATACCGCGACGAGACGTTCGTGCAGCTGCTGCCGGAAGGACACTTCCCCCGCACCGCCGACGTGCTCGGGGCGAACACCGCCCTCATCGGCGTGGCGATCGACCGCGCGGCCGGCCGCGTCACGGTCGTCACCGCGGTCGACAATCTCGTCAAGGGCACCGCCGGCGCTGCCATCCAATCCATGAACCTCGCGCTGGGTCTTCCTGAGGACCGCGCCCTTTCCGTGAACGGAGTCGCCCCGTGACCGTCACCGCCCCTGCAGGCTTCGAGGCGGCCGGTGTCGCCGCCGGCCTGAAGTCCACCGGCAAGCCCGATGTCGCCGTTGTCGTCAACCGCGGCCCGCGCAAGGTCGGCGCCGCCGTGTTCACCACGAACCGGGCCAAGGCCAACCCGATCATCTGGTCGCAGCAGGCCATCGCCGACCGGTTCGTCGAGGCCGTCGTGCTCAACTCCGGCGGCGCGAACTGCTTCACCGGCGCCTTCGGCTTCCAGACCACGCACCTCACCGCCGAGAAGGCGGCCGAGCTGTTGCAGGTGAGCGCCGGCGACGTGATCGTCTGTTCGACCGGTCTCATCGGCACCGGTGACGAGGTTTTCCGCAGCCGCGTGCTCGATGGTGTCGAGCGTGGCATCGCCGAGCTCAGCGCCGACGGGGGAGAGGCCGCCGCGCAGGCGATCATGACCACCGACAGCGTCGCCAAGACAGCCGTCGTCGAGCGCGACGGCTGGACGATCGGCGGGATGGCGAAGGGGGCCGGCATGCTGGCGCCGGGCCTGGCCACCATGCTCGTCGTGCTCACCACCGACGCGGACCTCGACCCTGTCGATGCGGATGCGGCGCTGCGCCGCGCCACCGGTTCCACGTTCGACCGGCTCGACTCCGACGGCTGCATGTCGACCAACGACCAGGTCACGCTGCTCGCTAACGGCGCGAGCGGCGTGCGGCCGACGCTCGACGAGTTCGCTGAGGCGCTCACGGAGATCAGTCAGAGCCTCGCCGCCCAGCTGCAGCAGGACGCCGAGGGGGCCAGCCACGACATCACGATCGAGGTGCGTGGTGCGGCATCCGAGGCGGACGCGGTCGAGGTGGGGCGGTCGGTCGCTCGCAACAACCTCTTCAAGGCGGCGATCTTCGGCAACGACCCCAACTGGGGCCGTGTGCTCGCGGCGATCGGCACCACCGGCGCCGAGTTCGACCCCTACGACGTCGACGTCTGGATGAACGGCGTGCGGGTGTGCAGCAAGGGTGAACCGGACCGGCCACGCGAAGAGGTCGACCTCACCCCGCGCGCCACCCATGTCGTGATCGACTTGCGGGTCGCGGAGGCGACGGCCACCATCCTCACCAACGACCTCACCCACGATTACGTCCACGAGAACAGCGCGTACTCCTCATGACCGATCTTCAGGACACCCCGCCCGAGGAAGCCGCCGTCAAGGCCGCGACCCTCATCGAATCGCTGCCCTGGCTGAAGAAGTTCCGCGACCAGATCGTCGTCGTCAAGTACGGCGGCAACGCCATGGTCTCGGACGAACTGCAGGATGCTTTCGCGCAGGACATCGCCTACCTCCGCTATGTCGGCGTGCAGCCGGTCGTCGTGCACGGCGGGGGCCCGCAGATCTCCAACATGCTCGATCGGCTCGCGATCCCCAGCGAGTTCAAGGGCGGCTACCGGGTCACCAACACCGAGGCGATCTCGGTCGTGCGCATGGTGCTCACCGGGCAAGTGAACCCGCAACTGGTCGCCAAGATCAACTCGCACGGGCCGATCGCGACCGGCCTCAGCGGTGAAGACGCGGGACTGTTCGGCGGACGCCGCCGCGGCATCGTCGTCGACGGCGAGGAGATCGACCTCGGCCGGGTCGGTGACGTCGTCCAGGTCGACCCCACCCCCGTGCTCGACCACCTGGCCGCGGGGCGCATTCCGGTCGTCTCGTCGATTGCTCCCGATCTCGACCACCCCGGCCAGTCGCTGAATGTGAACGCGGATGCCGCGGCCGCCGCGCTCGCCGTGGCACTCGGTGCGCGCAAGTTCGTGGTGCTCACCGATGTCGCGGGGCTCTACGCCGACTGGCCCAACCGCGACTCGCTCGTCTCCCACCTCACGGCGAGCGAGCTGACCACGATGCTGCCGAGCCTCGAGTCCGGGATGATCCCGAAGATGCGCGCCTGCCTCGACGCCGTCGAGGGCGGTGTGGGCGCGGCGGCCATCATCGACGGGCGCGTGCCGCATTCCGTGCTCGTCGAGCTGTTCACCAGCAAGGGCATCGGCACGCAGGTCGTCGCAGATCCAGCAGGAGAGACCGCATGACCGACTGGCAGGACGACGCCTCCCGGGACCTGATGAGCCTCGGCGGGCGGCTGGCGCTGCTCACCCGCGGCGAGGGATCGCACGTCTGGGATGCCGACGGCACGCGCTACCTCGACTTCCTCGGCGGCATCGCCGTGAACAGCCTGGGCCACGCGCATCCGGTGTTCGTCGAGGCCGTCGCGACGCAGGCCGCGACACTCACCCACGTCTCGAACTACTTCGCCAGCCCCGCGCAGCTCGAGCTCGCCGCGCGCCTGAAGCGTCTGGCCGGCACCGGGGAGCGCGGCCGGGTATTCCTGGCGAACTCCGGCACCGAGGCCAACGAGATGGCCATCAAGCTCGCGCGCCTGCATGGCAACCCGCGCGGGCGCACCACGATCCTCGTCGTGGAGGGCGCCTTCCACGGACGCACGATGGGGGCGCTGTCGCTCACCCCCAAGGCCGCCTATCGCGATCCGTTCGAGCCGGCCGTGCCGGGCATCCGCACCGTCGCCCGTTCTCTCGACGCGCTCGAGCAGGCGTTCGACGACACGGTCGCGGCGATGATCGTCGAGCCCATCCAGGGCGAGGCCGGGGTGGTCGAGCTGCCCGATGGTTTCCTGCAGCGGGCGCGTGAGCTCACGTCCGCCCACGACGCGCTGCTCATCCTCGACGAGGTGCAGACCGGGTCGGGACGCACCGGCGAGTGGTTCGCGTTCCAGCGCACGGGCATCGTGCCCGACGCCGTGACGGTGGCCAAGAGCATCGGGGCCGGGTTCCCGCTCGGGGCGCTGATCACCTTCGGCGACGCCAGCGACCTGTTCTACCCCGGCACGCACAACTCGACGTTCGGGGGAAACCCGCTCGCCAGCGCGGTCGCGAACGCGGTGCTCGGACACATCGAGGACACCGATCTGCTGCAGAACGTCCAGGACCGAGGAAGGCAGCTGCGTGACGGCGTGGCAGGCCTGCCGCTCGTGGCAGGCACCCGCGGAGCCGGCCTGCTCATCGGCATCCTGCTGGATCGTCCTGTCGCCGCCGAGGTGCGCGCGGCCGCCCACCAGCGCGGCCTCATCATCAACGCTCCCACCGACGACGTCATCCGCATCGCCCCGGCGTACACGATCGGCGACGCCGAGGTGGCGGAGTTCCTCACCCTGTTCGCCGCGGCACTCGAGGCCGTGGCTGAGACCACCAAGACCCCCACGGAGACACACGCATGACCCGCCACCTGCTGCGCGACGACGACCTCAGCCCTGCCGAGCAGGCCGAGATCCTCGACCTCGCCCTCGAGCTGAAGAAGGACCGCTGGGCGAACAAGGCCCTGGCCGGCCCGCAGACCGTCGCCGTCATCTTCGACAAGTCCTCCACCCGCACCCGGGTGTCATTCGCGGTCGGCATCGCCGACCTCGGTGGCTCGCCGCTGATCATCTCGACGGCCAACAGCCAGCTCGGCGGCAAGGAGACGCCCTCCGACACGGCGCGCGTCCTCGAGCGTCAGGTCGCCGCGATCGTGTGGCGCACCTACGCGCAGGCCGGGCTGGAAGAGATGGCCGCCGGTACCAGGGTGCCGGTGATCAACGCGCTCTCCGATGACTTCCACCCGTGTCAGCTGCTCGCCGACCTGCTCACCATCCGTGAGCACAAGGGCGACCTCGCCGGCCTCACGCTCACCTTCTACGGCGACGGTCGCAGCAACATGGCGCACTCGTACATGCTCGCCGGCGTCACCGCCGGCATGCACGTGCGGATCGTCGCGCCAGAGGCCTACGCGCCGCGCGAGGACGTGGTGACGGATGCCGAACGCCGTGCCGCCGAGACGGGCGGATCGATCACGCTGCTCACCGACCCGCGCGAGGCAGCCGTCGGTGCCGACGTGGTCGTCACCGACACCTGGGTGTCGATGGGCAAGGAAGAGGAGAAGAGCGCACGCCTGCGTGATCTCGGCGCCTACAAGGTGACCGCCGACACCATGGCCCTCGCCGACCCCGAGGCGATCTTCATCCACTGCCTGCCCGCCGATCGCGGCTACGAGGTCGACCCCGAGGTGATCGACGGCCCGCAGAGCGTCGTCTGGGACGAGGCAGAGAACCGCCTGCACGCTCAGAAGGCGCTGCTGGTGTGGCTGCTCGGAAAGCACGGTGCGTGATGACGGGTACGACGAACGACGGCGCCCTCTGGGGTGCGCGATTCGCGGGAGGTCCCGCACCGGAGCTGGCGACGCTGAGCCGCTCCACACACTTCGACTGGATCCTCGCGCCCTACGACATCGCCGGGTCGCACGCGCACGCGGTGGCGCTGGAGGCAGCGGGATACCTCGAGGCCGAGGAAGCGCGCATCATGCACGCCGGGCTCGACGCGCTCGCCGCGAAGATCGCCGACGGCACGCTGCTGCCCGACCCGGGTGATGAAGATGTGCACGGCGCTCTGGAGAAGGCGCTCATCGCCGAGGTCGGAGCGGAGGTCGGCGGGCGTCTGCGCGCCGGGCGCAGCCGGAACGACCAGATCGCGACGCTGGTGCGGATGTACCTCATCGACCACGCCCGCGTGATCGCCCGCGACCTGCTCCGGGTCATCGACGCGCTCGTGGCGCAGGCCGAGGCGCACCCCGACGCCATCCTGCCCGGTCGCACGCATCTGCAGCACGCGCAGCCTGTGCTCCTCGCGCACCACCTGCAGGCGCACGCCTGGCCGCTCGTGCGGGAACTCGAGCGGCTCGTCGACTGGCGTCGTCGGGCGGGCGTCTCGCCGTACGGCGGGGGAGCGCTGGCAGGATCCACGCTCGGCCTCGACCCGGCCCTCGTCGCCCGCGAACTGGGCCTCGACCGTCCGGCGGAGAACTCCCTCGACGGCACGGCCGCGCGCGACGTTGTCGCAGAGTTCGCGTTCATCGCCGCGATGACCGGTGTCGACATCTCGCGTCTGAGCGAAGAGATCATCCTCTGGAACACCCGCGAGTTCGGGTTCGTCACCCTCGACGACGCCTACTCGACCGGGTCGAGCATCATGCCGCAGAAGAAGAATCCCGATATCGCCGAGCTCGCACGCGGCAAGTCGGGCCGCCTGATCGGCAACCTGTCTGGTCTGCTCGCGACGCTGAAGGCGCTGCCCTTGGCATACAACCGCGACCTGCAGGAAGACAAGGAGCCCGTTTTCGATTCGGTGCAGACCCTTGAGGTCGTACTCCCGGCGTTCGCCGGCATGATCGCCACCATGCGGTTCGACACCGAACGGATGGCAGCGCTCGCGCCGCAGGGCTTCTCGCTCGCGACCGATGTGGCTGAGTGGTTGGTCAAGCGCCGCGTCCCGTTCCGTGACGCGCACGAGATCTCGGGTGCGCTCGTGCGCGCCTGCGAGGAGCGCGGCATCGGTCTCGAGGATGCCGATGACGCTCTGCTGGCCTCGGTCTCCGAGCACCTGACGCCGGATGTGCGGGAGGTGCTGTCGATCGAAGGGTCCGTGGCATCGCGCGCCGGCGTCGGCGGCACCGCTCCCGTGCGCGTCGCTGAGCAGCGCGCCGAACTCATCGCACGGGCGCAGGCGGCCGCACACGAGCTCGGTCTGTAGACTAGGCATACTCGCCAAACATTCCTAATTAGGGAATATCGGCGAAGTATTCGTGTTATGGTTATCCCATGGTCGTCGCCGTCATCGCCGACATGGTCGGCTCCCGCAGGCTTCCTGATCGGGCCGCCGCCCAGCGCGTGCTCGATGAGGCGATCGACCGCGTCGAAAGCGCACGTCCGCTCGCCATCGAGCGGCTGACGCCTACGGTCGGGGACGAGCAACAGGGCGTCTATCAGGATCTCGGGGCGGCACTGACCTCGCTGATGATGGTGCAGCTCGCGCTGCCCGACGGCGTCGGCATCCGTTTCGGATTGGGAATCGGCGACGTCCGCAGTTTCGACTCCTCCGGTGGTCGGCTCAGCGACGGGCCGGGGTGGTGGGCCGCACGGGCTGCCATCGAGCTGGTGAACGAGCGCGAACGTGGCGCCATCCCGAGCACGCGCGCCTGGATCGTCGGTGGCCAGGGGCAGGATGAGGTCATGCCTGCCACGATCTCCGCCGCCAACGCCTACCTGCTGCTGCGCGATGAGCTCATCGGCGCGATGAGTGACCGCGAGCGTCGCCTGACCTACGGGCGGCTGATGGGCAGCTCGCAGACCGAGCTCGCCGCGCAGGAGGGCATCACGCAGCCGGCGGTGTCGAAGGCGCTGCGTCGCAGCGGGGCGAACGCCCTGCTGCTGGGCCTCGACGAACTGACGGGAGCGCACTGATGGTCCTTGCCGGATTCCTGCTGTTCGCCGTCGGGGCCGCCGACCTCGTCCGGCAGTTCGTGCCGCGTCGATGGATCGGCTACTTCGTGGGCGCCATCGCGCTGCTGGTCCTCGGCAGTGCCGCGGATGCGCTGCTGCCGATGCTTGCGGCCGCGGTCGTGGCCGCCCTCTGGGTGTGGAGCATGCCGGGGGAGGGGGAATCGCGGCTCACGTTTTGGCCGGCGGTCGGGCTTGCCCTGCTCTGTGTGCTGGCGGTGGTCTCCGTCGGCGACCGTGGCCCTGCAGGTGTGATCGGTGAGGTCTGGCAGTTGCGGACGCCGTTCGGTGAGACCTCTTTCGACCTGGCCATGCTCGTGCTCGGCGTGTTCGTCTTCCTGCTCGAGTCCGCGAATCGTGTGGTGCGCGCGGCGCTTGCGGGTGAGCATGCGTGGCATCCGGGCAACGTCGAGATCACCGAGGTGACCCAGACGGATGCCGACGGCGAGGCGACTGCTGTCGTGGCTTCCCGCGGGGGAGGATTCAAGGGCGGGCGCCTGATCGGCCCGCTCGAGAGGGTGATCATTTTCATGCTCACCCTCGCGGGTGCCTACTCGCTGATCGCCGCAATGCTGGCGGCCAAGGGCATCGTGCGCTTCCCCGAGATCTCGAAAGACGGTGAGACCGGCGCGCGCGCCGAGTATTTCCTCGTCGGCAGCCTGGTCAGTTGGGTGATCGCTCTGGGCGCCGCCTTCCTGGTGTGGTGGGCGTCGCACGTGTGAGCACGCCGCGGCGCCGCTGATAGCCTGGAGCGCGTGTCGAATACTGATCTGACGGCCGCGCCGGTCGCCCTTGACCCCACGTTCGAGAACGTGTGGGACGAGCTGGTCTGGCGTGGGCTCGTCCACGTGTCCACCGACCAGGAGGCGCTGCGCGCCCTGCTCGCCGGGGACCCGATCACGTATTACTGCGGGTTCGACCCGACCGCGCCGAGCCTGCACCTGGGCAACCTCGTGCAGCTGCTCACGCTGCGTCGCATCCAGCTCGCCGGGCACAAGCCGCTCGGCCTCGTCGGCGGGTCCACCGGACTCATCGGCGATCCGCGCCCCACAGCCGAGCGCACGCTGAACACGCGCGAGACCGTGGAGGAGTGGGTCGGGCGCCTGCGGGGACAGGTCGAGCGCTTCCTCAGCTTCGAGGGCGACAACGCCGCGCGCCTGGTGAACAACCTCGACTGGACCGCGCCGCTGAGCGCGATCGACTTCCTGCGCGAGATCGGCAAGCACTACCGCGTGGGCACGATGCTGAAGAAGGATGCGGTCGCTGCGCGGCTGAACTCCGACGCCGGCATCAGCTACACCGAGTTCAGCTACCAGATCCTGCAGGGCATGGATTTCCTCGAGCTGTACCGCCAGTACGACTGCGTGCTGCAGACCGGTGGATCCGATCAGTGGGGCAACCTCACCAGCGGCACCGACCTCATCCATCGCGTCGAGGGCACCTCGGTGCACGCGATCGGTACCCCGCTGATCACGAACAGCGACGGCACGAAGTTCGGCAAGAGCGAGGGCAACGCGATCTGGCTCGATGCCGAGATGTGCAGCCCGTACCGCATGTACCAGTTCTGGCTCAGCACGACGGATGCCGATGTGATCGACCGGTTGAAGGTGTTCACGTTCCTCAGCCGCGCCGAGATCGAGGAGTACGCCGCGCTGGTCGAGGCCGAACCGTTCCGTCGCGCCGCGCAGAAGCGCCTCGCCCTCGAGGTGGTCAGCACCGTGCACGGTACGGCTGCGGCTGCGGCTGTCATCGCCGCATCCGAGGCGTTGTTCGGACAGGGCGACTTGGCAGGGCTCGACGCCTCGACGCTGCGCACCGCGCTCGACGAGCTGCCGAACACGACCGTCGCTGCCGGTACCCCGGTGGTCGAGGCGCTCGTGGCGACGGGTCTGGTCTCGAGCGCATCGGAGGCGCGTCGGGCGATCTCGCAGGGCGGTGTTTCTCTGGACGGCGCCCGCGTCGAGGACGACACCGCGACCGTGCAGGGCACGCTGCCGGGCGGTGTCTCGGTGCTGCGCCGCGGCAAGAAGACGTTGGCGGGAGTCTTCCTCGGCTGACGAGGACGTGAACGTCATGTGAGGCGGCGGCACTCGGGGTTCTCCCCGGTGCCGCCGCTTTAGGCTGTGGCCATGCCCTTCACGCCGAGTCATGCGGTCGTTGCGCTGCCATTCATCCGCACTCCGCTGATCCCCGCGGCGATCGCGATCGGCGCGATGACTCCGGATCTTCCGCTGTTCGTACGGGGTATCGGAATCGGCTACGGCTTCACCCACACGTTCGCCAACGTGGTGTGGACGGCGCTCCTCGCGTTTGTGCTGTTCCTGGTGTGGCGCGTGGTCTTGCGACCGGCCGTGCCGCAGCTCGCACCGAGCTGGATCGCGACACGTCTTCCCGCACAGTGGTGGCTGAGCGGAAGAGCGGCGGCGCCGAACGCCGTCGGTGTGGGCGAGAGCCGGGGATACCCGCTTCTGCTGGCGGTGTCGTTCGTGCTCGGGGTGCTCTCGCACATCGTCTGGGATCTCTTCACGCACGAGGGTCGCGCCGGAGTCGACGCGGTGCCGCTGCTCGCAGCGATGTGGGGTCCGCTGCCCGGATACAAGTGGCTGCAGCACGGGTCAAGCGTCATCGGTCTGCTGATCATCGGCATCTGGGCGCTCACCTGGCTGACCCGCCGCGCGCCGCAGCCGCTGCCGAAGCGTCAGCTGCCCGATGCGGTGCGGGTGGCCTGGTGGATCTCGCTGCCGCTGATCCTGCTCGCCGCCTGGGTGCTCGGTTACCAGATGATGGGGCCGTTTACGGCGGAGTTCACTGCGCAGCATCTGGCCTATCGCGTGCTGCCGCCGGCCTGCGCCCTGTGGGCTGCGCTCACGCTCGTGCTCTGCATCGTGCTCGCGGTGCGACGCCCGGCTGACGCACCGCTCGAGGGCGGCGCAGCTCAGTCCGGTCGGGGGAGCCACTCCGCCTGATCGCTGCCCCAGGCGCGCGGAGCCGCGAAGCGATCCGGCGCGTCCGGCCAGGTCACTGCCGGCAGGACTGTGGTCAGCTCCGTGCCGTCGACCGTGAAGGTCTGGGTCGCGGCGACCTCGGCGAGGGTGCCCGCGGGTGCGTGCCGCGGCATGCCGAGGAGCTCGGCCGCGACACGACGGAGCGAGGTGCTCACATGCCAGCCGCCTCCGATGTCTGCGCGGTGGCGCAGGGCGGTGGCGATACCAGCGGCGAGCAGATAGCCGGCTGAGTGATCGAGGGCCTGCGCCGGGAGCGCGCCGGGGGTGACGCCATCGACGGACTCGATCCAGGAGACTCCGCTGTCGGCCTGCACGAGGCTGTCGAATCCACGTCGCGACTCGTCGCCGGTCCAGGCGGTGAGCTGTGCGACGACGAGATGCGGATGCCGGCGCGAGAGCGCGTCCGGAGAGAGGCCGAGCCGCCGCAGGCCGTCGGGCCGGTATCCGAGCACGACGACATCGGCGGCAGCGAGCAGACTTTCGAGCCGCGCGGCATGGGTCGCGACGTCGAGGAGTGCCGAGCGCTTGCCGTGCCCGGTGTCGAGATGCTGCCAGATGAATTCCGGACGATGGGGCGGATCGATCCGCAACACGTCGGCACCGGCGAGAGCGAGCGTCCGTGTGGCGACTGGGCCGGCGATGACGCGGGTGAAGTCGAGCACCCGGATGCCCCGCAGCGGAGAACTCGGGGCCGCCGCTGTCTGTCGCCGCGGTGCGTCACCCGCGGGGGAGACGGCGACAAGGGGAAGCGCGCGCAGCGCTTCATCGGCCTCGGGGTGCTCGCGTCGCACCGGCACGCACAGGCCGCCGGCCGCCGAGATGCGTGATGCGGCGAGGTCGGGAGTCAGGCGACCGAGTGCGGCGCCGACCGCTGCGGGAGAAGCATCGGTCGAGAGGCCGAGACCCGCGCGGAGCGCGAGCGCGTGGTGGGCGTAGTTGCCGTGAGTGCGTACCCATCCGCCGCTCGCCGGCCAGAACCGCGAGAGTGGTGACCATACGTCGGGTGCTGCACCGGCGATGCGCAGGTGCCGGTCACTGCGGTAGGCCGCGGCGACGCGCTCAGGCTGCGGACGACGGATCTCAGCGCCAGACAGAGCCGCCCCCGCGACGAGCACCGACGCCCATGCGAGGTCGTCGATGGGAAGGAAGGCGGGGAGCGGGACCGACACCTGCGCCGCGGATGCCGCGCTGAGCGCGGACCCATCGAGATCGAGCTCGTGCGCAAGCCGCCTCAGCAGCACGACAGAACCGGAGGAATCGAGCGCGTCATCCATGGCCCGATCCTAGGCAGGGAGCGGGTGCGCGGGGAGTGGGGAGGCGTTCGGCCCCACT
>NZ_JBBDGN010000014.1:0-82181 GCF_037204145.1 Microbacterium istanbulense
ATCGTGCTGATCTTCTTCTGCTTCCAGCTCATCCTCGGCCTGATCCGCCGCGACCCCACCGCCCTGTCTCGTGCCGCGCTCGGCGCCGGGAAAGCGGTGCTCGGGTCGTTTGTGGTGATCACGTTGGCGGCGTTGGCGTTGGAGATCACCGACCAGCTCACCATCGGGATCATCCAGGCCGCCGGGGAGACCACCGCCACGATGGGCGACAAGATCATCCTGCTCTCCGCGGGCCTGGCCGGTCTGAACCTCTCCGCGCCCGGGGTCGGGGCGATCATCACGATCTTCCTCGGCGGGCTGATGGTCGCCGCGACCGCGATCGTCTGGTTCTCCCTGTTGATCCGCAAAGCGCTGTTGTTGATCGCGATCGTGCTCGCGCCCTTGGCGTTCGCCGGGGCGGCGTGGGATGCCTCCCGGGGGTGGATCGGGAAGTGGGCCGCGTTCGTGCTCGCCCTGATCGTCTCCAAGCTGGTGCTGGTGGTGGTGTTCCTGGTCGCGATCACGCAGATGGCGACCCCGATCGAGGCGGACCTGACCGCGGTGACCGAGCCGATCACCGGGATCGTGATGCTCGCGATCGCCGCGTTCGCCCCCTACATGGTCTACCGGGTCATCGCGTTCCTCGGCTTCGACCTCTACAACTCGATGGGCGCCGAACAAGAAGCCAAGAACGCCATGAACCGCCCCGTCCCGGTCCCGTCGAAACCGCAAGGCGACGGGCCGAAGAAAGTCCTCGACGACAACGGCGGCGGGAACCCGCCCGGCGGCGGAGGAGGTGGGAACCCGCCCGGAGGCGGTGGAGGGGGTGGGAACCCGCCACCCCCGGGCGGCAGCGCACCACCTGCCGGGGCCGGCGCAGGTGCCGGTGCTGGCGCGGGTGCGGGTGCTGGTGGTGGGGCGGCTGGTGCTGGGGCTGCGGCAGGGCCGGCCGCGGCGGTGGTCATCGGCGCGGAGGTCGCGAAGAAGGCCGCCACCGCCGGCCCCGAGGCCGGCAAGGCCGCAGGCTCGCAGGCCGAGACCGCGGCCGACGGCGCGAACCAGAACACCCACAACAGCAACGACGGCGGGGGTGGGAAGGGGTCGCAGGCGCCGCCGCACCAGAACCCGCGACCGAACGCCCCGTCCGGCCCGAACCCTCCCTCCGGGAACGACACGCGGCCGCCCTCGGGCGGGAAGGAGTGACCCGTCGTGAGCACGAAACACAACAACGACACCACGAACACGGGTGCGGAGTTGGTGCCGGTGAAGTTCTCCCGGCTGACCCGCCGCGGCATCCTGCTCGGCCTGTCCGCCTCCCAGCTGGTGACCCTCGGCATCGGGGTGCTCGCGCTGGTGGGGGCGTTCTACGCCGGCGGCGGCAGGCTCATCGCCTACACCGCCCCCGTCTGGGCGGTCTCGGCGGTGCTGACCTGGATGCCCATCGCCGGCCGCCCGGCCGTGGAATGGGTCCCGGTGGCCGGCTGGTGGCTGTGGCGCAGCACCGGCGGGCAGCTGCTGTATCGGCGGCGGATCGTGAAGCCCCGACCGGCGGGCACGCTCGCGCTGCCGGGCGACATGGCGCGGCTGCGTGAGCATGTCGACCCCGAGACCGGGGCGGGGATGATCCACGACCCCCATCAGGGCACGCTGACGGTGGTGTGCGAGGTGCGGCATCCGGCGTTCGTGCTCCTGGACCCGGCCGAGCAGCACCGCCGGGTCACCTCCTGGGGGCGGGTGCTGGCGACCGTGTGCCGGTCGGGCCGGATCGCGACCCTCCAGGTGCTGGAGCGCACCCTGCCCGACTCCGGCACCGGCCTGGCCGAGTGGTGGGCCGCGCACGGCACCCCCGACGCGGACACGTGGGCGGCGACCACCTACCAAGAGCTCATCGACCGGGCCGGCCCGGCCGGGGAACGCCACGCCACCACCATCAGCCTGAGCCTGGACATGCGGGCCGCGGCCCGGCAGATCCGCACCGCCGGCGGGAGCCTGCGCGGCGCCGCCGCCGTGCTGCGCCAGGAGATGAGCACCCTCACCGCCGCGCTGCGCGCCGCCGACCTCACCCCGACCGGCTGGCTCACCCCCGGCCAAGTCGCCGTCACCCTCCGCTCGGCGTACGACCCTGCCGTCGCCGCCACTTTGGAACGGCACGGCGAGCTCGGGCAATCCTTGGCGACGGCGGGGCCGGTGGCGGTGACCGAGACCTGGACGAACCTGCGCACCGACTCGGCCCATCACGCGGTGCTGTGGATCAGCGAGTGGCCGCGGTCGATGGTGTATCCGGGGTTCCTCGCCCCCGTGGTGCTCTCCAGTGGGATCGGGCGGGCGCTGTCGCTGCTGTATACGCCGATGCGCACCGACCAGGCCGCCCGCGACATCCGCAAGAAAAAAGTCGAACACATCAGTGACGCCGCACAACGGCGCAAGATCGGGCAGATCGAGGACGCCGCCCAGACCGCAGAATACGACGACGTGCTCCAACAGGAAGCCGACCTGACCGCCGGGCACGGGGTGCTGCGCGTGACCGGACTCATCGCCGTCTCCGCCCCCGGCATCGAGGAGCTGGACGCGGCGGTCTCAGCGATCGAGCAGGCCGCGATCCAAGCCTCCTGCGAGACCCGCCGCCTGGTCGGCCAGCAGGCGCAGGCGTTCACCGCCGCCGCCCTGCCCCTGGCCCGCCACCTCTGACCCCTCACCACCGCCGACCCCCGTCACCTCTGATGCGCCGTGGGGTCGCAGGTCGCGCACCTGACACGTAACCGATCATCCATCCACCGTCCGGGAGGCTTGTCATGCCCACGTTCTACGATCCTGTCGCCGACGCCGAGGAGGCCTCGCAAGCATTGCGGGGCCTGGCGCACGCCAGCCGCGACTTCGCCCACCCCGAGGACGCCTACGGCGTGATCGGCGACCTGCTGGGCGGGGTGCGGTCTTTGCAGCAGTCCATCGAGCAGATCGCGCAGCGACACAACCGGCACGAGGGCCGCGCCTTCGATGACGCCGGGAGCCAGGCCGCGGGCATCCGCGACGCGCATCGGGCCGCCGAGCAGCTCTTCGACGCCGCCACCGCCCTGGACACGGTCGAAGAACGCCTGAACGCCGCCTCCCAGACGGCCGGGCGGATCGCCTGGCACCCCACACCCACCACCATCGACACCGACCCTGTCGACGCCGATGCCATCGACGCGGAGGCGGTGGATGCCGGGGCTGTCGGGAGCGAGGCGGCCGGCGCCGAGTCGCGGTGGGTCAGCGTCGTGTTCCTGCAGGGCGACGAGGCGGACTCGGTGCTGTGGCTGATCGACCGCGACGGGCCGGAGGCGGCGATCGAGTACCTGGCCGGTTGGGATGTCGGCGAGGAGACCACCAACGCGGCGATGGAGAACGGCTACGTCTACGACACCGTCCCGACCGGGGCGCTGGACAAGGAGGCCACCGCGAGCGTCTACGCGCTGACCTACAACCACGACCTGGGGCACGTCGGCCTCTACCGCAGGCATCCGATCCCACCCGAAGACCGCCTCGACGCCGAAACACCCGCCCCCGCACCCGTCGCCCCGACAACGGCGGCGGCTGAGCCGGCGGTCGCTGAGGGTGGGGAGGGTCGGTGGGTGCGGGTGGCCTCGTTCGGGCGCACCGGCACCGAGCGTGTGACGGGCATCCTGGCCGAACTCGGGCACGTGGACGCGATCGACCATCTGGCCTCCTGGGACCGCGGCGAGCAGAGCACCACGGAGGCCATCACCCGCGGCGAGGTCTACGACACCCTCCCGGCCACCCCCGATGACCGTGTCCTCGCCTCCGGCCCGTACCGGATGCTCCTCAACCCCGCCGCCGGCACCGTCTCCCTGCTGCGCCACACACCCGACACCCCAGCACCAGCGGCACCGGCACCGGCGGCGCCGGCGCGGCGGGGGCCGGAGCTGCTCCGTTCCTACTCTTCACCCGGCGCTCCACCGGCCGCGCCCGCGCCGAAGAACACCACGGCCGAGAGCGGCCCGCGGGGCGGGGCCAAGAAGAGCGCCCCGGCGGCGCGGGCGAAGCGGGCGGAGTCGGCCGGGTCCTGGTTCGCCCATCCCGGCGTGAGCGCCGTCAAACACGACCGCGGCCTCGGCCGCTGACACCGGAAGCTGAGGGAGGCTGCTGATGCCCACGACCAACTACTATCCCGCCGGGTACGCGTCCGAAGCGGCCCGGAACCTGCGCGAGCTCGCCGGTGCCGGCCCGTTCGCGACCACCGATCCCGGAACCGGCCCGCTCATGATGCAGCTGCGCGAGGCGGCGACCGCGATGCGGCAGGTGCTCGACCAGCTCGCCACCGACCACGCCGGCCTGCGCCACCCGGGCAGGCTGCGCGTGGCCGCCCGCCGCACCGGCGATGAGCTCCACCAGGCCGGCAACGCCCTGGAAGCAGCCCACACCCACCTCGCTGGTGCGATGAGCGCCGCCGAACAGATGACGAGCATCCCCACGGTGCCCACCCGCGAATGGGTGCCCGTCGCGGACCTGCACGGCGCCGACGCCGCCCACGCCCTCGACCTGCTGGATCGAGATGGCCCGCAGGCGACCGTGGTGTTCCTCTCGCAATGGGATCAGGGCGTCGACACCGACGACCGCGCCATCGACCAGGACACCACGCAGGAGCAGCTGCCGCTCGAGCCGGGCGACAAGGCCGTGTCCTTCGACGCCTACACGATCGTCGCCGACCCCGGCCGTGGCCACATCGCCATGTACCGGCTCCTCGACGACCTGCCCAGCCCCGACATCCTCGACGCCCAAGACCGACACATGGCCCCGCCACCGCCCGCCATACCGACGACCTCGCCCGCGACGGCAGCGGCTGCGGCGGCTGAGCCGGCGCCGCCTGAGCCGCCGACACGACGCTCGCAGCGTCAGCAGGCGCCGGCGCGGCACGCCAAGCCCCCGGCACCCCGGGGCTCCTGGTTCGACCCACCCGCCACCGGCGGGGGTGCCGTTCGCGGGCGGGGGCCTCGGCTGTGAGCGAGAAGGAGCGCCTGCACACCGCGGTACTGGTCGCGCCGGCGGCGGAGCGGCGCCGGTTGCGTAAGCAGCGCCGCCAGGCCGCCGCCCGCCTGCAAGCCGAACAACGCCGCCAGGAGGTCGCCGCCGCGAAAGCGAAAGCCGAGGCCGAGCGTGCCGAACGCCGCGCCACCCGCTACCTGCCCGCCGCCGGCGAGCCCGGACCGGCAGCGCTGCGGTCGCCGGGCCGGTTCCGGCTGCCGCGCCACCAGGACACCTCGGCGACGCTCGCGGCGCAGTACCCGTTCCTCGCCGAAGGCGGCCTCGGCTCCCACGGCGTGTTCGTCGGCCAAGACCTCTACTCCGGCGCATCGTTCGTGTACGACCCGTGGGTGCTGTACCAGGCCGGGATCATCACCGCACCGAACGTGGTGCTCGCCGGCATCGTCGGCTCCGGCAAATCCTCCCTCGCCAAGTCCCTGTACACCCGGTCGCTGCCGTTCGGACGGCGGGTCTACGTGCCCGGAGACCCGAAAGGCGAGCACACCGCCATCGCCCGCGCCGTCGGCGGCCGCGCGATCCAACTCGGCCACGGCCTGCCCACCCGGCTCAACCCCCTCGATGAGGGGTACCGGCCTTCTGGGCTGTCGGATGCCGAATGGGCGACCACGGTCGCCTCCCGCCGCCGCGACCTGGTGGGCGCGCTGACCGAGACCGTGCTGGCCCGGTCGATGACGCCGCTAGAGCACACCGCGATCGACACCGCCCTGACCGAGACCGTCACCGAGAACCAGGTGCCGATCCTGCCGATGATCGTCGACCACCTCCTGCACCCCTCCCACGACCCCGACGGGCGCCTCACCGAAGACGGCCGCCTCGTCGGCCACGCACTCAGACGCCTCGTCGCCGGCGACCTCTCCGGCCTGTTCGACGGCCCCTCCACCGAAGTGTTCGACCCGACCCTGCCGATGGTGTCGCTCGACCTGTCCCGCGTCACCGAGAACTCCACCCTCGTCAGCGTCTTGATGACCTGCTCCAGTGCGTGGATGGAATCGGCGCTGCTGGACCCGAACGGCGGACAGCGCTGGTGCATCTACGACGAAGCCTGGCGCCTCATGAGCGAACCCGCGCTCTTGAAGCGGATGGACGCGCACTGGCGCCTCGCCCGCGCCTACGGCATCAGCAACATGCTCATCTTCCACAAACTCACCGACCTCGAAAACGTCGGCGACCAAGGCTCCGCCATGCGATCACTGGCGAACTCGTTGCTCGCGAACGCCGAATCGCGGATCATCTACCGGCAGGAATCCGACCAGCTCGGCACCACCGCCAAGACCCTCGGCCTGACCGGCACCGAACGCGAACTGCTCCCCACCCTCGGCACCGGACAAGGACTGTGGCGGATCAAGGACCGCTCCTTCGTCGTCCAACACCAGCTCCACCCGGACGAATACGACCTCTTCGACACCACCGCCCGCATGAGCTGAAGTTTAAAAGTTCGTCGAAGTAATGAAGGTTTTGGCGGAAACTTGAGTACTCGATGCCCGTTCAGGCTATCTCGTGGTTCAGGTTCGCGGAACAAGACGGTCCGATGCGGGGCGAGGGACCGCGCCCAGGCGCGATGCGTTCGGGGCGTGGGCCTTCTCGGCTCGCTGCGAGTTACCTGCTGGCTGTCGCGGCGACCGGGTCCGGGGTGTGTGTTGTGTCCGGGAGCGCAGTGCGGCGTGTACGGGCGGCGCGGAGGCCGTTGCCGATCACGATGACCTCGGCGACTTCGTGGACGAGGACGACGGCGGCAAGGCCCAGCGTGCCGGTGATCGCGAGCGGGAGCAGCACGACGATGATCGCGAGGGACAGGACGATGTTCTGGTTGATGATCGCCCGTCCGCGTTTCGCGTGCTGCAGGGCTTGTGGGATGAGGCGCAGGTCGTGGCCGGTGAACGCGATGTCGGCAGACTCGATCGCGGCATCGGAGCCGGTGGCGCCCATCGCGATCCCGACGGTCGCGCCGGCCAGGGCGGGGGCGTCGTTGATGCCGTCGCCGATCATCGCCGTCGGCCGCTCCGTCGCGAATGCTGCGACGAGGCGGGCTTTGTCCTCGGGGCGGAGCTCGGCGTGCACGTCGGTGATCCCGGCCTGGCTGGCGAGGGCGTGGGCGGTGCGGGTGTTGTCGCCGGTGAGCATCGACACGGCCACCCCCTGCCCGGTGAGCGTGTGGACGACGTCGGGGACTTCGGGACGGAGCTCGTCGCGCACCCCGATCGCGCCGATCAGCATGTCGTCGCGGGCGACGAGGACGCAGGTCTGCCCGGCGGCCTCCATCGCCGCGACATCGGCGGCGAGCGGACCGGGGGCGATCCAGCGGGGGCTGCCCACGGTGACCCGGCGGCCGTGGATGGTTCCGGAGATGCCGTGCCCGGCCTCCTCGGCCACATCGGCCGCGGCAGGGATCTCGGATGCGGCCGTGGTGATCGCGGTCGCCAGCGGGTGGGTGGAGTGCTGCTCGATCGCGGCCGCGACACGGAGCACCTCGGCGTCGCTCGTATCCACGTCGGGGGCGGTGACGACAGCGGTGACGGTAGGCTGGTTGCGGGTGAGGGTGCCGGTCTTGTCGACGGCGAGGTGGCGGATTGTGCCGAGGCGCTCGAACGCGGCCCCGCTCTTGATGACGACACCGAACCGGCTCGCTGCGCCGATCGCGGACACCACGGTGACGGGCACCGCGATCGCCAGCGCGCACGGGCTGGCTGCGACCAGGACGACCAGGGCGCGGGTGATCCACGTCTCCGGGTCGCCCAGGAGAGATCCGAGGACGCCGACGAGGACGGCGAGGATGATGACGCCCGGGACGAGAGGTTTCGCGATGCGGTCGGCCAGGCGCGCCCGTTCACCCTTCTCCGCCTGGGCCTGCTCGACGAGTTCGACGATCGTGGTCAGCGAGTTGTCTGCCCCGCCTGCGGTGGTGCGCACGTCGAGCGCGCCGGCGGTGTTGATCGCCCCGGCGGACACCGCATCGCCGGGAGCGACCTCGACGGGGATCGACTCGCCGGTGATCGCCGAGGTATCCAGACTCGACCGGCCCGACAGGACGATCCCGTCGGTCGCGACCCGCTCACCGGGCTTGACGACGAGGACCATCCCGACAGTGAGCTCGGCGGCGGGAATCTCCACCGTCGCATCGTTCCGGCGGATGGTCGCCGTGTCGGGCACAAGCTTCAACAGGGCGCGCAGGCCGCTGCGGGCACGATCCATCGCCTTGTCTTCCAAGGCTTCGGCGATCGAGTACAGGAAGGCGAGAGCGGCGGCTTCCTCGACGTAGCCGAGGACCACCGCACCGATCGCGCTGATCGTCATCAGCAGCGCGATCCCGATCTTCCGGCGTGTCACCAGAGCACGGATCGCGCCGGGCATGAAGGTGTATGCGCCCAACAGCAGACCCGCCCAGAACACCCCCAGCGCCACCGTGTCCTGCCCAGACCATTCCAGGATCAGGCCGGTGAGGAACGCGAGACCGGAGAGGATCGGGATCAGGATTCCCGGATCCCGCCACCATGACCGCGACGGCTCATCCCTCTCATCCCCGACAGAGGCAGCAGGGGCGACGTCGGGGGCGCAGCAGTCGTCGCTCACGAGGCATCCTCGTCGGCGTCGGCGGCCGTGCCGCAGCAGCCGGGCACCGAACACTCCGGGTCGATGCACGGCACCTGCTCGTCCACCGCGAGCGTCACATCCACCAGAGCCGTCAACGCCGCCGCGAGATGCGGGTCGGCGATCTCGTACCGCGTCTGCCGCCCCTCGGGCTCGGCGACCACGATCCCGCACCCGCGCAGACACGCCAGATGGTTCGACACGTTCGTGCGGGACAGCTCCAGCTCCCGGGCAAGCTTCGCCGGATACCCCGGCGCGACGAGCAGCGACAGCAGGATACGAGACCGGGTGGGATCGGCCATCGCCCGCCCGAGACGGTTCATCACATCCACACGAGAAGCAAGAGTCAGCATGCACTGACCATACATCAATTGCTGACCAGTCAGCAATTGATGTACCTATAGTGGGGAGTGTGAACTCGGGCGAAAGGAACGCTGTGCGGATAGAAGTTTTGAGCATCGAGGACTGCCCGAACTCCCGGCTGGCCCTCGCAGAGGCAGAAGCCGCCCTGGCATCGCTCGGACTTTCGGCGATCCCGGTCATCGAGCGCCGCGTGACATCACCCGCGGACGCTGCGGCGATCGCGTTCGCCGGGTCGCCGACCGTGCTCATCGACGGCGCGGATGTGATCCCCGGGACCGTGCCGACCGGGAATCTCGCCTGCCGTATCTATCGCACCGAGACCGGCACGGCCGGATACCCGAGCCGGATGCAGATCGTCCACGCGATCGGTGCCCGCACGGACGCGCAGACATAGCCCTCGGTCTTCCCCGCCAACGGCCCGAGTCCGAAGCCTGCGGTCATGCCCGCGCCCGCCGGATTACGGTGCCGCTGGGGTGAGCAGGCTGTCGATCAGGGTCTGGATGCGGGTCTTGATGTCGTCGCGGATCGGACGCACGGCGTCGATGCCTTGCCCGGCGGGGTCGTCGAGCTTCCAGTCCTCGTAGCGTTTGCCGGGGAAGAACGGGCACGCGTCGCCGCAGCCCATGGTGATCACGACGTCGGAGTCCTGCACGGCCTCGGTGGTGAGGATCTTGGGCTGCTCGGCGGTGATGTCGATGCCCTCCTCAGCCATGGCCTCGACGGCGACCGGGTTGATCTGGTCGGCGGGCATCGACCCGGCCGAGCGCACCTCGACCCGGCCTGCGGCGAGGTGGCGGAGGTAGCCCGCGGCCATCTGGGAGCGGCCGGCGTTGTGGACGCAGACGAACAGCACGGAGGGCTTCTGATCGGTCATGTTCGGTTCGCTTCTTTCGTTCAGTGAGTGAGGGTGGTGAGGAGTGCGCGGACGCGGGTTTCGATGTCGTCGCGGATCGCCGCGACCCCTTCCGGGGAGGCGAGGGCCGGGTCGCCCACGGCCCAGTCCTCGTAGCGGACGCCCGGGATGATCGGGCACACGTCGCCGCACCCCATCGTGATCACGACGTCGGCGGCGCGGACGGCGTCGTCGGTGAGCGGCTTCGGGAACGCCGTCTCCGCGTCGTGCTCGCCCTCGATCTCGGTCAGTAGAGACCGCACGTGTGGGTGCACGTCGGCCGCGGGGGTCGACCCGGCTGAGCGTGCGATGACGGTGCCGCCGGCGAGCTGGTTGACGAGGGCGGCGGCGAGCTGGGAGCGGCCGGCGTTCTGCACGCATACGAACAGCACCTGCGGCACCCCGGCTTCCCAGTTCCGGGTGAGATCGGCCAGGCGTTGCCGGGCGAACCGCTCGGTGAGCGGGATCAGGTGCCGGGTCAGCTTCGCCGAGCGGACCAGACCCGCGTAGGACTCCCGCACGATCGCGATCACGAGGTCCCGGTTCAGGCCGGTGAGCTCGTCGGCGAGTTCCTCGGCGAGACGGGTGACGCGTGTGTCCATGTCACGCAGCGCCTCAGCACGGTCCTCGGTCTGCTCCGGCTCGTCGGCAACCGCGGCCGGCGCGAACGCGTCCAGGAGGGCGGCGACGGCGCGCTGCCGGGCCGGGGCGATCCGGTACCAGACCCATGTGCCGCGCCGTTCCGACAGCAGCATCCCCGTCTCCTTGAGCACCTTGAGGTGGTGGGAAACGGTCGGCTGGGACACCTCGGCAAGCTCAGCGAGGTCGCACACGCACGACTCGCCCCGCGGGTCGGTGGCGATCGCGGACAACATCCGCAACCTGAGCGGGTCGGCGAGCGACTTGAGTGCGCCGGCCACGGTCGCGGCGGCATCCTGTCCGATCGCGTGCGTCGAGGACGGTGCGCACGCCTCGACGTCGGGGATGACGGTCGTATCGGTCATGACGTCCTCGATTCGGTGACGGCTTCCGTCGCGTAGGGGTCGGTGTGGAACCAGGCGCGCGCGGCCCAGAGGGAGACGTAGACGAGGCCGACGAGCACGGGCACCTCGATCAGCGGGCCGACGACACCTGCGAGCGCCTGACCGGAGGCGGCACCGAAGGTACCGATCGCGACCGCGATCGCGAGCTCGAAGTTATTGCCCGCCGCCGTGAACGCCAGCGTCGTCGACCGCGCATACCCAAGGCCCAGCCCCTTGCCGAGCAGGAGGCCGGCGAACCACATGAGGCCGAAGTACACCAGCAGCGGCAGCGCGATCCGGGCGACGTCGAGCGGGTTCTGGGTGACCGCCTCACCCTGCAGCGCGAACAGCAGCACAATCGTGAACAGCAACCCGTACAACGCCCACGGCCCCACCCGGGGCAGGAACGTCTCCTCGTACCATTCCCGGCCTCGGCGCTTCTCACCGATCCAGCGGGACGCGAACCCGGCGATGAGCGGGACGCCGAGGAACACGAGCACGTTCAGCGCGATCTGCCACACCGAGATCTCCAGCCCCTGGGTATCCAAGCCGAGCCAGCCGGGCAGCACGGTGAGGTAGAACCATCCCAACACCGAGAACATCACGACCTGGAACACGGAGTTGACCGTGACGAGCACCGCGGTCGCCTCGCGGTCGCCGCAGGCGAGGTCGTTCCAGATCACGACCATCGCGATGCACCGGGCCAAGCCCACGACGATGAGCCCGGTGCGGTACTCGGGCAGGTCGGGCAGGAACACCCAGGCGAGGGCGAACATGACCGCGGGGCCCGCGATCCAATTCAGCAGCAACGAGGAGACGAGCAGGCGCTTGTCGCCGGTGACAGCCGCGACCTTGTCGTAGCGGACCTTCGCGAGCACCGGATACATCATCACCAGCAGGCCGAGGCCGATCGGCACGGAGATCCCGCCGACCTCCATCGCGGACAGCGCGTCGGAGAGCGCGGGAACGAAACGACCCAGCAGCAGGCCCGCGACCATCGCGAGCCCGATCCACGCCGGCAGCCACTTGTCCAGCGTGGACAGCCGCTTCGGGGCCGCCATGACAGGGGCAGTGTTCGTCTGGGTCATGCGAGCAGCTCCTCGATCTTCGCGGCGATCACGGGCTTCGGGTGCGCGCCGATCAGCACGTCCACCCGTTCCCCGGCCCGATAGAACCCGAGCGTCGGGATCGAGGTGACCCCGGCCGCGGTCACGGCCTCCGGATTCGCATCGGCGTCGATCTTCACGATCTTCGCCCGTCCCGCGTACTCCTCACTGAGTTGGTCGAGGATCGGGGCGATCGCCTTGCACGGCCCGCACCAGGCCGCCCAGATATCGACCACGACCGGCAGCTCGGACTCGATCACCTCGCTCTGGAACGTCGCGTCGGTGACATGGGTGACGGGGTTCATGCGGAGACCTCCAGGACGGGAGCCGGCTGGGCGGCGGGGGCGAGATGGGAGAGGTAGTGCTGGGCGTCCTGCGCTGCGGCGCACCCGGTGCCCGCGGCCGTGATCGCCTGCCGGTACGTGTGATCGACCAGATCACCGGCCGCGAACACGCCCGGCAGGTTCGTGGCCGTCGACGGGTGCGCGACCCGCACATACCCGTCCGGATCAATGTCGACCTGCCCGGTGATGAGCTCGGAGCGCGGGTCATGCCCGATCGCGACGAACACCCCGGTCACATCCAGGGAGCGCTCGGCACCAGTGACCGTGTCCCGCAGCCGCAGCCCCGTCACACGGTCGTCGCCGAGGACCTGGGCCACCTCGCTATTCCAGGCGATCTCGATCTTCGGATCGGCCAGCACCCGCTCGGCCATGATCTTCGACGCCCGGAACTCATCGCGACGGTGCACGAGCGTGACCTTCGACGCGAACCGCGTCAGGAACCGGGCCTCCTCCATCGCGGAATCCCCACCGCCGACCACAGCGATCTCCTGCTGACGAAAGAAGAACCCGTCACAGGTCGCGCACCACGAGACCCCGTGGCCCGACAGGCGCTCCTCTTCGGGGAGGCCGAGCTTGCGGTAAGCGGAGCCCATCGTCAGGATCACCGCGTTCGCCTGGAACGTCTCACCGCTGCCGGTCTCGACGGCCTTCACGGGGCCTGTGAGATCCAGCCGTATCGCGTCATCCATCAGGATGCGCGCACCGAACCGCTCCGCCTGGGCGCGCATCGACGCCATCAGCTCCGGACCCTGCACGCCATCGATGAAGCCGGGGAAGTTCTCCACCTCCGTCGTCGTCATCAACGCCCCACCGGCCGTCACCGATCCCGCCACCACGACCGGCGTCAGCCCTGCCCGCGCCGCGTAGATCGCGGCCGTGTACCCCGCCGGGCCGGACCCGACAATCACCAACTCCTGCATCGACATGCCTCTATATTGACGTCTATCGATACAGCTTGCAAGTCGCAAGGCCTCATCCGGGCGAGTGTTCACCCACTGTTCAACCGCGGGAGGGCGATGGAGTGCACACCCGCACGTTCAGTGATCCTGGCCCCTGACTTGCGCAGATGCGGTTTGCAAGCCTGTGTTCGCAGAGGCCGTCGACCGGCGCCATCACGCGAACAGGGGTCGGCATCGTCCTCGAAACGGTGACGGAGAGCGCACCTGCGTCTCGTACCCCGCCCGGGGTACGACGCAACGGAACAGAACGAGGAGGGCGTCGTGTCCGATCAGAGTGAGTTCAGTGATGGCAGCGGTGGTTCACCGTTCCTCGATGCCCTGTCCGCGTTCGAGGCCGGCGTTGACAAGTATGAGGCCGTGCCGGACGCGGTGTTCGCCGAGCCGTCGTTCGGCCGGGATCAAGCGCAGTTCGGGCTGCTCGTCGGCCGCAACAAGGTCATCGAGTTCCGCGCCGGCCCAGAAGGGCTGCAGGCGCGGATCGGCCGTTTCACCGGCAACCGCCGCCGTCCCATCAGCACCGCCGGCGTAGCGAAAGCCCTCGGCAAGCCGGTCTCAGAGACCGAGCGCATGGTGACCCACATCGAACAGGCGCTACGCTCCGGAATCGCCGCCTACCAGGACACCTACCGGCGGCTGGTCATCGAGGCCTACCGCACCGAGAACCCCGTCACCATGACGCCGCAGCAAGACCAGCACCAGGAGCGCATCGAACAGGCCCCGGTCATCGAACACGCCCCAGGCAACGAGCAGCAACAGGCGCTGAAGCACCGGCTGAACGAGGACCCCCGAGTCCGCCCGGCACGCCCGCGCAGATCGGGCACGCACCGCCCTATCGCGCCGTTTCCCACCGAGCGCCCCGGCCGAGATGCACCAGGCCGCTCGTCCGGGCTCTCCCTCTGAACAGCAGCCAACGCGCCGCATGATCCCGCGGCAGCCTCGGGGCGGTGCGGGTGCACCTGGGCGGCATGAGACGACACACCACCCCGCCCGCATCCGAGCCTGTGCCGGTGCAGCTGCGCACCGTGATCCTCGACATCCACACCGATGGGTCGATGGCCGTGACCATCGACGGCGCCCCGCATCCGCCGCCCGAGGGGGTGCCGGCGTGGGTGCGGGGGTCGTTCCCGCAGGTCATCGACCACGCCAGTGAGGACCGGAGGGTGCCGGTGCGGGTCGAGGTGCACGAGGCCGACGGCACCAGCTTCACCGAACTCCTCCCAGCACGCCCGCCCCGCAAGACCGCTACCGAGTCGGCGCCGAAACGGAAGCGGGAGAAGCCGGCTGCGCCGGTGCTGGTCGAGGTCACCGGGGAGGGGTTCGTGCCCGGGGAGGACGTGGCCTGCTGCCTGATCGTCTCCCACACCGACGCCACCCCGCACGGCACCGCCCGCGCCCTCCTCGACCCGAAACAAGCCACTGGCGCTGACGGGGTGGTGCTGGTCGGGCGCATCTCCGGCACCGTCGTGACCCGGAGCCTGCCATGAGCACCACCCCGCCGGGCCGGCAGACCGGCAGCTTCGGCGACGAGCTCACCAACGCCGCGATGATCGGACTGGTCGCCCTGTTCGGCCTCGCGCTGATCCTGCGCGCCGCCGGCAGCGTGGCCGCATTCCTCACCGGCATCCCGCAACCGGACGCGGGGCCTGCCGCCGGGGTCGGGATGCTGTTCCGCCCCGGCAACCCCGCCGACGCACTCGACGCGCCAGGGCTCCACCCGTTCGCATACTGGGCCGTCGCGGTCGTGATGCTCACCGCCCTGGCCGCCGGCGGCGGCTGGGTGTGGGTCCGGCTGCGCCGCCACTCCCGGAAGCAGGCGACCGATCCGCACACCACCGCCGGGATCGCAACCGGCCACGAGATCACGACCATGGCGTCGGCGAAAGCGCTGCTGCGCCGGGCCGGGAACCTGCGCCCCTCCGTCGAGCGCCCCACCCCGGCCGACGCGGGCTACCGGCTGGGCACCAGTCGGGGCCGCGAGGTCTGGGCATCAGTGGAGGACTCGATCCTGCTCATCGGCCCACCCCGCTCCGGCAAAGGCCTGCACGTGGTCATCCCCGCGATCCTGGACGCCCCCGGCGCGGTCATCGCGACCAGCACCCGCCCCGACAACCTCACCGCGACCCTGCGTGCCCGCAAGCGCATCGGCCCAGTCGCGGTGTTCGACCCGCAACATCTAGCCGAGGGCGTGCCGGCGGGAATGCGCTGGTCACCCATCCGCGGCTGCGCCGACCCGCTGACGGCGATGATCCGCGCCACCGGCCTCGCCTCCGCCACCGGCCTGAGTGCGGGCGGGGTCGAGTCCGGCGGGTTCTGGGAAGGCAAAACCCGAACCGCGCTCCAAGCGCTACTGCACGCCGCCGCCCTCGACCACCGCACCCCCGAAGAGCTGTTCCGATGGACGCTCGACCCCTCCGCCGCCGCGGAGGCGGTCGCGATCCTCACCAACAGCCCGACCGCGGCGACCGGGTGGGCGGACTCGCTGGAATCGATGATCGACGCCGACCCCAGAACCCGCGACTCCATCTGGCAAGGCGTCTCCCTCGCACTCGGCGCACTGGCAGACCCTCGGGTGCTCGATGCCGTCAGCCCCGGCCCCGGTGAGGACTTCGACCCCGAAACCTTCATCCGCGAACGTGGCACTCTGTTCCTCCTCGCCACCGGCGCCGGAGCCGGCGCCAGCGCGGCGCTCGTGGCGGCGTTGGTGGAAGACCTCGTGGAGACCGCCCGCCGCCTCGCCGCCCGCTCACCCGGCGCCCGCCTCGACCCGCCGATGTTGCTCGCCCTCGATGAGATCGCCAACCTCGCACCACTGCCCTCGCTGCCGGTGCTGATGGCAGAAGGCGGCGGCACCGGCATCACCTGCCTGCCCGTCCTGCAATCCCTCGCCCAAGCCCGCGACCGCTGGAACGAGAACCAGGCCAATGCGATCTGGGATGCCTCCATCGTGAAGATCATCCTCGGCGGCGCGTCCAGCTCCAAAGACCTCCACGACCTCTCCACCCTCATCGGCGAACGCGACGAATACACCGACAGCATCACCCTCGGCGACCACGGCACGAGGAGCAATCAGCGCTCCGTCCGTCGAGTCGCGATCTTCCCGCCCGACCGCATCCGCACCCTCGCGTTCGGCACCGCCGTCACCCTGCTGCGCGCCGCCCCGCCCATCGTCACCGACCTGCGCGCCTGGCCCGACCGACCCGACGCCACCCAGCTCACAACCGACCGGGCCGAGATCGAGAGCCTGCTCCAGCGCGGCGACCCACGCCGCTGAACCGGGGCGGGTGCGTGCACCTGCCTGCCACAGCGGCCACCAACGAGTAGGGGCTGCCTGAACACAGGAGCCAGCCATGTCCATGCATACCCAGACCTCGACCTCGGGGTTCATCGCTTCCGATCCACAGCTGAGCCAGACCGCCAAGGGCGATGCCCGGTTCTACGCCCGGTTCGGGCAGGAGCACTACCGCCGCGAGTCCGACGGGTCGTTCACCCAGCTGGAGACGACGTACCACAACATGGTGATGTTCGGCCGGTCGGCGCGGCACGCGCACGAGCGGTTCGCCAAGGGCGACAAGTTCATCGCCGAGGGCTACACCCGCACACCGGAGTACGAGCGCGACGGGGCGATGGTCGCCGGTGAAGAGGAGTTCATCGCCAAGCGGATCGGGCACGACGCGGCGCGCACTCGCTACGAGGTCGACCGCACCCCGCGCCGGCCCGCGGCAGAACACGCCGCCGAACGCCAGGCGCCCTCGTTCGACCCGCCCGAGCGCCAGCAGGCCCGGCCCGCGCCCGCGATGGGCATGTGAGGACGAGGGAGGCGACAGCGATGACCGACCAGACCCCGCACGATCCCGCCGCGGACGAGACCCAACCCGGAGACCTCCCCGACGACCTCGACCTCGACGAAGACGACTACGACGACGAGTACGAGCCCGAAGACGAAGACGAGGAGGAGGCTGGCCCGCCGCATCCGGTGAACTGGCACCTGCTGCGCGCCGACCCGCTCGAGAAGGAGTGGTACGCCCTCAACCGATGGGTCGAGACCCTCCGCCGCACCTACGGGCTGCCGGCCAGCGTGATCCCGCCGTTCTGGCACCGCCACGACGAACTCGTCTGGGAACTGTCCGCGCTGCACCTGCACTGGCTGTGCGCGTACCACCCCGAACAAGACGGGTCGGCCCCGTTCGGGTGGCACCGCGACTTTGCCGACGCCCGCGCCCGTCTGCGCGAATGGGTCGCATCCTCCGGCACCCGCCTGGACCGCGACCGCCCCACCCGGCAAACGACCTGGCCCGGTGAGGACCCCGCCGACCCCGTCGAGGACGTGTTCGTCGCCGACCGCGACCAAGACTTCGTCAAACACGTCGCCGCACAGGTCGCCGAACGCCGCGCCAAAGAAGACGCCTTCTTCGCCGGTGCCGACCCGGAAACCGGGGAGGTGAGGGGCTGATGGGCACCTATGTCAAGAAGACCAACCGGCGCCGCTACGAGGACCGCAAGTTCTCCGTGCGCCCTGTCCACCGCGACGCTCCGGACCTGCACAAGCTTTGCGAGGTGTTGATCCGCCTGACCCTGCACGACAGCGGACAATCCCGCATCGACCGACGAGCCGCCGAACCACCCGACACCTACCGCGCCGACACCGTAGCCACGCCCAGCGACGAAGGCCATCGCCCGACCAGGAGTGAAACGGTAGAATGAATGGTGCAAGCCTCGCGCTCAGCGTGGCGTGCTGTGGTCCCAACCCCCCGACCCTGAACGAGGACGGGGCAAGCGTTACGTGGCCGGCGACATCGTCGGCCTGGTCCTAGAACCCCACCGCGGGGTTCCTCTCACGATCAGCACCCGCCAGACGGCGTACACCGTCTCGGCGCGAGGTCCGATCTACGTGAGAGAAGGACCCATGAACGCCACATCCCTGCACACCGACCCGGTGCGCAGCCTTGTCGAACCACCCGCCAGCGGCGCCCTGGCCGTGTCCTACCTGCGCGTGTCCACCCGCGAACAGGCAGAACGCGGCGGAGCCGACGAGGGCTTCTCCATCCCCGCGCAACGGGATGCGAACAACCGCAAGGCCGAACAGCTCGGCGCGGTCATCGTCGAGGAGTTCATCGACGCCGGAGCGTCCGCGAAGTCCGCCGACCGGCCCGACCTGATGCGGATGATCCAGTACGTCAAAGCCAACAAGGTCGCCTACTGCATCGTGCACAAGGTCGACCGGCTCGCCCGCAACCGCAGCGACGACGTGGCCATCCACCTGGCCCTCCAGCAGGCCGGGGTCATGCTCGTCTCCGCCACGGAGAACATCGACCAGACCCCCTCGGGGATGCTGCTGCACGGCATCATGTCCTCCATCGCAGAGTTCTACTCCCGCAACCTCGCCACCGAGGTCACCAAGGGTATGACCCAGAAAGCCATCGGCGGCGGCACCGTCGGCAAAGCCCCCATCGGGTACCTCAACATCCGCACCACCGACGAGCTCGGCCGCGAAGCACGCACCGTCGAACTCGACCCCGAACGCGCCCCGATGATCCAGTGGGCGTTCAAGGCCTACGCCTCCGGCAACTGGACCGTCAGCCAGCTCCACGACGAACTCACCTCCCGCGGGCTGACCAGCCTGCCCACCCCGAAACGGCCCGGCAAACCGCTCGCGGTGTCCTCGGTGCACCGGATGCTGATCAACCCCTACTACAAGGGCGACGTGATCTACCGGGGCACTCGCTACGCCGGCAGCCACGAACCACTCGTACCGCCCGAGGTCTGGTACCAGGTGCAATCGGTGCTCACCGCGCACAAGACGGCCGCCGAAGCGACCCAGCTGCACGACCACTACCTGAAAGGCACCGTGTTCTGCGGCGCCTGCGGATCACGGCTGATGGTCTCGAACGCGAAGAACCGTCACGGCAACGTCTACCCCTACTTCGTCTGCTCCGGCCGGCACTCCAAGCGCACCGACTGCACCCGTGGCGCGATCCTCATCGAGGACGTCGAGCAGATGATCGAGCGGTACTACCAGCGAGTGCAGATCACGCCCGCGCACCGAGAAGCGCTCGGCGGGATGCTGCACCACGAGTTCGACCGGCTCATGGCCGACGAGACCGACGAACTGAACCAGCTCACCGCCAACCGCGACCGACTGCAGAACGAGCAGGAACGACTCCTGCAAGCCCACTACGCCGACGCGATCCCGCTCGCCCTGCTCAAACGCGAACAGGACCGCATCCTCGGCGAACTCGACCAGGTCACCCGCCGTATCGACGCCCACCACGGCGAGTACGCCGACGCCCGCGCCCACCTCGAAGACGCCCTCAACCTGCTGGCCAACTGCGCCGACATCTACGCCCGCTGCGACGACACCAACCGGCGCCTGTGCAACCAAGCCTTCTTCACCAAGGTCTACGTCGAAGAAGACGACGAGCTCCGCGTCGAGTACCAGCGCCCCTACGAGATGCTGACCGACCCCGAGATCAACGGCAACGCCCTCAACTGGGCGCAGGACAGCCAAAAGGCCCGAACCCCTGCCAACGATTCGTCGGGCAAGGGTTCGAGCCTTGTGCGTGGGGTGGAGGCAATGGAGTGTTGCGGGAACAGGCGACCACGGGTTGAGAGGCTGGTTTCCGCGTGGAATCCAAGCACTCGTGGGGATGCCGAGCCCGAGGGCGAGGTCGACGACCCTCTGATCGGCGCGTCGGCGGAACCAAAGAAACGACCTCGAACACGTCTCACTGACACCGAAGTGGACGTTATGCGAACAGCCCGCGCCGACGGTGTCAGTGTGAAGACGCTGGCACGCCGGTACGGAGTTCACCGGGGCACGGTGTGGGCGAAGACGCGGAGGCCGTGAGGAAAGATGAATCGACCGGCTGTTGATGTGGCTAGCGCTATCGCTTGACATGCGCGACGAGCCTCAATCTTGTGTCGTCGGCGAGGTCAATATCATTCATTGGGAGCGCATAGATGCCTACTCGCTTGTCGAGCTGTCGCACGCAACAGCGGGTGCTCCTTGACGATCTCTCGCTGCCGCTCGGCAGATAGCCCGACCTCGTGCAGCAGGTTCAATATCACCACCGCAGTGGTGACATCCACGATGGCGATCAACTCCTCGAAGGTGTGATTCGGTGTTCGTCCTTCGTGGGCCAGATCATTGCGTGCTCGCGTCGTCCGTCGCGCCCATCGGTCAATGTCTGGGACGAGCGTGGACATCGCTTCCTGGTCTGGCCGAGCCGCAAGGGCGAACAACCGTTCGCGCAACGTGGGGTCATTACGGAGGGAGCCCTTGATGCGCTCACGATGCTGCTCAGGCACGTGCGTCAGCATCGCTTCACGCATCGGCTTGAACTCTTCACGCGGCATCGGCGGCTCGTCTATGTCAAGACCGCGATGCAGCACCTCAGCCGCTCCGACCGCCGTCAGGAGGTTGTTCTCGATGTACTCAGCGGGCGCGTAGCGGAGCCCAAGGATCATGTTCAGCGCCGATTGCAGCTGCTCGTGCACCTTGCACCAGCGAGGGATGACCTCCTCGAACGGAAGCGTCTCGCATGTGAAGAACACACGGTGCGGCTCGATGACCTTCGCATCGTGATCGCCCACTTTCGAGGGCGAGTAGATCACCTCGACGTTCCACTCGCGTTGCGGCCTGGTCGGCTCAGGCTCCACATCGCCCTCCGCCAGCCTCAACCGCAGCCAGATCACTCCTGCGGCACGATGTGTCGCCAGTGCGATCAGGTCCTGGACCGTTCGGGCGAGCCTCATCGCCTCGCGCCATGAGAACGGCGTCTCCCGGACGACCCGCACGAACGTCGTGTCACGCACACGGCCTGTAGTCCCGCCCTGACGTTGATCGAAGAACGGCAGGGTGTGGTGGTGCGCAAGAATGAACTCGGCTCCATCGGCCTTGACCGTCTGAGCCTCCACCGGCTTCACAGAGATGGTGCCGCTGCCATCGGGACGGCCTCTGGGAGCGCCCCAGAAGCCCTCGAATACAGACGTTGCTCCCCAGACCCCGAGGTTGTCCACGGAGACCTCCGCTGCCGAGAACACCACCTCGTCTTCACCGCTGACATGCGCTCCGATGAGGCCAGTGATGGACGTGATGGTCTGCTTGTCAGGAGTCTGGACGCGTGCGCCGTACGTGCGTTTGCCGCCGTTCGGGACGCAGCCGAAGAGAGTGATCTCTCGCTGCTCGGCAGCACCGTGGATCACCTCCCACGTTCGGCGTCCTTCATGAAATGCCACCACGCCGGGAGAGATCGTCGTGCTGATGCGGTCCTCGAACGTGCCTATCAACGTGAGCGCCAGCCCATCAGCGCTCGTGTACCGAAGGGTGCCCGGCACCTTGTGGTCGGGCTCGTCGGGCAGCCACCACTCTCCGGCCCACTCGCCGTCGTCATCGAGATTCAGTGGTTCATGAGACACTCTGGATTTCCTCGTTCTCGCCTTGGCCAGGGTCGATGATCGGAACTCGCGCGATCGCGACGGTGAACCCCATCGTGGAGAGTTGTCGCCCCTGTTGCATCAGGTTCAGTTTGCTGAAGAAGGGCAGCCAGTCTCGCCCTTCACGGCTGGAGTTGGCGATGACAGCGTAGGTCACACGGTAACGAGATCTATCGACGGCTTCCTCTGCGCTGGGCACCAAGCGCAACCAGCTCTCAAGAGCTTCCTGGGGCACTTCTGCCTGGATCAGTTCGCGGACCTGGGTTCGGAAGATGCCGTCGTTGACGAAAGCCGCGGCCGACACTCCTCCTTGGGCAAAGAGGTGGCTCAGTGTTGCGGAACGGGACTTGCGCTTCACATGGATCAAGTCGCCGTCATCCGAGAGGACATCACAGAACTCGATGCCGCTGCTGGCGCCTCCTGGCCGCTTGATGCGTGCATCGAGCTTGAGGAGGTGCTGGGGCGAACTGAGGGCGAGGCGGGCGTTGTAGTCGGCTTCAACCTCTCCGACGTGTGCTGGCGGAAGCTGAACCGTCGCGTCGATGAGCCCAGCCGCGAAGGCATCGACCTCCTCGACCAAGGTGGTGCTGACAGCGAACCAGCGACCTTCTATGAGGACGTGCAATTGGTCGTTGATCCGCTGCTCAGTAACGAGGCACTGATAGAGGTTCCAACGCTTGTCAAAGTTTCCTGAGCGTCCGAACCGCACCCACACATACCTGGACTTGAGATTCTCGACTGTGATGGTGGCGCAGTCTTCTCCGATGCGATCAAGATATTCATCGAGATCAAGGTCGTCATAGACATGGCTTCGCGTTCCTGCGATCTTGAACCCGTCGATGTCCTCCCAATCGATAGCTTCCGGCATTGCCAGGTGCGTTGATCCGGTCGCTCCGCTTCGCAACTGCTCCACGAGGAGATCGTTGAGCGCTCCGATGCGTGCGCTGTCACGCACGAGCGAGAGTTGGTCGATCCAGCCAAAGTCTGTCTTGTAGTCGTCGGCTTCGAACGCGACAAGCAGGTCATCGCAGATAGCAGGCAGCTCCGTCACCGGCGCCTTGACTCCCATCACAAGTGAGTCCGCACCGGCGATTCGTTTCGTCACGGACTGGTCGCGCGGCTCCCCGGTGACTGCTCTCAGGATGTCGCGCGATACGTCGACACCAAATGTGGGCAGTTCAGCACTCTTGCTCGCCTGAGTATTCGTCGTAACCACAAGATCCTCGAAGGTCTTGGTATCCAGACTTCGAATCTGACGAGGGTCGATTCGGTTGAGTGCCACTCGGAGTCCGAACTGGTACTCGATCTTTGACAGGTCGAGGAGTGACCTGCCGTAACCGAATGTGAGGGCGAAGATGCGCCCGCTGGTGCGCAGAAGCAGCAAGGCGGACGTGGAAGACGATCTGAGGCTGCCGAGCTGGTCGGCGAGTACCGGCTGGACGAATCCAACCCATGAAGGCACAGACGGGCGGGGCTGGACATAGACGAAGCGCCCGTCTACGCCCGCCGACGGATCGAGATCCACCGCGACGCTGGCCTTCTCCGTATCCAGCGCATCCTCGAACTCGGCAACGTCCTGGCGAAGAAGGTAGAAGGTGAGCCGTCGTGCCTTCACTTGATTCCCCTTAACGATGAGCCTCGCGGCGTCGAACTCATGAGGGCATCTCGTCGCGTTGGCCCGGCCTTCATGCGCTCTTCCTGTACGTTGCGTTGAACACGGCGTCGGCCAGCCAGCGTTTGAAGCTCTCGTTGTCCTGGAACTCTTTGAAGAGCTGCGTGTCATCGGCGATGAGCCGCAGCATGACCTGGCCGAGTGCGCGGTCGCTCTCGACGCGCGCGTTTGCCGGGTCGTTGTTTGCCTGCGCGTGTTGGTAGGCCTCGTCTTCGGCGACGAGGCGTGGGATCTCTTCGGTGATGAAGCGTTCGACGCGGTCGGCGTCGTTCCATTCGATGTTGCCGAAGTGGGCGTTGAAGCTCTTGACGATCTCCGAGAGTCTCTCCAGTTCGGGCGTCGCCAGCATGCCGCCACCTGCCGCGGGCACGGGGTCGAGCTGGCCATCTTCGTCGTCCAGCACGATCTTCATCGCTGTGAGCTTCTCGGCACGGTAAGACTCGAGGTCGATGTTCTCCAGGATTCCGGCGGCGAGGTCTTCCTCCTTCGGGGCGGGGAGCTTCGGCACGAGGTGGTCGAGGAAGATCGAGCGCTTCTCCCACTCAGGGCTGCCGTAGGGCAGCACCGTGGAGAGGAAGTTGTAGGTGCGCAGGAAGGCCTTCGCGTCGCCCTTGAACCTGACCTGATCGTCTTCCTCGGGAAGTTCGACGTACTCCGCGACGCACGCATCGAGAATGGGATCGAGCTGGTCGCGAGGCTCACCGGCCAGGTAGCGCGTCACGAACTCGTCGACGTGTTCCGGCGTGTAAATGCCGAAGGCGTCGAGGTCGTTGACGAGGTCATGCAGTTTGTTGGGGTCGGTCTCTTCGGCGAGCACGGTGGTGCGGTAATACGGATCGAAAGCGCGCTGGATGTCCTCGGCATCGTTGGCGAAGTCGAGCACGAACGTCTCATGCTTCGCCGGGTGCGCCCGGTTGAGCCGCGAGAGGGTTTGGACCGCGAGCACACCCGACAGGGTCTTGTCGACGTACATGGTGTGCAGCAGCGGCTCGTCGTACCCGGTCTGGAACTTGTTGGCGACGACGAGGATTCGGTACGGGTCGGTCTTGATCTGCTCAGCGATGGCCCGGGAGGGGAAACCGTTAAGGCTTGCCTCGGTGACCTGCACCCCCTTGTAGTCGTGTTCGCCGGAGAAGGCGACGATCACCTTGTACGGGCTCTTGCGTGCTGCCAGTGCGTCGCGGATGGCGTGGAAATATTCGATGCACCGCGGGATGGATGAGGTGACGACCATCGCGCGGGCCTGCCCGCCGATCTTCTGCTTGGCGATCACCTGACCGAGGAAGTGCTCGACCATGATGTCGGCCTTCTGCGCGATCGCGTGCTGGTTACCCTCGACGTAGGCTCGCAGCTTCTTCGAGGCCCGCTTCACATCGAACTCAGGGTCGTCCTCGACCGTCTTCATCAGCTTGTAGTAGCTACCCACCGGCGTGTAGTTCGCGAGCACATCCACGATAAAGCCCTCTTGGATGGCCTGCTTCATCGTGTACGAATGGAATGGGCGATGGCCGACCGTGCCGTCGGGGTTCGAGACCGGTTCGCCGAACATCTCCAGCGTCTTGTTCTTCGGTGTCGCAGTGAACGCGAAGTAACTCGCATTCGGCAGCAGCTTCTTCGCTTCGATGATCCGGTTGATCTGATCCTCGACGCTGTCCTCCTCATCAGAATCAACACCGCCACCGAGCGCGCGAGACACGGCGGCCGAGGTCTTCGAACCCTGAGACGAGTGGGCCTCATCAATGACGATGGCGAAGTTGTGGCCCTGATGCTCTGAGCCGATGTCATCGAGAATGTAGGGGAACTTCTGCACCGTTGTGACGATGATCTTCTTACCCGCCGTGATCGCCCAGCGCAGGTCTCCCGAGCGGTCCGCGTGGACGACTGTCGAGCCGAGCTGCAAAAACGACTTGATGGTCTGCGAGAGCTGATCGTCAAGAATCACGCGGTCGGTGACCACGATGACCGAGTCGAAGGCCAGGGTTCCCTGGTGCGTGGCCTCCACAAGCTGGTGGACGAGCCAGGCGATCGAGTTGGACTTGCCACTGCCTGCAGAGTGCTGGATGAGGTATCGCCTGCCAGCGCCGTTGGCGGCGACATCGGCGAGCAACTTGCGAACCACGTCAAGCTGGTGATAGCGCGGGAAGATCGCCTTGGCCGTGCGCTTACCCGTCGTCGGGTTCTTCTCGGTGACGACCTGCGCGTAGTTCTCGATGATGCCCGCGAGTCTTTGGGGGGCAAGGACTCGCCGCCACAGGTAGTCGGTCATCACCCCGTCAGCGTTGGGCGGGTTACCAGCGCCGTCGTTGAACCCCTGGTCGAAGGGCAGGAACCATGACGACTTGCCCTTGAGTTGCGTGCAGAACCGGACCCGCTGATCGTCGAGAGCGAAGTGCGCGATCGTGCGCCCGAAGGCGAACAGCAGCTCTCGCGGGTCGCGATCCCGCTGGTACTGCTGCACAGCGTCATCGACGGTCTGCTTGGTGATGTTGTTCTTCAGCTCGAAGGTGAACACCGGCAGGCCGTTGACGAACGCCACGAGATCGACGGCGTCGCCCCGGTTGCTGGGACTGTGGTGCACCTGCCGGGTGACGACGAAACGGTTCGCCGCGAACAGCTCGGCGGCCTTCGCGTTGCCATCGGTCGCGGTCGGGTAGTACAGGTCGATGTGCTGTCCGAGATGGTCGACCCCGTTGCGCAGCAGATGCACGACACCACGCTTGGTGATCTCGCCCTGCAAGCGGGCAAGGAACTTGTGACGACTGGGAGGCGACTCGGCAAGCGACAATGCCTTCGCAGCGTTCGGCTGCGTCTCCTCGATGAACGTGGTCAGGTGGCCGAGGTCGAGCGCGTAGGCTGCGTCGAAGTCGGCTGGTGCGCCCTCGGTCCAGCCACCTTCGACCATCTGGTCGACGATGAGTTCTTCGAGGCTCGATTCATTGAGGCGGTGCATTGTCAGTTGCTCTCTTCACCCGCATCGGGAGCCCAGATGAGGCGCACCTTGAGCCGCTGACCCCAGGCGAAGTCGCCCGTGATCCGCTGGGCCTGACCAAGAACGATGCTCGGCGCGATGCCAAGGTCTGACGCAAGATCGGACACGGCGGCAATGTTGCGTCCGGTTGGCAACCGGTCACGGTAGCGCTCGGGAACGAGGGTTGACGAGGCGAACTCATCGGCCTCAGCTTCCGCCTGGTCACCCGCGCCTTGAAAGAAGACCGTCTTGTGACCGTGCAGCAGCACATGGCCCAGCTCGTGGAAGAGGGTGAACCACAGTTGGTCGTCGGTCTTGCCGCGGACGGAGAGCTGCACCACCGGGTGCCCCGCGATCCAACGGGTTGCCCCATGCACGCCGAAGCCTGGGATCGGCGGAATCAGGCAGAGCGCCACGCCCACTCCACGTAGAAGCTCAGTTGCCTCCTCAAGTGCCTCAACGGGGTTCGCGTGCGCCGTCAGCGCACGCAACTGTGGAAGCAACGCTTCGAGTGCGGCCCGGTCATAGTCGCTGAGGCTCTCGATCCCGGCTTCGCGTTCGCCAAGCGCAAGCCAGGTGGCACGCTCGTACACCTTGTCGGTGGCGAGCGTCGCTCTGCGGTAGGCCACCTTCCCATGCACCCAGGTGGCGTCGAAGGCGTCGAGGTGCGCTATCCCGAAGATGGTCAACAGTTCCCGCACTGTTCCCGCCATGTCACGTGACTCAGCCGAAACGAACTTCCAGTCGCGCAGGTACTTGAGGGGAAAGCGCTTCGCCTGTTCGTACTGAGCAGCGAGCCGATCGGTCTCCGCGAGGCGGGCGAGGTCCTCTCGGTAGCCCGCCTCAAAGCGGTTCCAAATCCGAGCTGGGATGCCAGTGACCCGCTCCAGCCCAAGCGCTACCGTCGCCGACAAGGGTGCCTTGCCAGAGAGCAGCTCGGAGACGTGCTTCGGGGTCACGTCTAGACGGCGTGCCAGCTCGGCGGCGTTGATGCCGTGGTCATCGAGCCACTCCTTGATGTGGTCGCCCGGAGAAACGGCGTAGTCAGGAAGGGTAGTCATGTCAGCTCCTCTCAGTGATAGTCAACGATCTCGCGGATGAGAACGACGGTGATGATGGTGCCATCGGGTTCCACGATGAGTCGCCAGTTCGCGGTCAATCGACCAGACCACTGCCCGGCACGGTCACCCTTCAGCTCCTCCCACTTGCCCGCGATGAACAACAGGTCACCGAGTTCGCTGACCCGCCGCAACTCATCGAGGCGCAGCTTCAGAGCCTTCGCGCGCTGCGCGCCGAGCTTGCGCTGCATGTAGCGCGCATTAGTGCACTGACGCTCCAGCTCGTTGTCCCCATACCTCAACTCCATAGTGTTACCTATATCGTAACATCCGTGAGGCGGTTCGGGTAGCCGTCGGGGTCACTCATCGGCCACCTCATCCTCGCGGGTGTCGCTCTCTAGAGTGTGGATCGGGTCGTCCAGATGGCGACTTTCGCACTCTGGCACGTCAGCGAGCGTCGTCGCGATCGCACGCACGTCCACCTGCCCAGTCACCACGTCGGCGACGAGGCGCGTGCGGAACTCCTGGAGGAGAGCAATCTCGCTTGTGACACGGTTCATAGTAAGGCGGAGCGTTGAGAGCTCTTCCTCAACCATCCTGACCAGCTCTCGCTGAAATTGGAACGGGGGGACTACGAACTCAAAAGTCTTTAGGGCCGAGAGCGGCAGGTTATTCGCAAGACCCTCTGCACCGCTGATAGCTGTACGAACTTGCTGGCGGTACGCCTGCGCATTCATCGACAAGGCGAGAAAGTCAGCGTCGACGGTTGGCGAAGGGATAAGCCTGAACGTCTTGTCACTCAGGATCGCTTGGTGCTTCAGCCCTGAGACACGTGCCGCCGAACCCACCAGGTGGGGAGAGCCATTCGCCCGGGAGACCAACAAGTCGCCTTCTCTGACGCTCATAGCTTCGGGTATCGCGAATCCATCAGGCAGTCGCTTCACTTGATCCGCGCGGAAAGACCCGCCATTGACGCATCCCGACTTGAGCACTCCCCATTCGCCCGGCCCCGGCTCCTGGTTCTCCGCCTGCGGGCTGACACCTTGATCGACACGATCAAGCAGAGTTTTGAGACGCCTCCGAGGCCAATCGCCACTTCGGAGCACCTGATCACGCAAGCCAGAGCCCTGCTCTTCGAGGAGGGCGATGAGGCGGCGCTTGGCGGCGATGGCCTTGTCGATGCGGGCGTTCGCGTGGGCGAGATACTTCACGATCGCCGCCTGCTCCTCCGGCGGTGGTACGAGGCATGGCATCCGTTTGAGGTCAGGCCAACCCAGCTGTTGCCGTAGACCGCTGCCCATGCCGTAGATCCGTTTCGAGGAATCGACCACGGCCAGGTAGTGATACGCGTAGGCATCACTCCAAGACCCACGAGCACGGAGTCCTACGTAGGCCGAGGTGATGATCCCTCGATCTTTCACGTGACCTACCCGAATACTGGCCTGGTCGTTCTGGAGATCAGTAGGTCGTACGACGATGTCGCCCGGCACGAGAATCTGGTAGCTCTCGTATGAATCTGGCACGAGCCCCCGCTGTTTCTCCACGGGTTTCACTACGACTCGGCCATAGCTGAGGGACAGGACCTGCGACTCGATAAGGCCGTCATTCTTGCGTCGATTCTCTGCGAGAACGGCGAGCCCGGGATGAACCTCCCAGTGACTCGGCACCTTCGCATCCCAGAACTGACTCACCGTCATCTCTGGGTAGCGCGGCAGGTCTCGAAACATCAGCCCTCACCTGCGATCTCGGCGATGAGGTTGTCGGTCTCGGCTTCGAGGGCGCGGATGTCGGCCTGGATCTCGGCGAGGGTGCGCATCGGGGTGGGCTTGTAGAAGTGGCGGGTGAAGGAGATTTCGTAGCCGATCTTCGTCTTGGTCTCGTCGATCCATGCATCGGGCGCGTATGGCTCGACTTCGCGACGGAAGAAGGCCTCGATGCCGTCGGCATACTCGCCGGCGGGTTCGGTCAGTGGCACTTGTTCGGTGTCGCGCAGCTCGGTGTCGGGCTCGTATTCGACTACACGGCTTCGCCCGTCGATGATCGCCTCGTATCGCCCGTACAAGGGGTCGGGCGTTGCGGCGTAGGGCAGCACCTTCTTGATGATCGGCGGTGCTGACTCGTCGCGCACGCCGTCTTCTTTGAGTTGCTTGATCTCGGCGGCCTTGTAGACGCGGCCTTCCTCCACGCCCGCGATACGCAGTGGGCGCTCGACGGTGATCTTGGAGTAGCCGAAGTCGACGCCGTCGAAGACCTTCGAGTGGTCGGGGTCGCCTGCCTGGTCGAAGGCTTTGTAGGTGGCGAGCACGCGATCCGCGTCCGCGTCGCTGATCTCGACACCCTTCTCGCCGAGATTCTTGCGCAGAGGGGTGGACCAGCCGGTGGCGTCGATGAGCTGCACCTTGCCCTTGCGGCGCTCTTCCTTGCGGTTGGAGATCACCCATACGTAGGTGGCGATGCCGGTGTTGTAGAACATCTTGAGCGGCAGGGCGACGATGGCTTCGAGCCAGTCGTTCTCGATGATCCAGCGACGGAAGTTGCTCTCGCCTTGACCGGCGTCGCCGGTGAACAGCGAGGAGCCGTTGTGTACCGATGCGATGCGTGAACCGAGAGCGGTGCCTTGCTTCATCTTGGAGATGAGGTTTGCGAGGAACATCAGCTGGCCGTCGCTGCTTCGGGTGACCAGCGAGTAGTCGGGATCGCCGTCGTGGGTGACGATGAAGCGGGGGTCGATGATCTTCTTCGCCCCACCCAGACGGTCCTGGTCAGTCTTCCAGCTCTTGCCGTAGGGCGGATTGGAGAGCATGAAGTCGAACTCTTCGCCCGCGAAGGCATCGTTCGACAGGGTCGACCATTCGGGGCCGCCGACGATGTTGTCGGCCGCCGTCCCTTCGCCTTTGAGGATCAGGTCTGCCTTGGCGATCGCGTAGGTCTCGGCGTTGATCTCCTGCCCATACAAGTGGGTGGAGACCTTCTTCCCGGCGGGAGCGGTGAGGTGCTTGAGGGTTTCCTCTGCGACGGTGAGCATGCCGCCGGTTCCCATTGCCCCGTCGTACAGACGGTAGGTGCCTGAGGGGATCACCTCGGCGATGGGCTCGAACATCAGTCGGGTCATGAGGCGCACCGCGTCACGAGGGGTCCAGTGCTCTCCCGCCTCTTCGTTGTTCTCCTCGTTGAAGCGGCGCACGAGCTCTTCGAAGACCGTGCCCATCCCGTGGTTGTCCAAGCCTGCGGGCGAGAGGTCGAGGTCGGGCGAGAGGAACTTCTCGATCAGCGCCCCGAGCGCGTCAGCCTTCGTGAGGCGCGGGAGCTGGTTGCGGAACTCGAAGTTGTCGATGATCTCCTGCACATTGGGCGAGAAGCCATCGAGGTAAACTCCGAAGTTCTGCCGGAGCCTGGTGGCATTCGTCGCAGCACGTAGGGTCTTGAGCGTGAAGCCGGACGTGTTGTAGAAGTCCTGCTTCGCGGCGTCCCGCAGCGGGGCGTCTTGGTCGACGATCCCTGCCTGATCGAGAGTCTTCTTCATCGCGAGGACTGCGTCTTGAGTGGGTTCGAGCACACTGTCGAGGCGGCGCAGCACGGTGAACGGCAGGATCACGTCGCGGTACTTGCCGCGCACGTAGAGGTCTCGAAGCACGTCGTCGGCAATGCTCCAGATCAGCGCGACGAGGCGAGCGTGGTTGATGGAGTTCTGCGGCAACGCATGTCCTTCGAGTCGTGCTTCGGGTGTCCGGTCACGGGGCGCGGTGAACCGTCTGCACGCAGATCACACTGGAACCGATGGCTTCGCTCCCCACGGATGACGATAGGCGCCACCGCTGACATTCTCTCAGAGTGTCGCGCCCGACACGGGATCGTCGAACTACGGAGGGCTGGCGGCTGCCCGCTCGACGAGTGCGGCATGGAGCGCCTGGACGTGATGCGAGAGCTTCCCAAACCTCGGCTGGTCAGGGCCGTACGCATTGCGGGTGCGGTCTCGCACGAGGGCGGTGAGTGTCCAGATCACTGAGACCATGAGGTCGTCGTCGGCCAGGACTGCGTTGATGCAGTCGCTGCGCGGGTGCGGCAGTTCGATGCGGCGTTCTCGTACCTCGGTGACGACCTTCTCGACGACCTGCACCTTGACGGCGCCGTCGCGGTGGGCGCGGCGGTCTTCGTAGGCGGCCTTGCGGCAAGCGGGAGAACAGTACAGGCGCGGCCTACCGGTGGACTTCACCTCTTTGAGCTTGGTGCCGCACCGTGCGCAGGTGGTCGGCAGCTCGACTCGGCGCTCAACACGTACCGTTCGGTCCCGGCGGCGCTGCTCCGCCTGCTTCCGTTCACGGAGGCGTGCGGCCTGGTTTGCGTTGATCTCGCTGAGCAGCACGATCACGCGCTTTCGCTCCGCACGCACCGTCGAGTCGGGCTCGTCTCGGTCCACTGCGGCGAGCTTCTTGAGCACGCGCTTGTTGAGCGTCGGGAGTGCCAGGGTCGCTTCAAGTAGCTCGGTATCGTCGCCTGATTCGAGTGCGGCGACCCAGCGGGAGTAGCGGCCGTTGAAGTCGGTCGCTGTGGGGTCGTAGCGTTTGGTGCCCATGCTCTACGGTACGCAAGTTTCGTCACCGACGTAAGTGGCGAATCCTCGATCTGCAAGATGCGTGTGACCTCAAAGCGGAGACGGGCGGACGGGCGAAAGTGTGCATCGTGCAGAGGCCCGTGCACCTGTCTGGCATGCGAGGCGACGAGAGGAATCTGAGGCTGCGGGTGACGCGGCGCGAGGAGCCTGACCTCGGCAAGCTGATCGAGTGGGTGCTGGGCATCGCCGAGGCCCGTCACCGCGCCTGGGTGAACGGCGAACCCGACCCCTACGGGCTTCCACCGCCCGAGGACCTGGCGTCTGCGCACCACTGAGTTCTTCGTTTTGTCAGGGGTGCGCGAGAGGATCGACACCAAGAAGCACCCCGGCAAGGAGGCCCACGATGAGCACCGCAACACTCGACACCACGACGTCCGAGCGGGCCGCCGAGACCCCCGTCATGCTGGCTGTGTCCTACCTCCGCGTCTCGACGCGGGAGCAGGCCGAGCGCGGCGGCACCGACGAAGGCTTCTCGATCCCCGCCCAGCGCGAGGCCAACGCGAGGAAAGCCGACGAGCTGGGCGCGCGGATCGTGCGCGAGTTCATCGACGCCGGAGAATCAGCGCGCTCAGCGGATCGTGACGGGCTGCAGGACATGCTGGCGTTCATCGCCGCGTCGCGGGTGCAGTTCTGCATCGTGCACAAGCTCGACCGGCTCGCCCGTAACCGCGCCGATGATGTGAAGATTCACGAAGCGCTCATCAGCGCCGGGGTCACGCTCGTGTCTGCTACCGAGTCGATCGATCAGACGCCTTCGGGGATGCTCGTTCACGGCATCATGTCGAGCATCGCGGAGTTCTACTCCCGCAACCTTGCCACCGAAGTCACCAAGGGGCTGACGCAGAAGGTCGCGCAAGGCGGTACCCCAGGACGCGCTCCCATCGGCTACCTCAACGTGCGCCAGACCGACGACCAAGGCCGCGAGATACGCACCGTCGAGGTTGATCCCGAACGTGCACCGCTGATCGCGTGGGCGTTCGAGCGTTACGCCGCCGGCGAGACCTCTGTGACGGCGCTGCTGCGGGATCTCACCGCGCGTGGCCTGGTGTCGGTGCCGTCGCCGAAGCGTCCATCCAGGCCGCTGGGGAAGAATGCGCTCTACCGTGTGTTGACGAACCCGTACTACGCCGGAGTTATCCGCTACAAGGGCGCGCTGCATCCCGGCGCGCACGAGCCCATTGTGAAGCCAGCGTTGTTCGATCAGGTGCAGTCGCTGTTGAAGGCTCGCAACGCGCACGCAACCAGGCACGTCCAGCACGCTCACCACCTGAAAGGCCTGCTGCACTGCGGCACTTGCGGGTCGCGGATGCTGCTGGACTTCGCCACCAATCCGAGAGGCACGACCTACGCCTACTTCGTCTGCTCCGGTAGAGCATCAAAACGGACTACCTGCACCCGCCGAGCGGTGCCCGTCCAGGTTGCGGAGCGCTTGGTCGAAGACTCCTACGCGAGCATCACGATCAGCGAAGACGACTACCGGCACCTCGCCGCCGAAGTCGACGCCGCGTTCGACAAGCGATCTGCTGGCCGCGATCAGGAGTTCGCCGACCTCACGGCGAACCGTGCACGCCTGGAAGCCGAGAGCGACAAGCTCCTGGCGGCGCACTTCGCCGACGCCATCGACCTTCCGACTCTCAAGCGGCACCAAGACCGCGTCCGAGCCGGACTCGCCGACATCGAGCACCGCCTGCGCGAGCACGACGAACTGCACGTCGGCGGTCGGGGGTTCATCCACGACAGCCTGCGGCTGCTTACCGACGCGCGCCGTGCCTACGCTCACTCGGACGACGGGAGCAGGAGGCTGGCGAACCAAGCGTTCTACACGCGGTTGGAGATCACCGAGGACGAGCAGCTACACCCGCGCCTCGCGGAACCGTTCGCGACCATCGTTCGAGAGGCGACCGGAGGCAAGGAAGCCAAACGGGACGCCTCGACAGGCTCAGCGACCGGGAACAGCGATGTCGCGTGTTCCCGTACGACACTTTTGGTGGACCTGAGGGGACTCGAACCCCTGACCCCCTGCATGCCATGCAGGTGCGCTACCAGCTGCGCCACAGGCCCAGACGCTGTCCCGGCGAACCGGAGCAACCAGATCAGAGTACAACACGGTTCGGCACCTGCGCCAATCGGCCCGGGCTCCCCGGGCGTGTCAGGAACAACCCGGTCCCGTGCGGTGTTGGCACGGTCGTGGACATTCTCGACAGCGTCGTGATCGGCGCAGGGCAGGCCGGTCTTTCGGCGTCCCACCACCTGCGCCGGCTCGGCATCCGCCACGTCGTGCTCGACAGCAACGACCGCCCTGGCGGCGCCTGGCAGCACCGCTGGGATGCCCTGACCATGACCGACGTGCACGGCATCGCCGAACTGCCGGCATCCACCGCACCCACGCTCGACCAGCAGCGTGCGAACGTCGTCGTGCCCGCCTACTTCAGCGCCTACGAGCGCGAGAACGACCTGCCCATCATCCGTCCCGTCACGGTGCGCAGCGTGACAGACGACGTCGGCATCCTCACCGTCCAAGCCGACGAGGGGGAGTGGCGGACCCGCACGATCATCAACGCCACCGGCACCTGGACGCACCCGTTCCTTCCGCACTACCCGGGCACGGAGACGTTCATCGGCGAGCAGCTGCACACGGTCGACTATCCCGGCCCCGAGCACTTTCGCGGAAAGCGCGTGATCGTCGTCGGTGGCGGCGCCTCGGCCGTGCAGTTCCTCGGCGCGCTCGCCCCGATCACCGACACGTTGTGGGTGACCCGCCGCGAACCGGTCTGGCGCACCGACGACTTCACCCCCGAGGCGGGTGCCGCCGCAGTTGCTCTTGTCGAACAGCGTGTGGCGCAGGGACTCGCCCCGCAGAGCGTGGTGAGTGTGACCGGGCTGGCGCTGCGCCCCCAGGAACGCGAAGCCGAGCGTCTCGGCGCCTACGCCGACCGTCGGCCGATGTTCGCCTCGATCGAGCCCGATGGTGTGCGGTGGGCGGACGGCAGCTTCGAGCGGGCCGATGTGATCCTGTGGGCGACAGGCTTCCGGCCCGCGATCAGCCATCTCGCGCCGCTGCACCTGCGCAGCCCGCAGGGCGGCATCCAACTCGACCGCAACGGCCGCGGTACGACCGCCGTCGCCGACCCTCGGGTGCAGCTGGTCGGCTACGGCCCCTCGGCCAGCACGATCGGCGCGAATCGCGCCGGGCGCACCGCAGCCACCGGAGTGCGCCGGTACCTGCAGCAGGCGGAGCGTCTGAGCGATACGACCCTCGCAGGCTGACCCACTCGCGGCGGCTCACGGCGCGTGCGGAGCGCCTACTCTGAGAGGCATGCTTCGCGCACGCCGCCTCACCGCCCTCGCACTCCTGTGCGCGCTCGGTGTAGTCGCCGGCTGCGCGGCCGAGGCACCCGTCACCGCGACGCGCACGCCCGCGCCATCCGCCTCACCGATGCCCTCGCCGACAGCGGTTGATCCTGCGGTGCAGGCGGTGGCAGAGATGACGACGGCCGAGCGTGCGGCGAGCGTCGTGATGGGCCACATCCCCACCACGGATGCCGCGGCCCTGCACGACTACATGGCAGCCGGGTATGGCGGGTTCATCCTCATGGGTGCCAACATCCCCGCCACACAGGAGCAGCTGCGCGCCGTCACTGCGGCGCTCGTCACCGACACGACGCTGCCGCCGCTGATCGCGATCGATCAGGAAGGAGGAGTCGTCTCCCGTCTGCCCTGGGACGACTTCGCCTCTCCACGGCAGTTGCAGGCGCTGCCCGTCGCTGACACCCGCACCGCTTTCGACCGACGGGCCGCGCTCGTTGCCGACATCGGCGCGAACGTGAACTTCGGCATCGTCGCCGATGTGCCCGCCGATCCCGCCTCGTTCATCAGCTCCCGGGCGCTCGGCACCGACCCCGAGAGCGCCGGCGACCGTGTCGCGGCGGCCGTCGAGGGGGAGAAGGGGCACGTCGCCTCGACCATCAAGCATTTTCCTGGTCACGGTGCCGCCCCCGGCGACTCGCATCATGGCATCCCCTCCACGGCCATGACGCTGGAGCAGTGGCGGGCGAGCGACGCGGTGCCCTTCGTAGCCGGCATCGATGCCGATGGCGAGTTGCTGATGTTCGGTCACCTCGCGTACACGAGTGTCGATGCGGCACCCGCCTCGCTGTCCGCGCGCTGGCACGAGATCGCACGCGACGAGCTCGGCTTCGACGGGGTGATGGTCACCGATGATCTCGGCATGCTGTCCTCGTCGGGCGTCGAGGCCTACCGCGATCCGGTCGCCAATGCGGTCACCGCCCTCGTCGCCGGTAATGATCTCGTACTCATGGTCGCCGGCTCCACGGCTACCACCGCCCCGCATATGGTCGACGGCATCGTGCGCGCCGTCGATGACGGCACACTGCCCGCCGCGCGCCTGCAGGATGCCGCAGAACGCGTCATGGCGCTGCGGCTGGCCCTCGCCCGCGACTGACCCGCTACACCGGCTCGGTGCCCAGCCAGGCGTGCAGCAGGCGTTCCCGCAACACAGCCCCGCGCTCGGCGAACCCGCGCTGCTGTCGCACGTACTCGGCCTTGCCCTCCGCTGTCTCGATCCGTACCGGCTGCACGCCCCAGGCGGACAGCTCGTAGGGGGCGGCCTGCATGTCGAGCAGACGGATGTCGCGGGCGAGCTCGAAGGTGTCCAGCAGTAACTCGCCGGGGATGAGCGGGCCGAGCTTCATCGCCCAGCGGTACAGGTCCATGCCGGCGTGCAGACACCCGGGCTGCTCTCTGTGCGGCTGGGTGTCGCGGCTGAGCAGGTCACGGTTGCGGGGCGCGGCCGCTGGCGTGAAGAACCGAAACGCGTCGAAGTGGGTGCACCGCAGGTCGTGCGCCTCGACGACGGCATCCGTGCCGTCCTGCCCTAGCCGCAGGGGTGCCGGATGCCGGTGATCCTCGGCCTGGTAGACCATCGCCCACTCGTGCAGTCCGAAACAGCCGAACTGGGCCGGACGCGCGGCGGTGCGACGCAGCATCCGCTCGACCAGCGCTGCCAACTCGGGCTTGTCCTCCCGGTACACCGTCGCATCCGGCATCGCGTCGCCGGGCGCATCGCCGGCGGAGTACCAGCGCCAGCCCTGACGCTCGGGGGCCTCCTGCAGCGTGACGCCCGCGCCCGGATGCCAGCGCCGCAGCTGCGACGGCTTGTACGAGTAATAGGTGAACAGGAAGTCCCACACGGGATGCTTCTCGCCGGCGGCAGCCCTAGCCCGGTGGTCGGCGGTCAGCGCATCCGCCCGCCGCTCATGCGCCTGCGCCCTGGCATGCCAGTCGGCGGGGGAGAGCACGGCGCTCATGAGCGCTCGTCGATGATCCCGACTTCGCCCAGCAGGTCACGCAGGCCGGCACCGTCTTCGGCGCTCACCCACGGCACGTCACCCTCGGTGTGCTCGCCGCCGGACCGCCCACCTGCCAGCACGGCCTCGGCAGGGAGGAGTCGGCGGATCGCGACACCGGCGACCTGCTCGGGGTGCTCCTTCTGGAACTGGGAGTAGATGGCCTCGTCGTGCTGCCCGTCGTCGCCGATCAGCAGCCAGCGCACCTGGGGGAACTCCTGCGCCAGGCGCCGCAGATTGCCCAGCTTGTGCTCGCGTCCGCTGCGGAACCACCGGTCGTGCGTGGGGCCCCAGTCGGTGAGGAGCATCGACCCCTTCGGGAACAGGTTGCGGTTGAGGAAGCGACGCAGCGTCGGCGCGACATTCCAGGCCCCCGTGGAGAGGTAGATCATCGGAGAGCCCGGGTGGGTGCGCATGATCTGTTCCAGCAGCACAGCCATGCCGGGAACGGGGGTGCGGGCGTGCTCGTCGAGCACGAAAGAGTTCCAGGCTGCGACGAACGGGCGGGGAAGGGCCGTGACCATGACGGTGTCGTCGACGTCGCTGACGACACCGAAGGTGACACTGTCGGCCACGATGAACGCACGCGCCTCGACAGGCTCCTGCCCCTCGACCGACATCGTGAACGTCTGCCATCCCGGCTCAAGGTCGGCTTCGATGACGGTGTCGATCACGCCGCCACGATCGGCGACGACGTCATGCACCTGGTCGCCGACCTGCACCTGCACGGAGGCGAAGCCGACCGGGATGCTGACGAAGCTGCGCCACCCGCGCACCGATGCGCGCTCGCCGGGGGCCTGCCGTGGTGCCCGGGGCACGATGAGCACTCGTCCCACCACGCGCACCCAGCCGGTGCCGCCGTAACCGGGGAAGGGCACGGCGGTCGCCGAACGTCCACGCCTGCGAGCGCGGCGTTCGCGCCAGACGTGGAAGCGGTGTTCGAGACGGGCGAACCAGTGGATCTTCGCCGCGGTGGCAGGGGACATCCGTCCCAGTCTTTCACGCCTCGGCCGGCGGTTCATCCGTTGCGACCATATGGCGTTCCTCGCGGCGGGAGATGACCTTCTTGATCACGAAGATCGCTACGAGGAACAGCACGATCACACCGACGAAGACGTATCCCGCGTAGTGGACGGTGTCGGCGAGCTCGCGGTAGCTGCCGGCGAGCAGAGACCCGGCCCCGACGTACACCGCGGCCCAGAGCACACAGGCGGGGATGGTCCAGGCGAGGAAGCGCCGGTAGGCGAAACCGCTCATTCCCACGGTCAGCGGCACCAGGGAGTGCAGGACAGGCAGAAAGCGGGAGAGGAAGATCGCGATCCCGCCACGGCGGCGCAGATAGCGCTCCGAGCGTTCCCAGTGGCTCTCCCCGATGCGTCGCCCCAACCAGGAGTGGCGGATGTGCGGCCCGATCCAGCGCCCGAGCCAGAAGCCGATCGACTCGCCGATGAGCGCGCCGATCACCACGGTCACGGCAAGAGCGACGCCCTGCAGCACCGACTCGACACCGATCGACGACACCAGCACGACAGTGTCGCCGGGCACGATCAGACCGATCAAGATGCTCGTCTCGAGCATGATCGCAACGCCGGCGAGCAGCGTGCGCAGCACGGGATCGACGGACTGCACCAGCTCGATGACCCACAGCACCACGTCGTTCACATCATGAGAGTACGACGCCCACAGGGTCGTACGCTGTGAGGGTGCCCGCTCCTTCCACGCTGACGGCGAACCTGCTGCCCGGATGGGCCGAGCCGGAGACCGTGTTCCTCGCGCTGCGCGGGCACGATGATGCCGAGTTCTGGCTGGATGCGGGCACGAACGCGGCATCCGGCTGGAGCCTGTTGGGCTCCGGCGATGTCGTCGCCGACCCGCAGGTGGTTCGGGACGCCCCGTTGGGGGCACCCGCAGTCGGGGAGGAGGGCGCGCTGCCGTTCCGCGGCGGCTGGGTCGGATGGCTCGCCTATGAGGAGGGCGCCGCTGCCGCCGGGGCTCCGGTCGCAGACGGCGGAACGAGCTCGGCCTGGATCGCCGTTCGACGTGCTGTCGCGTTCGACCATGCATCAGGTAGCGCCTGGGCGCTGGCCGGCGCGGAAGAGGCCGAGACATGGACGGCCGAGGTCACCGCGGCGCTCGCCGCAGCACCCGCACCCGCGCCCGCCGCCCCCGCCGCGCAGCAGGCGGCGGCGCGGGACAGCGTCACGAGGTATGTCGACCTCATCGGTGCGTGCCGCGAGGCCATCCGTCGTGGCGACGCCTATCAGCTGTGTCTGACGACGCAGTTCACGGCGGACGCGGCATCCGACCCCATCGAGGTCTACCGGCGCCTCCGACGGGCGACCCCGGCCCACCATGGCGGGTTTCTGCGCATGGGCGATCGTCACCTGCTCAGCGCCAGCCCGGAACAGTTCGTCGAGGTGCGCGGCGATCGCGTGCGCACGAGCCCCATCAAGGGCACGAGGCCCCGGGGGGCGACCCCGGAGGCGGATGCGGCGCTGGCGGCCGAACTGCGTGCGAGCGAGAAGGAGCGCGCCGAGAACGTCATGATCGTCGATCTCATGCGCAACGACCTCTCGCACATCGGCGAGCCGGGCTCCGTCGACGTGGAGCGACTGTGGGCCGTGGAGACGTACCCGGCCGTGCACCAGCTGGTCAGCACGGTGAGCGCCCGGCTGCGACCGGGCCTGACGTTCGGGCAGCTGAGCGACGCCGTGTTCCCGGCGGGCAGCATGACGGGCGCCCCGAAACTCTCCGCCATGACAATCCTGCACGGCCTCGAACGCGGGCCGCGAGGCGTGTACTCCGGCTGCTTCGGCTATCTCGGCCTCGACGGTGCCGTCGACCTCGCCATGGTCATCCGCTCGATCGTGATCACCGGCGGTGCGGCATCCGTCGGCGCCGGCGGCGGCATCACCTGGCTGTCCGAGGCGCAGGCCGAGGCGGCGGAGGTGGCGACGAAGGCGCGCGCGCCCCTGGCCGCGCTGGGAGCCACGCTGCCCGACGACTGGGCGGCCACCCTCTGAACTCGCGATAACCTGGAATCTCCCGTCCTTCCGGGCTTTCCGCATCCGTAGATTGGCCGTTCCTTGTCCGAGCACTCCGCCGTATCCCACGACGACACTCCGTCGCTGTCTCCGCACGCCATTCAGGACAAGTGGCAGGCGTACTGGGAAGAGCACGACACCTTCCGTGCCGGGGGTGACGACGACACGCGACCGCGCAAGTACGTGCTCGCGATGTTCCCGTACCCGTCGGGCGATCTGCACATGGGCCACGCGGAGAACTACCTCTACAGTGACATCGTCGCTCGTTTCTGGCGACACCGCGGTCACAACGTGCTCAACCCGATCGGCTGGGACTCGTTCGGCCTGCCGGCCGAGAACGCCGCGATCCGCCGCGGCGCCGACCCGCGGGAGTGGACCTACCAGAACATCGACCAGCAGAAGGCCGGCTTCAAGGCGTACGGCGTCTCGTTCGACTGGTCGCGCGTGCTGCACACCTCCGACCCGGAGTACTACCGCTGGAACCAGTGGCTGTTCCTGAAGCTCTATGAGCGCGGCCTGGCGTACCGCAAGAAGAGCCCGGTGAACTGGTGCCCGCGTGACCAGACCGTGCTCGCCAACGAGCAGGTCGTCGACGGGCGCTGCGAGCGCTGCGGCACCGAAGTGGTGAAGAAGAAGCTCACGCAGTGGTACTTCAAGATCACCGACTACGCCGACCGGCTGCTCGATGATCTGAATCAGCTCGAGGGCTTCTGGCCGCACAAGGTGCTGCAGATGCAGCGCAACTGGATCGGGCGGTCTGTCGGTGCCGACGTCGACTTCCGCATCGAGGGTCGCGACGAGCCGGTGACGGTGTTCTCCACCCGTCCCGACACGCTGCACGGCGCCACGTTCTTCGTCGTGGCTCCGGATGCCGATCTCGCCGCCGAGCTGGTGGCGGATGCCTCGCCCGAGGTGCAGGCGCAGTTCGCCGAGTACCTGGCGAAGGTGCAGAAGGAGACCGACATCGACCGGCAGTCCACGGACCGCCCCAAGACCGGTGTCTTCCTCGAGCGGTACGCGATCAACCCGGTCAACGGCGAGCGTCTGCCGGTGTGGGCGGCCGACTACGTGCTGGCCGACTACGGCCACGGGGCGGTCATGGCCGTGCCCGCGCACGACCAGCGTGACCTCGACTTCGCCCGCGCCTTCGACCTGCCGATCAAGGTCGTCGTCGACACGACTGCGCCGGTCACCGGTGCGATCCCGGTGATCGAGACGGATGCCGATGGCGTGCCGATCATGCCGGAGTCGATCGACGATCAGGACCCTGCCGTCACCGGCATCGCCCTGACCGGCGAGGGGCGCCTGATCAACTCGGGTGACCTCGACGGTCTCTCCAAGCGCAACGCGGTGGCACGTCAGATCGAGAAGCTTGAAGCATCCGGTCTGGGCCGGGCGGCGAAGAACTACCGCCTGCGTGACTGGCTGATCTCGCGCCAGCGCTTCTGGGGCACACCGATCCCCATGCTGCACACGCAGGATGGCGAGATCGTGCCGGTCGCCGAGGATCAGCTGCCGGTGCGTCTGCCGAGCGTCGAGGGCCTGGACCTCTCGCCGAAGGGCACCTCGCCCCTCGGCGCGGCGGAATCGTGGGTGCGCACGGTCGACCCGACCACGGGAGAGCCGGCGCTGCGCGACCCCGACACCATGGACACCTTCGTCGACAGCTCCTGGTACTACCTGCGGTTCCTGTCGCCGAACAGCGACACCGTCGCGTTCGACCCGACCGAGGCGCGCCGCTGGGCGCCGGTCGATTCGTACATCGGTGGCGTCGAGCACGCGATTCTGCACCTGCTGTACGCGCGGTTCATCACCAAGGTGCTGTTCGACATCGGCCTGGTCGACTTCACCGAGCCGTTCTCGAGCCTGATCAACCAGGGCATGGTGATCCTCGACGGCGCGAAGATGTCGAAGAGCAAGGGCAACCTCGTGCTCTTCCAGGAGGAGCTCGACGCGCATGGCGCCGACGCGCTGCGCGTGAGCCTGGCGTTCGCCGGCCCGGTGGAGGACGACAAGGACTGGGCCGACGTCTCGACGACCGGTGCCGCGAAGTTCCTCGCGCGTGCACTGCGTGTCGCCCATGACGTCGACAGCCCGGTCGGCGTGGTGTTCGCCGGCGGGGACGCGGGCCTGCGCCGGGTGACCCACCGCCTGTTGGCTGATGCGCCCGGACTGGTCGAGCAGACGAAGTTCAACGTGCTCGTCGCCCGCCTGATGGAGCTCGTCAACGCGATCCGCAAGACGATCGACTCGGGCGCCGGGGCATCTGACCCTGCTGTCCGCGAGGCTGCGGAGACGCTCGCGGTGATGCTGGACCTCATCGCCCCGCACTCCGCTGAGGAGATGTGGGAGGCGCTCGGTCACGAGCCGTCTGTCGGTCTGGTGCAGTGGCGTTCGGCCGATCCGGCGCTGCTCATCGAAGACACCGTCACCACCGCTGTGCAGGTGAACGGCAAGGTGCGCACGACGCTCGAGGTGCCGGCCAAGATCGGCGACGCCGAGCTGGAGGCCCTCGCCCGCGCCGACGAGAAGGTGCAGCGAGCGCTGGAGGGCAAGGAGGTCGTGCGCGTGATCGTGCGGGCTCCGAAGATCGTCAACTTCGCCGTCAAGGGCTGAGAACACACGCAGAACGCCCGGAGCGCTGGCTCCGGGCGTTCTGCTGTCTTCGCGTGAGCGGATCCTGGGGTGCGCGGTTCGGCCTCCACACCCGTGGATTCACGCGGACTCTCCACAGCACCCGGAATCGGCCGCTGGGTGGGGTGGGGCGTCGGCCTAGCGTGGGCGGATGCCGGCAGTCGACGATGAGGAACGTGACCAGTCGGCGCCACCACGGCTGAGGCTCGGCGTCGGCGCGGCGGTGACGCTCGGGCTGGTGGTGCTCTCGGCCGCGGTCGGCTGGGGCATCCTGCGGGGGCAGGCGGCACCGAGTGAGACCGTCTCGCTCGACGGCCACGGTGGCGAGGCGTCCGTCAGCGCACCGGCCGGCATTTACGTGCACGTGTTGGGCGAGGTGCAGACGCCCGGTCTGTACCTGCTGGCGCCGGATGCGCGGTTGGTCGATGCCCTCGCGGCAGCGGGCGGCTCGCTGAAGACGGCAGACCTGCGCGCGGTGAACCTCGCGCGCCCGTTGACGGACGGCGAGCAGATCGTCGTACCTGCCGAAGGCGCCCTACCTGAGATCGCTGAGACTCCGGGGGTCGTCGACGGCAAGGTCGACCTGAACACGGCCGACATCGCCACATTGGAGACGCTGCCGAGAATCGGGCCGGCGCTCGCGCAGCGGATCATTGACTGGCGTGAGCAGAACGGCGGGTTTCGCTCCGTCGACGATCTGCTCGCGGTGCCGGGTATCGGCGAAAAGCTCATGGAGGGTCTGCGCGAGCAGGTGCGGGTATGAAAGACCCGCGCGGCGCGGTCCTGGCGGCCTTGGTTTGGGGCGCAGCGCTGCTCGCGGTCTTCGCCCCAGAGTTCGCCGGAGGGATGTTGGCACTGTGCATAGCTGGCGCGCTGGGCGTCGGGGTTTTCGCGCGACAGCGCGGTGTGGCGGTGCTGGTGCTCCTCGCCTGCGCGGCGGTGTCGTGGTCGGTCGTCGCGGCAGGGCCAGCGCGAACGGAGGCCGCCCGGTGGGATGGGCGCGCCGTGGAGACCGTCGTTCAGGTCACGTCGTCAGCGGTGCGCGGCGACGACGGGCGTCTGTGGGCGGACGCGCAGACGCTCAGTCTCGGGGCACCCGGCTCGCCCCGCGCGACGACTGTTCCTGTCCGGATCGGGGTCGACGAGATGGATGGAGTCGATCTCGGAGCGACGCTCCGGCTGTCCGGGCAGGCGAAGGCGACGGATGCGGGGGAGCGTGCCGCTCTGGTGATCTTCGGAACCCGAGCTGAGGTGGAGCGCCCCGCCAGCGGCGTCTTCGCTCTCGCGGCCGACGTACGTGCCGGCTTCGTGCAGCGAGCAACGCGGCTTCCGGGGCCCGGCGCCGGTCTGCTTCCCGGGCTCGCCGTCGGTGACACGACGGCCGTCACCGCCGAACTGGATGCCGCCATGCTCGCCTCCGGGCTCAGCCACCTCACCGCTGTGAGCGGCGCGAACTGTGCCATCGTCGTGGCGGCCGTGTTCTGGGTCGTGTCCCTCTGCGGAGGCCCGCGGTGGCTGCGTGTGACTGTGGCGCTCGTGGCCCTCGCCGCGTTCGTCGTCCTGGTGACGCCGGAGCCCAGCGTGATCCGGGCATCGGTCATGGCCGCGCTGGCCATGCTCACGATCCTTCTCGGGCGCCCCAGCGCGGGTCTGGCCATGCTGTCGCTCGCGGTCACCGGCATCCTGGTGATCGACCCCTGGCTGGCGGCGACCCCGGGATTCGCGCTCAGCGCGGCCGCGACGGGCGCTCTGCTGCTGCTTGCCCGACCGCTGATGCGCGGCATGACCCGGTGGATGCCGGCGGCGCTGTCGCTGGCGATCTCGGTGCCGCTGGCCGCGCAACTCGTCTGCGGGCCGATCGTCGCGCTGTTCTCGGAGCAGCAGTCCCTCGTCTCGGTGGCCGCGAACCTGTTGGCGGCGCCGGCCGCGCCGTTGGCGACCGTGATCGGACTGCTCGCCTGCCTCTCGGCTCCGATCCCGCCTCTGGCCGATCTGCTCGCGGCAGCGGCCTGGCTGCCGTCGGCGTGGATCGCGTCGGTGGCCGAGGTGTCCGCCGCGCTGCCTGGGGCAGTGCTGCCGGTGACGGCGGGTCTGCTGAGCGCGGCCGTGGTCGGCCTGCTCAGCGCGGCCGTCGGGATTGTGCTGGTCAGGCCGCCGTCGCGGGCGCTGCGGCGTGCGGCGGTCGCCGTGCTGGTCGTCACGGTGGGGCTCGAGGGAGCGCGGATGCTGCTCACTGGGCCGCTCGCGGCCGCGGGGAGCCCGGAGGGCTGGAGCATCGCCGCGTGCGACATCGGCCAGGGAGACGCGATGGTCGTGAGATCTGAGGGCGCTGTGGCGTTGATCGACACCGGGCCGGACCCCGGGCTGCTCGACGCCTGCCTGCGCGCGCTGGGCATCGACCACATCGATCTGCTCGTGCTCACGCACTTCGACCTTGACCACGTCGGTGGGGTGGACGCGGTGCGAGGGCGGGCAGAGACGGTGCTGCACGGCCCGGTCAGCGAGGGGGACGAAGAGCGCCTGCTGGAGATGCTCGCCGACGGCGGCGCCCGGCTCATACAAGCCTCGCGCGGCATGCAGGGCACCCTGGGCGGGGCGAACTGGCGCGTGCTCTGGCCGCGAGCAGACGACCGCGTCTATCCGGCCGGAAACGATGCGAGTGTCGTGCTCGACATCTCTGGCGGCGGCGTGCCGCGGTCGCTGTTCCTTGGTGATCTCGCGGCCGAGCCGCAGCGTCAACTGGTGCGCGACGGCAGCCTGCTGGGAGACTTCGATGTCGTAAAGGTCTCGCATCACGGCAGTGGGGATCAGGACGCCGGACTGTACGAGTTGCTCGGCGCGGAGGCGGCGGTGATCGGCGTCGGAGCAGACAACGACTACGGGCATCCGCGCGCCGAGACCCTCGCTCTGCTCGAGACCGCGGGCTCCCACGTGCTGCGCACGGACCAGCGCGGGCGCATCCTGCTCAGCATGCGCGATGGGCAGCTCGCGGTCTGGAGCGAGCGGATGCCCGAGTGAGCTGCGGCCACCGGTCGTCGTCGGGAAGCGACGTCGGTGACCCCGGATAGGCTGGTGTCATGGCCGCTCGTCCCCCCGCTCGCAGTTCCGCCGCGAAGGGGCCCAAGATTCCCCAGGTCTCTTGGCGTGAACCGCGTCCGGCGCCCATCGTGCTGGTGTCCGGCCCCGAAGAAGTCCTCGCCGAGCGCGCGATCGCCGGGGTGCGCGACTACCTGCGTGCAGAAGACCCCGCGCTCGAGGTCAGCGACGTCCGTGCCGACGACTATGCCGCCGGCACACTGCTCGCCCTCACCTCGCCGTCGTTGTTCGGCGAACCGCGGCTCGTGCGGGTCGCTGGCGTCGAGAAGTGCACGGATGCCTTCCTGCAAGAAGCGCTGAGTTACATCGAGCACCCGCAGGAGGGAGCCACGGTCATCCTGCGCCACACGGGCGCCAGCGTGCGCGGCAAGAAGCTGCTCGACGCGATCCGCGCCGGCACCGGTGACGGCATCGAGATCCCCGCCGCGGCCATCAAACGTGACAGCGACCGGGTCGACTTCGCCGCCGGCGAGTTCAAGGCGGCGAAGAAGCGCATCGTTCCGACCGCGCTGCGCGCGCTGGTCTCGGCGTTCGCCGACGATGTCACCGAACTGGCCGCAGCCTGCCAGCAGCTCATCGGCGACGTGGACGGCGACATCACTGACGAGGTCATCACCCGCTACTACGGAGGGCGGGTGGAGGTCTCGGCCTTCGTCGTAGCCGACACCGCGATCGCCGGTCGCTACGGCGAGGCGCTCATTGCCCTGCGTCACGCCCTTGCCTCCGGCGCCGACCCGGTGCCGATGGTCGCCGCGTTCGCAATGAAGCTGCGGGGAATGGCTCGGGTCGCGGGTAACCGTGAACCCAGCCGCCAGCTTGCCCAGCGCCTCGGTATGAAGGACTGGCAGGTCGATCGCGCCCGCCGTGACCTGCAGGGGTGGAACGAGCGCTCCCTTGGACTCGCGATCCAGGCCACGGCCCGCGCCGACGCCGAGGTCAAGGGTGCGGCCCGCGACCCGATCTTCGCGCTCGAGCGCATGGTCACCGTGATCGCCACCCGCGCGCCGTTCGGCACCGAGCCCGGGCGCTGACTCTCACGCCGGAAGCGATGCCACCCCGCGATACGTGTACGTGAACGGCCGGTTGAAGCGGGGGCCGGGGGAGTAGGCGAGAGCTGCCTGTCGATCGCGCCCGGCAGCATCCGATCTGTCCACCAGCCCATGCAGGGAGTGTAGCCACTGCCCCCAGGGACGACGAAGGCCCGCCTCCAGGGGAGACGGGCCTTTCGCGAAGGTCAGTGGCTCAGAGGCCGGCGACCTGCGAAGCGATGGCCGACTTGCGGTTCTTCGCCTGGTTCTTGTGCAGCACACCCTTGCTGACGGCCTTGTCGAGCTTGACCGAAGCGGCGGTCAGGGCGGCCTCAGCGGCCTCCTTGTCGCCGGCGACGACGGCCTCACGGGTCTTGCGGACGAGCGTCTTGAGCTCACTCTTGACGGCCTTGTTGCGCTCCTGAGCCTTCAGGTTGGTCTTGTTGCGCTTGATCTGCGACTTGATGTTTGCCACGTGTGGACACTTTCTGTCTGGATGATATTCGGATGCCGCCGGCGGTAGAGGGGCGCCGTACGGCGGTCGTGAGGGACAAACCCACACGCAAGCCAAGAACCAAGCCTACCAGCAGCAGGGCAGAACACGCGAAACGAGCCCCGCCGCGTCACCCCGCCTGAGCAGCGTCTTGTTCCATCGTGGCCAGAGCCAACTTGAGGATGGCGTTGAAGACCTGGGGGCGCATCGCCGTCACCAGATGCGAGGTGCGCGGCACGACAATCAGTTCGGCATGCGGAGCGAGCTTGCGAAACAGCGCCTCATGGGTGCGCAGCTGGTCATACTGGCCGTTCACGAACCACAGGCGAATGTCGATGTGCGCGACGGCCGTGGCCAGATCCAGCGCCGAGAGACTGCGCAGCGCGACATCCTGCGCATCGAGCGCGTAGCCGCCCGCGGAGAAGTCGCCCCTCGTCTCTTCGGGGATGGTCGCGGTGAGGATCTGCTCGGCGATCCACAGGCCGCGATCGGGCAGCCGGTCCACTGTGCCGGCGAGAAAGCGGTATGCCGCGAGGGCGGCACCGCGGGGGAGCGCAGTGCACGAGGCGGCGATCAGCGCAGCCACCGGTGGGCGCTCGGCGGCTCCCGTGTATGCCAGCGACACCAGGCCACCCATCGAGTGACCCACCAGCAGCACGGGACCGCGCGCCGCGGCCTTCCGTACCGCCTCGTCGATCGTCTGCAGGGCGCCGTCAAGGGTGAACTCCTCGGCCATGCGGCTGCCATGGCCGGGGAGGTCGACGGCGGTCACCGGCACGCCGTGCTCCTCAAGCCACGCGACCTGCGAGCGCCACATGGTGGCGGAGGTGCGGATGCCGTGCACGAGGACGACCTGAGCGTTCACGCCAACATCATAGGCAGAACACGAGAAAGCGGGGCCGGTGGCGAACCACCGACCCCGCTTCGACAGCGAGCTGCTTACTTCTCCCAGCCCGTGTTCTCGACCGGCTGGACGCCGAATCCGTCAAGACCCACGTAGGGCTCGGGGGTCAGGTTGGCCAGACCCTTCTTGACGGTCGAGATCGACGGACCGTTGTAGAGCGGGATGATGCCCCAGTCCTGGAAGATCTCGGCCTCGAGCTTCATGGCTGCAGCCGTCTGCTCCTCGGCGGTCGGGAGCGACTCGACCTCGGTCTTGATGCGCTCGTCCATCTCAGGCGTCTGGACACCCGAGAGGTTCAGGCCCATGTCCATGCAGTACAGCTGGCAGAACCAGGCGGCACCGAACGGGTCGGACGAGGTGAAGCGGAGACCTGCGACATCCCAGTTCTTCGAGGTGTAGTCCTCGGCGAACTTGGCGGCCGGACGGACATCGACCTTGAGGTCGAGGCCGATGGCCTTCTGCTGCTGCTGCAGCGCGGTCGCGAGCGCCTTCTGCGTCGGGTCGTCGCTGAAGATCGGGTAGGTCGCCTCGAGACGGACGCCGTCCTTCTCGCGGATACCGTCTTCACCCTCGACCCAGCCGGCCTCTTCGAGCAGCGCCTTGGCGCCCTCGACGTCGTACTTCCAACCGGCCTCTTCGAGCGCGTTGGAGTAGCCAGGCTGGAACGAGAAGAGCGTCAGCGAACCGGCGGGCTCCTCGGTGTAGTCGAGGCCGTTCCATGCGATCTGCTTCTGCTGGTCGATGTCGATGGCCTTGAAGAACGCCTCGCGGACCTTGACGTCCTCGAACTGCGGCTTCGTGGCGTCGACCTCGAGCAGCGTGTTGGCGGTCTGCGTCGAGCGGTAGGTGACGACGTCTTCCATGTCGGCAACCTGAGCCAGGCGGTCCTTGGTGCCGGTGCCGACCATGTCGATCTCGCCGTTCTTGAAGGCGTTGATCGAGGCCTGGGCGTCCATACCGGTGAAGGTCACCTTGTCGAGCAGCGGCTTGTCGCCCCACCACTCGGTGTTCGGCTTGAACGAGACGTAGTCCTTGTTCGCGTCGAACTCGTCGATCGTGTACGGGCCGGCGCCCCACTCGGGGTGCGGGTCGTCGATCATGGCCTCGTTGAACTTGGTCGGGTCAGCCAGGGCCGGGTGGATGATTCCGGTGAGGAACGGCATCTCGGGCCAGGCGAACTCGCCGTCGAAGGTGACGATCGCCGTCTTGGCGGTGTCGCCCTGCTCGACCGACTTGATCTGCTTGTAACCGTCGGTCGCGTTCGGGTTGAAGCCCTCGTCGATCGAGCGGTTGGCCTTCCAGGTCGCCTCGATGGCGGTCCAGTCCATGTCGGTGCCGTCGTTCCAGTGCGCGTCATCCGTGAAGGTGAACGTGATCTGGGTGTTGCCGTCGACCGTGTCGATCTTCCACTCGTCGAGGTACGCGTCGTGCTTGTACGGGGTGCCGTCCGGCTCCTGCAGCAGGATCTGGGGCATGTACCACGCAGCGATGCGTGCCGTGTCCGCGCTGCCGTCGCCGTTGAAGGCGTTCAGCTGCTCGGGGATCTCGTTGATCGGGAAGTGGGCCTCGCCACCCTCCTGGAGGTTCTCGCGGGGCTGGGGGTTGTAGTCCGCCATCTCGGTGGCGGCCGCGTCGCCGTCACCGTTGCCTTCACCGTCGGTGCCGGTGTTGGCTGCACACCCACCGAGAACGAGTGCGAGGGCGCCGCTGAATGCGATCGCCCCCATCAGCTTCTGCTGCTTCATGGTGCTCCTTTCGCGCCTTTCGGCGTGTCATAAGGGGAGGATAGTTCGCGATTCAGCCCGAATGAGGGGATGTGGGTGAATCGTGACTAACCGTTATCGGACAGTGATCCGGGCCGAAAAAGCACAGCGGCGCACCGTCCCCCATTCGGAGGACGGTGCGCCGGAAAGCGCTCGCTGATCAGACGGTGGCTGGCTTGGTCGACATCGTCTCCGGATCGAACACGACGCGCTGACGCGTGCGCTCGATGTCGGGGTCAGGAACCGGGATGGCCGAGAGCAGTGCCTGCGTGTAGGGATGCTGCGGGTTCTCGAACACCTCATCGACATCGCCGTGCTCGACGAACTCGCCGAGGTACATCACGGCCACGCGGTCGGCGATGTGACGCACCACCGAGAGGTCGTGCGCGACGAATAGGTACGACAGGCCGAGCTTCACCTTCAGCTCATCGAGCAGGTTGATGACACCAGCCTGGATCGACACGTCCAGCGCCGACACCGGCTCATCGAGCACGACGATCTTCGGGTTGGTCGACAGCGCGCGAGCGATGCCGATGCGCTGACGCTGACCACCCGAGAACGCGCCGGGGAACCGGTCGCGGTGGGCGGGGTTCAGACCCACGAGATCCATCAGCTCTTCGACCCGGAGCATCGCCTCGTCCTTCGGCGTGCCGATCGCCGACAGCGGCTCCGCGATGATGTCCGCGACCGTCATACGCGGGTCCAGGGCTCCCATAGGGTCCTGGAAGACGATCTGGATGTCGCGACGCAGCTCGCGTTCGACCTTGTGGCTGTGGATGTCGTTGACGCTGGTGCCGGCGATGATGATGTCGCCGTCCTCCTGCTTCGCGAAGTCCATGATCTGCAGCAAGGTCGTCGACTTGCCACTGCCGGACTCACCGACGATCGCCATGGTCTCGCCCTCGCGCACGTCGAAGGTGACGCCCTTGACGGCGTGCACCTCGCCGACCTTGCGCTTGAACAGCGCACCCTTGAGCAGGGGGAAGGTCTTGGTGAGGTTGCGCACGTCGAGGGTGACCGGACGCTCTTCACGCGGGGTGCGCGTGAGGGTGCTCTCGGGAACAGCCTTGACGGGGTAGACGGGCAGGCCACCGATCAGCCCGCCGTCGGCGATCTCATCGGCACGGATGCACGCCGCCAGGTGCGGCTCTCCGCTGCCCGTGGCAACCGACACGAGGTCGGGCTCGCGCGTGCGGCAGGCGTCCACCGCGATCGGGCAGCGCGACGCGAACGGGCAGGCATCGGGCAGATCGATCAGCAGCGGTGGGTTTCCCTTGATCGGGGTCAGCGGCTCCTTCTCGGTCTTGTCCACACGGGGGATCGCGCCCAGGAGGCCGATCGAGTACGGCATCCGCGTGCGGTGGAACAGCTCGTGCGCCGGGGCGTGCTCGACGGGCTTGCCTGCATACATGACCATCACGTCGTCGGCGGTACGAGCGACCACACCCATGTCGTGCGTGATCATGATGACGGCGGCGCCGGTTTCATCCTGCGCCTTCTCGATGAGGTCGAGGATCTGCGCCTGGATGGTCACGTCGAGTGCGGTCGTCGGCTCATCGCAGATGATGAGCTTGGGGTTGTTCGCCATCGCGATGGCGATCACCACACGCTGGCGCATGCCGCCCGAGAACTCGTGCGGGAATGACTTCATCCGCTTCTCGGGGTTGGTGATGCCGACCAGACGGAGCAGCTCGAGCGAGCGATCCCAGGCATCCTGCTTGGACAGGTTGCGGTGGGCGGTCAGCGCCTCGATCAGCTGATCACCGATCGTGAACACCGGCGTGAGCGAGGTGAGCGGGTCCTGGAAGACCATCGCCATGCCGTTACCGCGGATCACCGACATCTGCTTGTCGGACTTGCCCAGCAGCTCCTCGCCGTCGAACACGATCGACCCGGTGATCTTGGCGTTGTCGTCGAGCAGGCCCATGATCGCCAGCGAGGTGACCGATTTGCCGGAGCCGGACTCACCCACGATGCCGAGGGTCTTGCCGGCCTCGAGGTCGAACGAGACGCCGCGCACGGCATCCACTCGTCCTGCCTCTGAGGGGAAACTGACCTTGAGGTCGCGAACGGACAGTACGGTGCTCATGCGCGGCCTCCTGCCGACGAAGTGGGATCGAGCGCGTCACGCAGACCGTCGGCCACAAGAGCCATCGAGACGGTCAGCAGGGTCAGCGCCAGGGCAGGGAAGTAGAACAGCCACGGGGCACTGGTGACACTCGCCGATCCCTCGCCGATGAGCGAGCCGAGCGAGACATCCGGGATCTTCACACCGAAACCGATGAACGACAGGCCGGTCTCGGTCATCACTGCGCCCACAACGCCGAGGGTGAAGTTGATGACGAGCAGCGAGCCGATGTTGGGCAGCAGGTGGCGCAGCACGATCTTCATGCCCGGCACGCCCATGTAGCGCGCGGCCGACACGTACTCGCGCTCGCGCAGCGAGAGGGCCATCGTCCAGATGACACGGGCCGGGAAGAACCAGCCGACGACGAAGATCATCACCAGGGCGATCACCCGCCAGTCACCACCGGCCGCGTTCGACATCATCGCCAGGATGAGGAAGTTGGGCACCACCATCATGAAGTGGATCACCAGCAGCGAGATGCGCTCGGTCCAGCCGCCGAAGTAGGCGGCGGCGGTGCCGACGATCGCGGAGATGATCGTCACACCCACCGACACCGTGACGGCGATCATCAGTGACCGCTGCAGACCGACGAAGGTCTGGGTGAACGTGTCATTTCCCGACGCGTTGGTGCCGAACCAGTGCTCGGCCGAAGGGCCGGTGCTGAGGTTCAGGAAGTCCATGTCGGTCGGCGTGTACGGCGAGAACAGGGGCACGACGATCGAGGCCAGTGCCAGCACGACGAAGATGACGATGCCGCCGACGGCGGGCTTGTTGCGCATGAAGCGCCGTGAATAGAGAGTCCACTTCGACAGACGCTTGCCGGGCAGGCGCTCCGCGGTGGTGTCCGGGCCGACGGGCGGCTGGACGACAGGGTCGATCATTTCGGTGCTCATGCTCAGCTCACCCTCACTCGCGGGTCGAGAACGACGACGGCGATGTCGGCGAGGATTGCGCCGATGGCGGTCAGCACGGCGCCGAAGGCCGCGACTGCGACCACGCCATGCACGTCGTTCCCGTTGATGGTCGTCAGGAAGTAACGACCCATGCCCTGCCAGGCGAAGATCGTCTCGGTCAGGATCGCGCCCGTGAAGACGGTCGGGATCGTGAACGCCACCTGTGTGGCGACCGGGATCAGCGAGGTCCGCAGGGCGTGCTTGCGGATGGCCTGCTGCTTGGTGAGGCCCTTGGCGCGGGCGGTTCGGACGTAGTCGGCCTTGATGTTGTCGAGCAGCAGCGATCGCTGCAGGAAGTACGTGCCCGCGTAGCCGGTGATCACCAGAGCGATCGTCGGCAGGATCAGGTGTTGCAGCGCATCCACCAGCACGGGGAAGAAGCCGGTGACACCTTCACTCGACGAGCCCGTGACGTAGAACACTCGCTCGCCGACCCACTGGTTGAAGTTGATCGCGAGGATCACGATCGCCAGCGCCGCCACGATGATGTTGATGTTCATCGTGATGATCGAGATGCCCTGCACGATGCGGTCGGCCAGCTTGTACTGGCGCGAGGCCGTGTACACACCGAGCGCGATACCGATCACCGTGGCGATGATCGTCGCTCCGAGCACCAGCTCGGCGCTGACCCAGGCGCGGTAGGCGATCTGCTCGTTGACCGAGCCGCCCGTGGGGCTGACCCCCCAGTTCCAGTGCAGGACGATGTCGGTGAGCCAGTTCCACCACCGCTCGTAGAGCGGGACGGAGTCGCTGAGGTTGCGGGGGGCGAGCAGGTTCTCGATCTGCTGTTCACTGAGCGGGGGACGACGTCCCACGTAGTTGCTCTTCGGGTCCAGGTAGGCCCACGCGAGGAAGTACGTGATGTTTGTCGCGACCACGATCATGAGCAGCCAGCCGAGGGCTCTGCGCACGAGGTACTTGATCAAGGTGTGATTCTTTCTCTTTACAGCTGAGCGCGGGATCTGCCGACGCAACGCTGGGTCGGGATCCAGGGGTACTGGACTCCAGGCAACTTTCGGAGACTATCACCGGCCGCTCCGAATCGGGGATTCGCAGGCCCGGAACGTACAATCGACACAACCCGTTCGGCAAGCTCAGGGACCCCATGTCACCACGCGCTCTTTCGCCGCTGTCGCCTGCCGCGACTCCGGCCCCGCAGATCCGCAATTTCTGCATCATCGCTCACATCGATCACGGCAAGTCGACCCTTGCCGACCGGATGCTGCAGATCACCGGTGTCGTCGCTGAGCGTGACATGCGCGCCCAGTACCTCGACCGGATGGACATCGAGCGCGAGCGCGGTATCACCATCAAGAGCCAGGCCGTGCGCATGCCGTGGGCGATCGGTGAGGGCAAGAACGCCGAGACATTCGCGCTGAACATGATCGACACCCCCGGGCACGTCGACTTCACCTACGAGGTCTCTCGTTCCCTCGCCGCCTGTGAGGGTGCGATCCTGCTCGTCGACGCGGCGCAGGGCATCGAGGCCCAGACGCTGGCCAACCTGTACCTGGCGCTCGAGAACGACCTCACGATCATCCCGGTGCTGAACAAGATCGATCTGCCGGCGGCGGAGCCCGAGAAGTACGCCAAGGAGCTCGCCGATCTCATCGGCGGTCGCCCCGAAGACGTGCTGCGGGTCTCGGGCAAGACCGGCGTCGGCGTCGAGGAACTGCTGGACCGCATCGTCGAGCAGATTCCGGCACCGGTCGGCAATGCCGACGCTCCCGCCCGGGCCATGATCTTCGACTCTGTCTATGACGCCTACCGCGGCGTCGTCACCTACGTGCGCATGGTCGATGGCCAGCTGCAGCCGCGCGAGCGAATCCAGATGATGTCGACGCACGCCAACCACGAGCTTCTCGAGATCGGTGTCTCGAGCCCGGAGCCGATTCCCACCAAGGGCCTCGGCGTCGGTGAGGTGGGATACCTCATCACCGGTGTGAAAGACGTGCGCCAGTCGAAGGTGGGTGACACGGTCACCACCGCGCGCAAGCCGGCATCCGAGCCGCTTGCCGGCTACACCGACCCCAAGCCGATGGTCTTCTCGGGCATCTACCCGATCGACGGCAGCGACTACGCCGAGCTGCGTGAGGCCCTCGACAAGCTCAAGCTGTCGGATGCCTCGCTGCAGTACGAGCCGGAGACTTCCGTCGCCCTCGGCTTCGGCTTCCGCGCCGGCTTCCTCGGGCTGTTGCACCTCGAGATCATCACCGAGCGCCTGTCGCGGGAGTTCGGCCTCGATCTCATCACCACCGCGCCGAGCGTGATCTACGAGGTCACCACCGACACCGGCGAGAAGGTCACCGTCACCAACCCCAGCGAGTACCCCGACGGGCGTGTCGCCTCGGTCGCCGAGCCGATGGTCAAGGCAGCGATCCTGCTGCCGAAGGACTACGTCGGCACCGTCATGGAACTGTGCCAGTCGCGCCGCGGTTCGCTGCTCGGCATGGAGTACTTCAGCGAAGAGCGCGTCGAGCTGCGCTACAACATCCCGCTCGGCGAGATCGTGTTCGACTTCTTCGATCAGCTGAAGTCGAAGACGCAGGGCTACGCGAGCCTCGACTACGAGCCCAGCGGCCAGCAGGAGTCCGACCTGGTCAAGGTCGACATCCTGCTGCAGGGCGACAAGGTCGACGCGTTCAGCTCGATCGTGCACCGGGACAAGGCGTACGCCTACGGCACGATGATGGCCGAGCGCCTGCGCAAGCTCATCCCGCGCCAGCAGTTCGAGGTGCCGATCCAGGCCGCGATCGGTGCCAGGATCATCGCCCGCGAGACCATCCGCGCGATCCGCAAGGACGTGCTCGCCAAGTGCTACGGCGGTGACATCACCCGTAAGCGCAAGCTGCTCGAGAAGCAGAAAGAGGGCAAGAAGCGCATGAAGATGGTCGGCCGCGTCGAGGTGCCGCAGGAGGCGTTCATCGCCGCACTGTCCGGCGACGTCGAGGGCAAGGACAAGAAGTAGCGTTCAGGTACGCCGTCTAGGGTGGAGACCATGCGTCGCGGGACATTCCGAGAAGGCACGGTGGATTACGCCGCGGTCGGGGCTACCCATGCCCCCGACCTGATGCAGTATCCGCCGGAGCACAGCATCCCTGCCGAGAACTCCTGGCGGATCGGCAGTGGCGAGGAGCGCTTCCGCGCCACGGGGGAGGCGCTGCTGTCGTGGACGGCGCAGCGCGCCGCCGGCCTCGAGCTGGAAGACGTCCGCCCTGCCGCGGCGACCGGATACACCGGTGTCAGCTTCGACGCGGAGGGCGCTCCGATCGCGCCGAACAAGGCGCAGAGCGAGCAGCGATTCGACGCGGGCGGTACGCCGTTCGTCGCACCCGGCATGACACTCAAGGTACGTGGCCGGGTGGCCGGCATGAGCGCGGATGCCGAACTGCGCGTCATCTCGGTCACGGAGGAGCCGCGCCGGATCGGTTTCGTGCTCGGCACCGTCGGCGGCTCCGTCGTCAGCGGCGAGGAGGCGTTCGACGTGGACTGGCGTGAAGACAGCGATGAGGTGTGGTTCACCGTGCGGGCGTTCGACGCCCCGGCATCCGTGCTGTATCGCACTGTCCCCGCGCTGATCAAACGCCGCCGTCGGGAGCTCTTCGCGCGCTACCTGCGTGCGATCTCGCCGATGTACACCACCCCGCACTGATGGCGGGACCGCTTCCGCTCGGTGACCCGGCTCCGGCCGACGGACACCTGCCTTCGTCTGTGCGCGTCGATCACGACGTGCCCTTCTCGGCGTACCTGCACGTGCCGTTCTGTCGAGTGCGCTGCGGCTACTGCGACTTCAACACGTACACGTCGAGTGAATTGCGGGGGGCGCGGCAGGAAGACTACGCCAGCACGCTCATCGCCGAGATCGAGCTTGCAGCCCGGGTGCTGACCGAAGCCGGGGGCCTGCGGCCCATGCACACCGTGTTCTTCGGTGGGGGCACGCCGACGCTGCTGCCGCCGGGTGATCTCGCGCGGATGCTGGATGCTGCGGCATCCGCCTTCGGGCTGGAGGACGGCGCGGAAGTCACCGTCGAGGCCAACCCCGACACGGTCACCCCCGAGGTCGTCGCGACGCTCGCGGCTGCGGGCGTGACGCGCATGTCGGTGGGCATGCAGTCGGCGGTGCCGCATGTGCTCGCCGCCCTCGACCGCACCCACCGCCCGGAGAACGTCACGACAGCGGTGCGGGCCGCCCGCGAGGCAGGGCTCGACGTGAGCGTCGACCTCATCTACGGAGCGCCGGGGGAGTCGCTCGGCGACTGGGAGCAGTCGCTGGATGCCGCCCTGGCCCTCGATCCCGACCACATCTCGACCTACGCCCTGATCATCGAGGACGGCACGAAGCTGGCCAGGCAGATCCGCCGCGGTGAGGTGCCCATGCCCGATGACGACCTGCAGGCCGACATGTACGAGCTCGCGGATGCGCGCCTGGGCGGGGCCGGCTACGACTGGTATGAGGTGAGCAATTGGGCGCGCGGTGCCGAACAGCGGTCGCTGCACAATCTCGCCTACTGGCGCGGCTCGGACTGGTGGGGCTTCGGTCCTGGCGCGCACAGCCACGTCGGCGGGTTGCGCTGGTGGAACGTGAAGCACCCGGCGGCCTACGCCCAGCGCCTCGCGGCGGGGGATTCGCCTGCCGCGGGCCGGGAACAGCCCGACCCCGAGGCGGCGATGCTCGAGCGCGTGCTGCTGCGCAGCCGGCTCGCCGAGGGCATCCCGATCGCTGATGTGCCCGAGAGCGGGCGCGAACGCGTCGCCGAGCTCATCGCCGACGGGCTGGTCGACCCGGCCGCCGCGCTGCGCGACCGGCAGCTGCGCCTGACGCTGCGGGGACGCCTGCTCGCCGACGCCGTCGTGCGCGCTCTCACCGACTGAGTCTTACCCCCCTGCGCCCCGCGCGGCCCGATGGGAGCAGGAAAGTGCCGCTGCGCGCGCCCGGCGAGCGGCGCTTTTCTGCTGCGCTAACCAGTCAGTGCGCGGTGCGGGTGGCGATGGCGCGGCGGATGCGGGTAAGGAAGGATGCCAGACCGTCGTGAAGGTCGTGCTCGGTGAGGCGGATGACGATCCAGCCGAGGTCTTCGAGCTCGCGTTGTCGCCGAATGTCGCGGCGCCACTGCGTACGGTCGGTGCGATGCCCGTCGCCTTCGTACTCGATCGCGATGCGCAGCTCCGGGTAGGCCAGGTCGTTACGCGCGATGAGGATGCCGCCGACGCGCACCTCATACTGCACCACGGGTTCGGGCAGCCCCGCCGCGCGGATCGCCAGTCGCGTCTGTGTCTCCTTGGGTGACTCCACCCCCAGCCGTGCCAGCGGCAAGGCGGCGCGAATTCGGGCCGATCCCGGAAACCGACCCCACACGGACAGCTGCTCTGTGATCTGTGCGAGGGTGCTGAGCGGCCGTCGTGGGGCCAGTCCGGGATAGTTGAGCGAGGTCGTGACCAGCGCGTCGAGCATGACGACCGCATCATCAGCCGAGAGCAGAGCGGCCGTGCTGAAGCAGGCAGCTTCGGGTGAGACCGCCGGGAGACCGCGCAGTTTCCATGTCGTCGACCGTCCCTGTGCCAGTCGTCGTCCATGCACGCCCTGTGTCTGAGGCGGGCCTTGTGTGGAGGGCACGGCGAGCTCCAGGAGCTCGGCCGGTGACCAGGGGAGGGGGACGGGCAAACCCCACAACCGCGCTGCGGTGATTCCCACGAACCGCTGACCGGGTTTCAGTCGCGGTCGGTACAGGGCCACGTGCTCGTCGAAGCTCGTCGCGCGCGCGACCGCCCGCACTCCGTGGAAGGGGCGATGCAGGTCACGAGCATCGGCGCGGCCCGGCTGATGCCGGCCGCGGCAGCCTGGCGCACGTGGAAGGTCTCACCGAGTCGGGCGGGTAGAGCGATGCGATGGCGCATGCCGAGATCCTGCCGCTTCGCAGCTCTCGCCCGCACGCGAAGGCGCCCCTGCTGTGGAGAACTCCCCGCCCCGGGCGACGGGAGCAGGAAAGTGCCGCTGCGCGAGCGCGCGGAGCGGCACTTTCCTGCTCCGCTGCGGCTCAGCGCTCGGGGAGCAGATCCATCGCGGCGGTGCGGCGCTGGGTGATCGTGACGGAGCGCATGCCGAACAGGCGGACGGCGCGTCCATGCTGGTAGGGGAGCCAGCCGGGCGTGCGCTCGTGGATGAATGCCACCCAGGCTTGGTGCATCTCATCGGCCAGGTGTTGTGGAGCCTCATCGCCGACCAGCGAATGCCACGACCCTGAGCGCAGGCCATCGAAGACGAAGCCGAGCTCGACGGCGTGCGCGGCGCGCAGATCGCGGATCGGACTCTCCCAGATGAACTCGTAGAAGTAGGTCGGGGCCTGCCGCCGCTGCGCGAGCCGGGATGCGGGGGCGCGCAGCAGCAGGTCGGTGGCGATCTGGCCGAGCAGTTCACCGGGGAGAGCCGCCGGCCAGGCCGCCCGATAGGCGCTGATTGCACGGTGACGGATGCGCAGGGCAAGCCGGGCGATCAGCACACGCAGCTCGGAGACGCGGGCGAGAGCCTGCGGTGAGAACCAGAGGCGGTACTCATCGGTGTTCGTACCGATCAGGAGAGGTGTCGCGATCTCGGCCAGAACCTCGTGCGGCGACCGCGGCAGTGAATCCGGATCCAGGGCGAGGTGGAATCCCGGCGTGCGTCCGAGTGGCGACGATCCGGCGGATTGCTGTCGCCGCGCCTCGACGAGTTCATCGGGCCTGCGGCGTGCGAAGCCCTCGCGTGTCGCGGGGACTTTCAGGCGCTTCGCCAGGGCACCGGTCACCTTGCCGGCGACAGACGCCGGCTTCGCTTCCAGCGGCGCCGACTGGATGATCGCCCCGCTGACGAGGGGCCTGGTGTCGTCGCGTGCCAGGAGCGCGGCGACGAGACTGCCGCCCGCTGACTCGCCCATGAGGGTGATTCGACCCGGGTCGCCGCCGAACGCCGCGATCTCGGCGTGCACCCATTGCAGTGCGGCGGCGACATCGCGCAGCCCGAGGTTTAGCGGGGCATCCTTCAGCACGGAGAAGCCTTCGGATCCGAGACGGTAGTTCACCGAGACATAGACGATGCCATCGGCCGCGAAGGACGTGCCGTCGTACCCCGACAACGCCGCCGTGCCCCGCTCGAACGCGCCGCCGTGGATCCAAACGACCACCGGTGCTGCCTCTGCGTCGGCCGGCGCCCACACGTTCAGGGTGAGGATGTCTTCGCCCGGGATCTGCACGCTGCCGAGCAGGGAGGACATCGGTGCGGGGTAGGGCGACTGCGGGGCGGTGGGGCCGAACGCGACGGCGGGGCGGATGCCGCTCCAGCTCGCCACCGGCTGTGGCGGGCGGAACCGGTTCTCACCGAACGGCGCTGCGGCATAGGGCACGCCGAGAAAACGCCGGATGCCGTCTGTCTCGCTCCCGGCGATCGTCCCCACCGAGAGAGCGACCGTTGTCTCTTCCCCCATGGCGGTCATGCTACGGGGTCTCGCGGCGGGTAGAATTGGCACTCAGCGAGTGTGAGTGCCAACAGGAGGGAGCGACATGGTCTCGGAACGCGGGCTGCAGGTACTGCGGGCGATCGTGCAGGACTATGTCGAGACCCATGAGCCGGTCGGCAGCCGTTCGATCGTTGAGCGCCACGCCTTCGGGGTGTCCGCGGCCACCATCCGCAATGACATGGCCCAGCTCGAGGACGAAGACCTCATCACGGCTCCTCATACGTCGTCTGGGCGCGTGCCCACCGACAAGGGGTACCGCGTGTTCGTCAACCACCTGGCGCAATTGCGCCCGCTCAGCGGGGCGCAGCGGGCAGCGATCGAGTCGTTCCTCGTGGCGCCGGCAGACCTAGACGACCTCATGGCCCGCACAGTGCGCGTGCTGACACAGCTCACCGGACAGGTGGCTCTCGCGCAGTATCCGTCCTTCGCCCGCGCCAAGATCACCCACCTCGAGCTCGTCGCCCTCGCGCCGAATCGGGTGCTGGTGATCCTGGTGACGGATGCCGGCGGCATCTCGCAGCGCGTTGCCCCGCTGCCCATCGACATCGACGAAGAAGACATCGCCGTGCTGCGTGCGCGGCTGTCGGCGGTGATCTCTGGGCGCCCCGTGGCCGATGCCAGCGAGCGCGTCGGCGATCTCGGCCCCGTTGAGCCTGCTGGCGCCCGCACCCAGCCGGCGCTCGACGTGATCGCCGGGGTGATCTCCGAAGAGCTCGGCGAGTTCCGCCAGGACCGTCTGGTGATGGCCGGAGCCGCAACCCTCGCCCGAAGGGAACAGGACTTCCGCGGCAGCATCCATCCGCTTCTCGAGGCCATCGAGGAGCAAGTGACCCTGCTGCGCCTGATGAGCGAGATGGTCACCGACGAGCATGGACTCGCCGCGAGCATCGGCACCGAGAACGCGCCGTTCGGTCTGGGCGAAGCCTCGATCGTGGCGAGCAACTACGCTGCCCCCGGTGGCACAGCCCGCGTCGGTGTGATGGGACCGACGCGCATGGACTACCCGACCAACCTCGCCGCCGCCCGTGCGGTGGCGCGCTACCTCTCGAGACTGCTCGAGGACGACGACTCCGGGCGCTGAGCGCCCGCGACGCACACACTCAGAAAGGTGACTGTGGCGGACCACTATGAAGTTCTCGGGGTGTCTCGTGACGCCTCCCAGGACGAGATCAAGAAGGCTTACCGACGACTGGCGCGCCAGTTGCACCCCGATGTGAACCCGGGTGAGGATGCCGCCGAGAAGTTCAAGCTCGTCACGCATGCCTATGACGTGCTGAGCGACGAGGACTCGCGGCGCCGCTACGACATGGGCGGCGACGCGAACGGTGGCTTCGGCGCCGGGGGCTTCGGCGGCTTCGGCGACATCTTCGAGACGTTCTTCGGTGCGGGGTCCGGCGCGCGCAATGCCCGTCCGCGGTCGCGCCGCGAGCGGGGGCAGGATGCCCTTGTGCGCGTCAACCTCGACCTCGGTGACGTGGTCTTCGGCACGCACCGTGACATCGAGGTCGACACGGCGGTGCTGTGCGAGACGTGCCAGGGCAGCTGCTGCCAGCCGGGCACCTCGCCGGTGACATGTGATGTCTGCGGTGGCTCGGGCCACGTGCAGCGTCAGGTGCGCAGTCTGCTCGGCAACGTCGTCACCTCGCAGCCGTGCGGTACATGCGAGGGCTTTGGCACGACCATCCCGAACCCGTGTGTCTCGTGTGGCGCCCAGGGACGGGTGCGCTCCCGCCGCACCGTGTCGCTCGACATCCCTGCCGGTGTCGAGACCGGACTGCGTCTGCAGCTTCCCGGTTCGGGTGAGATCGGTCGTGCCGGAGGTCCGCACGGTGACCTCTACGTCGAGGTCACGGTCGCGCCGCACCCGGTGTACAGCCGCGAGGGCGACGACCTGCTCGCCACGCTCGAGGTCTCGATGACGGATGCCATCCTCGGCACCTCCACGACGATTGATGGCCTCGATGGCAAGGTCGAGCTCGACATCCGCCCTGGCGTGCAGTCCGGCGACGTGCTCACCATCGACGGCCGTGGCATCACGCCGCTGCGCGGCAGCCAGCGCGGCGACCTGCGCGTGGGCGTTCAGGTGGTCACACCGACCAAACTCGACTCCGCCCAGCGCGCGCTCATCGAGGACTTCGCGAAGAAGACCAAGGCGCCGGCGCCCAAGCTGTCGCAGTTCCAGCCGGGACTGTTCTCGAAGCTGCGCGACCGCTTCCGCAGTCACTGATCGAACGGAGCCTCATGGCGCTGCACTTCCTCACCCCGTCCTGCACCGACGCGCGTGTCGGTGACGTCGTCGTCCTCACCGGGGCGGAGGCCAAGCACGCCGCTGTGGTCCGTCGCGTGCGCGTCGGCGAGAGCGTGACCGTGGGCGACGGTGAGGGCGTGTGGCTGGAGGGAGTCGCGGAAGACGTCTCGGCCACCGAGGTGCGCGTGCGCATCACGGGCCGCCGTGAGCAGGAGCTACCTGTCGTGCGGCTGCTGCTCGCTCAGGCGCTGGCCAAGGGAGACCGTGACGAACTGGCCGTGCAGGCCGCGTGCGAACTCGGTATCGACGGCATCGTGCCGTGGCAGGCCGCCCGCAGCATCTCGCGCTGGGAGGGTGCGAAGGCAGCCAAGGGCCGAGAGCGCTGGGCGACGATCGTCCGGGAGGCCGCAAAACAGGCCCATCGCAGCTGGGTTCCTCCGGTGGAAGACGTTCAGAACACGGCGGCGCTGGTCGCCCGGGCTGCCACCGAGCGGGTGCTCGTGCTCGATCCGACCGCGGAGGCCCGCCTCAGTGCCGTGCGCCCTGACGAGCGCAGCATCCTGCTCGTCGTCGGGCCGGAGGGCGGCATCACGCCTGAAGAGTTGCAGAAGCTCGAGCAGGCCGGCGCCGAGCGGGTGCGACTGGGCGCCACGGTGCTGCGCACATCGACCGCAGGTCCTGCCGCGATCGCGGTGCTCTCCGGCATCCTGGACCGCTGGTGAGGCGCCGGGAAGAGCCCCGTCGATAGACTGGACGGTATGAGCGAACCCACGATCTTCACGCGCATCCGCACCGGGGAGATCCCTGGTGAGATCCTTGCCGAGACCGATCGGGTCTTCGTGCTGCGTGACATCGCCCCGCAGGCTCCGGTGCACCTGCTGGTGATTCCCAAGACCGAGCAGTACCGCGATGTCGTCGAGCTCGCGGCGGGTGACCCCACATTGCTCGCTGAGATCGTCGAGGTCGCGGGGAAGGTCGCGCGCGAGCACGCCGATGGCGACTTCCGTCTCGTTTTCAACACCGGCCCCCATGCCGGACAGACCGTGTTCCACGTGCACGCCCATGTGCTGGCCGGGGGACTGGATGAGAAGAGTGTCGGTGCCTGAACCGAAGAACGACGAGCGCACGGAGCGCATCTACGCCGACGGCGTCGCGATGGTGCAGCTGCTCGGCCCGCAGGACCGCCTGCTCCGGATGCTGGAGCGCCAGCATCCGCAGGTGCAGGTGCTGGTCCGCGGTAACGAGATCACCCTCACCGGCGCGGATGCTGATGTCGCGGCGGCCAAGGCTCTTGTCGATGAGCTGATCGCGATGACCACGGCCGGACATGATCTCGCGCCCAGCGACGTCGAGACGTCCGCCCGCCTGCTGCGCCGCGACGAAGGCCCGCGCCCCAGCGAGGTGCTCGGCGAGGCGATCCTGTCCACCCGCGGCAAGGTCATTCGCCCCAAGACGCAGGGCCAGAAGGAGTACGTCGACGCGATCGAGGAGAACACGATCGTGTTCGGCATCGGCCCCGCCGGCACGGGCAAGACCTACCTCGCGATGGCGAAGGCCGTGCAGGCCCTGCAGCGCAAAGAGGTCAACCGCATCATCCTCACCCGCCCCGCGGTCGAAGCAGGGGAGCGCCTGGGATTCCTGCCGGGCACCCTCACCGACAAGATCGACCCGTACCTGCGTCCGCTCTACGACGCACTCAACGAGATGATGGACCCCGAGATCGTGCCGCGCCTGATGGCCGCAGGCACGATCGAGGTCGCCCCGCTGGCCTACATGCGCGGGCGCACGTTGAACGACTCGTTCGTCGTGCTCGATGAGGCGCAGAACACCACCCCCGAGCAGATGAAGATGTTCCTCACCCGTCTCGGCTTCGGCACGAAGATGGTTGTGACCGGTGACATCACGCAGGTTGACCTGCCGCAGGGGTCATCCGGTCTGCGACTGGTCACCCGCGTGCTCAACGACATCGACGACATCCACTTCTCGCGTCTGACCAGTGATGACGTCGTGCGTCATTCACTCGTGGGGCGCATTGTGGATGCCTACAGCGAATACGACGAGCAGCGCACCGCCGCCCGTCACGAACGTCAGCAGGCGCATGAGTTCGCGAACCGCGCCGACCGTCGTGCGGGCCTGCGCGACCGAAAGCCGAAGCGAGGACTGTCATGATCGAGATCAACAACGAGTCGGGCATCGAGGTCGATGAGACGGTGCTGCAGCGGCTCACTGCCTTCAACCTCGCCCAGCTGCACGTCAGCCCCGACGCCGAGGTGGCCATCGTGCTGGTCGACGAGGGCGCGATGGAGTCGCTGCACGTGCAGTGGATGGACGAGCCTGGGCCCACCGATGTGCTGAGCTTCCCGATGGATGAGCTGCGGCCCGGCACCGCCGATCGCCCGACGCCCCCGGGGCTGCTCGGCGACATCGTGCTCTGCCCCCAGGTCGCCGATGCCCAGGCGCAGGCGGCCGGACAGTCGCTGACAGACGAGCTCGTGCTCCTGACGACGCACGGCCTGCTGCACCTGCTGGGCTTCGACCACGCCGAGCCGGATGACGAGCGCGAGATGTTCGGCCTGCAGCGCGAGCTCATCGTGGCGTTCGCCGCCGCAGAGCGTCACCGATGACCGCAGTCTTCCTGTTTGCGGCGGCCGTGCTGCTCGTCGCCTTCGGCGGCCTGATGGCCGCTGTGGACGCGGCCTTCGCGGTCCGTTCGCGCAGCGACCTGCTGGTGCTTGCCTCGGAGGGGCGCAATGCGCAGGCCCTTGAGCGCATCGCCGATGACCCCGATTCGCACGTCAACGCGGTTGCGTTCATGCGTGTCGTCTCCGAGACGACAGCCGCCGTGCTCGTCACCGTGGCGCTCAGCCTGTTGCTGCCCAACATCTGGTGGACGATGCTCGCCGCCGCGGTGCTCATGACCGGCATCACGTTCGTGCTGGTCGGGGCTAGTCCGCGATCGTACGGACGCCTGCACGCCGACGGACTGCTCCGCTTCTGGGCGCCCGTGATCCGCGGCGTGCGGATCCTGCTCGGCCCGCTCGCGCAGGCGTTGGTCACGGCCGGCCGCCGGGTCACGCCGCGGGGCGGACGCAGCAGCTTCACCTCGGAAGAGCAGCTGCTGAGCATGGTCGATGAGGCCGCATCCAACGACCTCATCGAAGAGGACGACCGTGATCTGATCCACTCGGTTTTCGACTTCACCGACCAGTTCGTGCGCGCGGTGATGGTGCCGCGCACCGAGATGGTGACGGTGGATGCCACCGCGAACACGACCGACGCCATGGCCCTGTTCCTACGCAGCGGTGTCTCCCGCATGCCGGTGGTCGACGATGAAGCGGACGACGTCGTCGGTGTGCTTTACCTGAAGGACCTGGTGCAGTTCGCCTACCGCGACGAGAGCGCGTGGCGTGGTGCGCCGGTGCGACCGATCGCACGCCCGGCGACGTTCGTTCCGGAGTCCATGCGGGCTGAGACGCTGTTGCAGCAGATGAAGCGCGACGCTGTGCACGTGTGCATTGTCATCGACGAGCACGGCGGCATCTCGGGCCTGGTGACCCTGGAGGATCTGATCGAAGAACTCGTCGGGGAGATCTCCGACGAGTACGATCGCGGTCCCGCCGAAGTCGTGGAGCTTTCGGCCGGGCACTACCGGGTGAGTTCGCGGCTGTCGCTCGAAGACGTGGGTGATCTGTTCGGCCTGGAACTCGAAGACGAGGATGTCGACTCGATCGGCGGTCTGCTCGGCAAGGCACTCGGACAGGTGCCCCAGCCCGGTGTGACCGCGACGATCGATGGCCTGGTGCTCACCGGCGGTGCCTCTCGCGGGCGTGGCCGGGGCATTGCAACGGTGTTCGTGGAGCGGGCGCCAGAGCCCGTGGAAACCGATGAAGAAGAGGATGAGCGGGATGACTGAGAAGATGCGCAGCGGCTTCGTGACCTTCGTCGGGCGGCCGAACGTCGGCAAGTCGACGCTCACGAACGCACTGGTGGGGGAGAAGATCGCGATCACCAGCGAGAAGCCGCAGACCACTCGGCGGGCGATCCGCGGCATCCTCAACCGGCCGGATGGCCAGCTCGTGATCGTCGACACCCCTGGCATCCACAAGCCCCGCACGCTGCTGGGCGAGCGCCTCAACGACCTCGTGGAGCAGGTGCTGGGCGATGTCGACGTGATCGGCTTCTGCGTGCCCGCCACCGAGAAGGTTGGTCCGGGAGACCGCCGCATCGCCGCGTCGCTGGACGGTTACCCGCGCGCCAAGAAGGTCGCCATCGTCACCAAGACGGATGCCGCCGACAAGGACGCGATCATGGAGCGACTGATGGAGGTCGACTCACTGCGGGAGGACTGGGCCGCCGTCATCCCGCTTTCGGCGCTCACGCGTGAGCAGTTGGACGTGCTTGCCGACGAGATGCTGCAGCTGATGCCCGAGGGCCCGCCGCTGTACGACGAAGGCGTGGTCACCGATGAGTCTGAGGATGACCGGATCGCGGAGATCATCCGCGAGGCGGCACTCGAGGGTGTCCGTGACGAGCTTCCGCACTCGATCGCCGTGGTCGTCGACGATGTCGAGCCGCGTGAGGAGGGCGACCTCACCGATGTCTATGCCTCGATCGTGGTCGAACGCGACAGCCAGAAGGCCATCATCATCGGCCACAAGGGCTCTCGGCTCCGCGACGTCGGCGCCAGGGCGCGTGGCGGCATTGAAGAGCTGCTGGGTACCCGCGTGTTCCTGAAACTGCACGTCAAGGTCGCCAAGGAATGGCAGCGTGACCCCAAGCAGCTCGGTCGCCTCGGTTTCTGAGTATGGCGATGCGGTGGGTCGCGACGGCATGGGGTAGTCCCGCGGCGTGGACCTTCGAGGAGTACGAGCCGCCGGCGCCCCGGAGCGACGAGGTCACGATCGCGGTCCACGCCGCAGGGGTGAACCCGGCGGATGCGAAGCACGTCGCCGCCCCGCGCGACGGAGTGCAGCTGCCCGTGCCGATCGGTTATGAAGTCGCCGGTACGATCTCGGCGACTGGCAACGCGGCTGTCTCGGCGACCGGGACGCAGCTGACCGTCGGGGATGAGGTGCTCGCCTTCCGCGTGCGCGGCGGGTATTCGACCGCGCTGACGGTGCCCGCCGCCGACGTGCTGCACAAGCCGGCGAGTCTGCCCTTCGCTGAGGCGGCGAACCTGCTGCTCGCGGGCACCACCGCCGCCGAGATGCTCGCGGTGACCGCCGCGGCGCCGGGTGAGACGATCCTGTTGCACGGCGCGTCAGGGGCCGTGGGGGTCAGCGTGCTGCAGCAGGCGGGGCTGCGCGGCATCCGCGTGATCGGCACCTGCTCGCCCGCGCGCGCGGAGGAGGTGCGCAGGTTCGGCGGGGTCCCGGTTGCCTACGGTGCGGGGCTGGCCGACCGCGTGCGGCTCGCGGCCGATGGCGCGCCGATTGCGGCCGCGCTGGATGCCGTCGGAACCGACGAGGCCGTGGAAGTGTCACTCGAGCTCGTGTCCGAACGCCGCCGCATCGTCACGATCGTCGGTGCCGGGCGCGCGCGTGCCGAGGGCTTCGTGGCGATCGCCGGATCACTGCCGCACAGCGCCCGATTCCGCGATGCCGTGCGGGGTGAACTCGTCGCCCTCGCGGGCGCCGGGCGACTCGTCGTCCCAATGGCGGGCACGTTTCCACTGGCGCAAGCGCGGGAAGCCACGCGCGTCCTCGCCACCGGGCACCCCGGCGGCAAGATCGCGCTGCTGCCCTGATCGAGCTCGTTCAGCCCTCGACAAGACGCAGCGCGGAACGGATCACCACGACATCCGTGCCGTAGTCGTCGTCGGCGGCCTGCTGGAGGGTGCCGTCGTCCCACACGACGTCGACGATGAGACGGCCTTCGACCGGCATCGAACTCAGGTACTGCGAACCGTCGTCGCCGAGAAGGCCGGGCAGTTGGTCCTGGATCTCGATCAGCGTCGCCTCATCGGAGTCGCCCGGCCCCTGATCGACCGGTGTCTCCGGCGCCATGGGGTCGTACAGCGCGAGCATCATCGGATCCTGCGTGGGCGTGAACGTCTCGCCGTCGTAGATGCCGATGAGCGCATAGGCGCCCCAGCGGGTGGAGCCGCTCGTCTCGTTCCCCTCGACGCCCTCCCAGCTCCACCCCACAACGGGGATGCCGTTGCACTGCGGTGGGTACGACTCGGCCACCGCGCCCATGCAGAACTCGACCGCTCCGTCGACATCCATCACGGTTCCCGTGCCCACGACCTCACCCATCGGTGGCGCCGGCACCGCCGCGCCGAGCGTCTTCCCATCGCGAACGGCGGTCGTGGTGGGCGCGGGGGAGCCGGCGCTGCTCGTGCAGCCCGCGAGGGCGAGGATGCCGATGGTGCATGTGGCCACCGTGAAGAGGGCCGCTCTGGCAAGACGCGAGGTATCCATACCGTTCAGTGTCGCCGCTCACGCGATCGTCTCAGGCGGGTGTGTGCGGCGGGGCATCCGATGCTGTTACGATCAACGCATGCCTATCGGCGGTCTGCTTCTTCTTAGTTGCCGCGACGAGGCCTGATTCCCGGGCCTACCTCGTCGCGGCGCTTGTGTTGGCCTGACACTTTCTGATTCAAGAGAAGAAGCCCCGACATGCAGAACAATCAGCGTCCCTCGTCGATGCCGGTCCACAAGTACCGCCCGTACCACGAGCAGATCCGCGTCGATCTTCCCGACCGCAGCTGGCCCGACAAGCGCATCACCGAAGCGCCGCGCTGGTGCGCGGTCGACCTGCGCGACGGCAACCAGGCCCTCATCGACCCGATGTCCCCCGAACGCAAGCGCGTCATGTTCGAGCTGCTGGTGAGCATGGGCTACAAGGAGATCGAGGTCGGTTTCCCCTCGGCCAGCCAGACCGACTTCGACTTCGTGCGCCAGCTCATCGAAGAGGGCCTCATCCCCGAGGATGTGACCATCCAGGTGCTGACCCAGGCGCGAGAGCACCTCATCGCTCGCACCTACGAGGCGATCGCCGGCGCGAAGCAGGCCATCGTGCACTTCTACAACTCGACGAGCGTGCTGCAGCGCGAGGTCGTGTTCCGCTCAGATCGTGAGGGTGTGAAGCAGATCGCCCTCGAGGGTGCTCGCCTGTGCCGTCAGTATGAGAAGACGGTGCCCGACACCGAGGTGTACTACGAGTACTCGCCCGAGAGCTACACCGGCACGGAGCTCGAGTACGCGGTCGAGGTGTGCAACGCCGTGCTCGACGTTCTCGAACCCACGCCGTCGCGCAAGGTCATCATCAACCTGCCCGCCACCGTCGAGATGGCCACCCCGAACGTGTATGCCGACTCGATCGAGTGGATGAACCGCCACCTCGCGCACCGCGAGAACGTCATCCTCTCGCTGCATCCGCACAACGACCGCGGTACCGCGATCGCCGCCGCGGAGCTCGGCTACATGGCCGGTGCCGACCGCATCGAGGGCTGCCTGTTCGGCAACGGCGAGCGCACCGGCAATGTCGACCTCGTGGCGCTGGGTGTCAACCTGTTCACGCAGGGCATCGACCCGCAGATCGACTTCAGCGACATCGACCAGGTCAAGCGCACGGTCGAGTACTGCAACCAGCTGCCCGTGCCGGAGCGCAGCCCATGGGCCGGCGACCTGGTCTTCACGGCTTTCAGCGGTTCGCACCAGGACGCGATCAAGAAGGGCTTCGAGGCGATGGCCGCCACGGCTGCCGCCCAGGGCGTCTCGGTCGACGACATCGAATGGGCCGTGCCGTACCTGCCCATCGACCCGAAGGACCTCGGGCGCTCCTACGAGGCTGTCATCCGCGTCAACTCCCAGTCGGGCAAGGGTGGCGTGGCCTACCTGCTCAAGAGCGACCACGCGCTGGACCTGCCCCGCAAGCTGCAGATCGAGTTCTCGGGTGTCGTGCAGGCCAAGACGGATGCCGAGGGCGGCGAGGTCACCAGCGACCAGATCTGGGCGATCTTCAACGACGAGTACCTGCCGGCCGACACCGCCGACGCCAAGTGGGGCCGTTTCGAGCTGCTCGCCACGCAGACACGCAGTGACATGACCGGCGAGGTCGCGCTCGATGTGGTGCTGCGCGATGGCGATGAGCGTGTGGAGACGTCGGGTGCCGGCAACGGCCCGATCGCGGCGTTCATCGAGGTGCTGCGCGAACGCGGCTTCGACATCTCGCTTTACGACTACGTCGAGCACACCCTCTCCACCGGCGGAGACGCGCAGGCAGCCGCCTACATCGAGCTGCAGGTCGATGACCAGCGCCTGTGGGGCGTCGGCATCGACGGCGACATCTCGACCGCCAGCCTCAAGGCGATCGTGTCGTGCGTGAACCGCTCGATCCGCTCGCGGGCGGGCGAGCTCGTCGGCGCCTGACGTGCGGCGCACTCTTCGAGACGCCGCTTCTGCGTCGAAACGCCTGGGCAGAGCAGGCGCGTCGACGCAGAAGCGGCGTCTCGCTGTCTGCGCGGCTCAGTTCTCGACGCGCACGATGGGGATGATCCCCGTCTCGGTGGCGACCCGGCGGCGGTAGAGGCGGCGCTGCTCGGGCAGTGAGACGTCGAAGCTCACGGCGAGCACGCGGATGATCGCCGTGATGACGATGCCGATGACGGCGGCGAGCGTGATCGGCATCCCGAACGAGTTCGCGACGGCGATGAAGGTGCAGCCGGCGCCGGCTGCGACGGCATACAGCGACCCGACATGCATGATCGCGGTCGGCAGTCCCATGAGCATGTCGCGCAGCACGCCGCCACCGACGGCCGCGCAGACGCCGATGAAGACGGCGGGTACCTCGGGGATGCCGAGCGCGATGGCCTTGCTCGTTCCGAATGCCCCGAACATGCCGATGACGACGGCGTCGAGGACGACGATCACCTTGTTCAGCCGGTTGAAGAGGCCGGCGAGCAGCATCCCGAACAGGGCGGCGCCGGTCGCCGTCAGGAGGTACCAGTTGCTCTGCAGCGAGGCCGGCTGAAGCCCGAGCAGGATGTCGCGGATGAGACCGCCGCCCATGCCGATCATGATGCCGATGATGGCCACACCCAGCCAGTCCAGCCGGCGCTGACCCTGGAAGCCGGAGGCGAACATCGCGCCCTGCACTCCGCCGAGGCCGACGCCGAGCAGATCCGCCCACAACGGGATGGTGAAGAGGGGTTCGGTCACCCGTCCATTCTTGCGCGTGCGCTCGGCCGGTTCACCCATCCGCGGGGGATAATCGAGTGATGCCCACCTACCGAGATGAAGCGGTGATCCTGCGCACCCACAAACTGGGTGAGGCTGACCGCATCGTCATCCTGCTCTCGCGTCGGCACGGCAAGATCCGCGCGGTGGCTAAGGGCGTTCGGCGCACCTCGTCGAAGTTCGGTTCGCGGCTCGAACCGTTCATGGTCGCCGACGTGCAGTTGTATCAGGGGCGCTCCCTCGACATCGTGCAGCAGGCCGAGTCGCTCGGCGCGTACGGTGCCGACATCGCCGCGGACTACGACCGTTTCACCGCTGCCAATGCGATGGTCGAGACCGCCGACCGCCTCAACGACGCCGAGACGACCCCCGAGCAGTACCTGTTGCTCGTCGGGGGTCTTCGGGCGCTGTCCCGCGGCGAGCATGCCGCGCGAAGCATCCTGGACTCCTACCTGCTGCGCGTGATGTCGCTGTCGGGATGGGCGCCCTCGCTCGATGACTGCGCGCGCTGTGGCAGCCCCGGGCCGCACGCCGCCTTCGTGGCGCAACTGGGCGGCATGGTCTGTGGGTCATGTGCCCCCGCCGGCAGCCCTCGTATCGCGCCGTCTGCGCTCGCGCTGCTGCGGGCGCTGCTCGCCGGAGACTGGGAGACGATCGACCAGGCGCCGCACGCCGACACCGCGGCGGCATCCGGCACGATCGCCGCCTACGCCCAGTGGCACTTGGAGCGCGGCATCCGCTCGCTCGCACATGTCTCTGACTTTCGACCCGAAGGAGCACGGTGACCCCGAAGCCGTACACCCACAAGGATGCTGTTCCGTACCGTCCGCTGGACTGGACGGGCGTGTACCCGCCGGCCTTTCCCGCGGTGCCGAACCACATCGCGATCGTCATGGACGGCAACGGCCGATGGGCGAACCGGCGCGGCCTCACCCGCATCGAGGGGCACAAGGCCGGTGAGGAAGTGCTGCTCGACGTCGTCGCCGGTGCCATCCAGGCCGGGGTGAAGCACCTGTCGGTCTATGCGTTCTCGACCGAGAACTGGGCGCGCTCACCCGAAGAGGTGCGGTTTCTCATGGGGTACAACCGCGACGTGCTGCACCGCCGGCGTGACCAGCTCAACGAGTGGGGCGTGCGGGTGAAATGGGCTGGACGCAAGCCGCGGCTGTGGGGTTCGGTGATCACCGAGCTGCAGCGGGCCGAGGAGCTCACGCGCGACAACGACGTGCTCACGCTGACCATGTGCGTCAATTACGGGGGCCGCGTGGAGCTGGTGGATGCCATGCGCACGATGGCTGAGGAGGTCAAGGCCGGGCGCCTCAAGCCGAGCGCCATCAGCGAGAAGCAGATCCGCAAGCACCTCTACGTGCCCGACATGCCGGACGTGGATCTGTTCCTGCGCAGCTCGGGTGAGCAGCGCACGTCGAACTTCCTGCTGTGGCAGTCGGCCTACGCCGAGATGGTCTTCCTCGACACCCTCTGGCCCGACTTCTCGCGCGAAGAGCTGTGGCGGGCGATCGGCATCTACCTGGCGCGCGACCGGCGCTTCGGCGGCGCTATCGACACACCGGATGCCTCTGCCTGAGCGCGGATCCACGCCTCGGCTTCGCGCGGATGCCGGAAGCGGATCAGCTCGAGGTGAGGGTACTCCTGCTGCATCTGCGGCATCCGCTCGTGCCACGACCGCAGCGTGCGCTTCTGCCACTGCAGGATGTTCTGGTACGGGTCGGGATGGAACATGTTCGCGAGCCCGCGCTCGCGGTTGCCGTTCCACAGTTCGGTGCGCCGTACGGCGCGGATGAGCGTGCGCGTGAACAGTCGGCGTCGCACGGTCCGGTAGGGGTAGTCGAGCCAGATGACCAGCTGGCCGCGGGGCGCCAGGATCTCGCTCGTGCCGCGGCTGGTGTACTGCCACTCGGTGACCCAGCGGTCTTCGCGAGAAAACGCCTGGACGTCGGCGAGGAACTCCGGCCGCGGAGTCCAGTTCGGGCCGTGGAAAAGCGCGTCGATCTCGACATGACGCAGTCCCCAGAGGTCGCCGAGGCGCCGGGCGAGCGTCGTCTTCCCTGATCCCGTGACACCGGCGATGAGCACACGTTCCGAGGGCATCCGAGCATGCTAGCGCAGTGCACCGCCGGATCACGGTGGTTCGGTCCCTGAGCGAGGAGCGGAGCGACGAGACGAAGGTGGGGTGTCCGGTCCCTGAGCGAGGAGCGCAGCGACGAGACGAAGGGCGTTCCTGGATGCGCCGGGCCCTTCGTCTCGCTTCGCTCGCTCAGGGACCTGGGGTGTGCGGTTCCTGAGCGAGGAGCGCAGCGACGAGACGAAGGGCGCCTACGGCTCGGACTTCTTCGACTGGCGCTGCCGCACGCTCCAGCCACGAAGGCCCTCGTAGTTGCCGTCAATCAAGAGCTGCTTCTTCGCGCGGCTCCAACCATGTATGCGCCGTTCCCAGCCGAACGCGTCATCGATCCGCGCGAACTCCGAGTACCAGACGAGTTCGACGGGCAGTCGACGTCGTGTGTAGTCGCCGCCCTCGCCGTGCGAATGCTGCGCGAGTCGGTAGACGAGGTCGATGGTGCTACCCGTGTAGTAGCTGCCGTCAGAGCACGTGAGGATGTAGACGAAAGGCATCCGACGACGATAGGGGGAACGGTAGGCCGCGCGCTTGCGATGTCCACAGGTGCCGAGGGGCTGACCCTTCGTCTCGCTGCGCTCGCTCAGGGACCGCCCTTCGTCTCGCTGCGCTCGCTCAGGGACCTCGTGCGGCCGGTTCCTGAGCGAGGAGCGCAGCGACGAGACGAAGGGCGCTCAGAACCCGGACGGAATAGGGGTGGAGGCGATGGGGTTGGATGGAGGTGTGAGCGAACCTATCTCCATTGACATCTGGTCCGACATCGCCTGCCCGTGGTGCTACATCGGCAAGCGCAACCTGGAAGCGGGCCTGGCGGCGACCGCCGCCGACGAGGACGCGCCGCAGGTGAACATCACCTTCCACTCCTTCGAGCTCGCACCCGACACGCCGGTCGACTTCGAGGGCACCGAGATCGACTTCCTGGCCGGGCACAAGGGCATGCCGCGCGAACAGGTGCAGCAGATGCTCTCGCATGTCACCGGTGTCGCCGCCGACGCCGGACTCCAGCACCGCTTCGACCTGCTCCAGCACACCAACACCGTCAAGGCCCACGAGCTGCTCCACTTCGCGAAGGCCAAGGGCATGCAGCACGAGATGGAAGAGCGGCTGATGTCGGCCTACTTCACCGAGGGCAAGCATGTCGGCCGCGTCGACGACCTCGTCGCGCTGGCCGCTGAGGTGGGTCTGGATGCCGACGAGGCACGCGAGGCTCTGGAGAACGACGTCTATCTCGACGCCGTGCGCCAGGACCAGGCGCAGGCGCGCGCCTACGGCATCCAGGGTGTGCCGTTCTTCGTCATCGACGGGCAGTACGGCATCTCGGGCGCACAGCCGCCCGCCGCGTTCGAGAATGTGCTGCGTGACCTCTGGTCGCAGCGCGGGCAGGATGCTCAGGCAGCCCCCGCGGCCCAGAACTGACCCGGGCGGCGCACGCCGCAGCCGGGATCAGCGCCCGGCTGCGGTGAGCCCCGCCTCGATCGCCGCGACGATCTCCGGCGCATCCGGCTTCTGCTTGGGGCGGAAGCGCTGCACCGAACCGTCGGCAGTGACCAGGAACTTCTCGAAGTTCCACTCCACACGACCCGCCTTGCCACCGGCATCCGGGGTCTGCTTGAGCGCCTTGTAGAGCTCGGCGGCGTTGCGTCCGTTGACCTTGACCTTGTCGTTGACGGGGAAACTCACCCCGTACGTCGTGGAGCAGAACTCGAGGATCTGGTCCATCGAGCCCGGCTCCTGCCCGAGGAACTGGTTGCACGGAAAGCCGAGCACGGTGAAGCCACGCTCGCCATAGGTGCGCTGCAGCTGTTCGAGCTGCTCGTACTGCGGGGTCAATCCGCAACGCGAGGCGACGTTCACCACGAGGACGACCGGAGCCTGTTCACCGAGAGTCGTGGAGGCACCGTGGGCGTCGAGGAAGGGGATGTCGCGCAGCGCAGTCGTGGTCATATCCACAGCCTATGCGGGCATACGGGGACCGGGGTCGCGCGGTCTGGGAGAATGGAAGAGATGACTATCGCCACTGCCCCCGCACGCCCGTTGCGCATCGGCCCGATCGACCTCGACGTGCCGGTGGTTCTGGCACCCATGGCGGGTATCACCAACACCGCATTCCGCCGACTCTGCCGCGAATACGGTGCCGGCCTCTACGTCAGCGAGATGATCACCTCGCGCGCCCTGGTCGAGCGCAACGCGATCACGATGCGTCTCATCCAGCACCACGAGAGCGAGACCCCGCGGTCGATCCAGCTCTACGGCGTCGACCCGGCCACGATCGCCGAGGCCGTGCGCATCATCGTCGCCGAAGACCACGCCGATCACATCGACCTGAACTTCGGATGCCCCGTGCCCAAGGTCACCCGCAAGGGCGGGGGAGCAGCGCTGCCCTGGAAGGCATCGCTGTTCGCGGACATCGTCGACCGCGCGGTCAAGGCCGCCGGCGACATCCCGCTGACGGTCAAGATGCGCAAGGGCATCGACCGCGACCACCTCACCTTCCTCGACGCGGGACGTGCGGCCGAGGATGCCGGCGCCGCCGCCGTCGCCCTGCACGCGCGCACCGCCTCGGAGTACTACTCCGGGCACGCCGACTGGAGTGCGATCGGCGAGCTGAAGCAGGCTGTCACCAGCATCCCCGTGCTGGGCAACGGCGACATCTGGTCGGCCGATGATGCCGTGCGCATGATGGCCGAGACCGACTGCGACGGTGTCGTGGTCGGGCGCGGATGCCTCGGGCGCCCGTGGCTGTTCGGTGAGCTCGCGGCGGCCTTGGGCCCTTCGACAGGCTCAGGGACCCAGGACGGATCAGGGACCCAGGACGGATCAGGGACCCAGGGGGGTGTCGACGCGACGCTCGGCTTCGTGGCCGACGCGTTCCGTCGCCATGCGGAGCTGCTCGTGGAGTTCTTCGAGGACGAGGACCGCGGCTGCAAAGACATCCGCAAGCACGTCGCCTGGTATTTCAAGGGGTACCCGGTGGGCGGCGAGACCCGGTCTGCGCTCGCGCGGGTGTCGACCCTGCAGGAGATCGACGACATCCTCGGCACCCTCGGCGATGCTCCGTATCCGGGCGCGGCCGCCGAAGGCCAGCGTGGTCGTGCCGGTTCGGCGAAGCGCACCGCGCTGCCGGAAGGCTGGCTCGACTCCCGAGAGGTGGCCGCCGAGACCACCGACATGATGCGCGGCGCCGAAGTGGAGAACAGCGGTGGCTGAACCGTCGGCAGTCGCGTACGGCGAGCACGACTCCGAGCGCTTCTTCGCCGAGACTCACCGTTCCGAGCGCGACGATTTCGCCCGTGACCGCGCCCGTGTGCTGCACTCCGCGGCACTTCGTCGACTCGCCGCCAAGACGCAGGTGCTGAGCCCGGCGAGCACGGCGGACTTCGCCCGCAACCGGCTCACCCACTCGCTGGAAGTCGCGCAGGTGGGCCGCGAACTGGCCGTGGCACTCGGCGTCTCCGCCGACGTGGTCGACACGGCGTGCCTGAGCCACGATCTCGGGCATCCCCCCTTCGGCCACAACGGCGAGCGGGCGCTGAACGAGTGGGCAGAAGACATCGGTGGCTTCGAGGGCAACGCCCAGTCGCTGCGCATTCTCACCCGGCTCGAGGCCAAGGTGCTGGACGAGAACGATCATTCGGTCGGGTTGAACCTGACTCGGGCGAGCCTCGATGCGACGTGCAAGTATCCGTGGACTGTCGACAGTCCCGTTCCCGACCCCGGCGGCCGGCTGAAGTTCGGCGTGTATCCCGACGATGAGGCCGTGTTCCGGTGGATGCGCGACGGCGCCCCCGGACGGCTGCGCTGCATCGAGGCGGAGATCATGGATCTCTCGGATGACATCGGGTACTCCGTGCACGACTTCGAGGACGCGATCGTCAACGGCTACCTCGACGTGGCGCGGCTGTCGGGTCCTGCAGAGCATGAGGCGCTGGTCAGCCGGATCCAGCAATGGGTGGGCTACGACTTCACGCGCGACGAACTCGCCGACGCGCTGTACCGCCTCACCAGCCAGCCCATGTGGCTGCGCTCGTTTGACCGCTCGCGCGGTGACCTCGCCCGGCTGAAGAACCTCACCAGCGATCTCATCGGGCGCTTCGCCCGCGCCGCCGTCTCGGCGACGCGTGAGGCCTATCCCGGGCCCATCCTCTCGCGGTACAACGCCCACGTGGTGGTGCCACGGGTGGTCGAGGCCGAGATCGCCGTGCTCAAGGGCATCATGGGGCAGGCCATCGTGACGATCGATGCCCGGCGCGGCGTGTACAAGGAGCAGCGTCGAGTGCTGACCCGGCTCGCGGATGCGCTGTGGTCGACCGATGCGCTGTGGACGGCCGGTGCCGATGTGCTCGAGCCCGCCTTCGCGGCCGACTTCGTCGATGCCGAGACGGATGCACAGCGGGCGAGGGTCGTCGTCGATCAGGTCGCGAGCCTCACCGACCAGACCGCGCTGGACTGGCACGGCCGCCTCGTCGGCGACGTCGACCCGGCTGAGGTCGGCATCTGGACGCCGCGGCACGCACGCCCGCGCGCACATGTGGCACCGCGGGCCACCGCTGAACGGGTGTCCTGATGCCCCGCATCCGCCAGTCCGACGTCGAAGAGGTCAAGTCGCGCACGAATATCGCCGACATCGTCGGTGAGCGGGTGGCGCTGAAGTCGGCGGGTGTCGGATCGATGAAGGGGCTGTGTCCCTTCCACGATGAGAAGAGCCCCAGCTTCCACGTGCGCCAGCAGGTCGGCTTTTATCACTGCTTCGGCTGCGGAGCATCGGGCGATGTCTATTCGTTCCTGCGCGAAATGGATCACGTCAGCTTCACCGAGGCCGTGGAGCGGCTGGCAGGTCGAATCGGGTACACGCTCCATTACGAAGACGGGGGAGCGGCCCCTGAGACCAGCGGACGCAGTCGCTTGTATGCGGCGAACACCGCGGCGGCGGAGTTCTTCCGCTCGCAGCTGCTCACCCCTGACGCCGAAGCCGCCCGGCGCTTCCTGGGCGAGCGCGGCTTCGACGCGGGTGCGGCCGCGCACTTCGGTGTCGGCTTCGCGCCCAAGGGCTGGGACGGGATGCTGAAGGCACTCACCGCTCAGGGTTTCACCCGCGAAGAGCTCACGAACGCCGGACTCGTCTCGGCGGGGCAGCGCGGTGTGTACGACCGCTTCCGCGGACGTCTGGTGTGGCCCATTCGCGATGTCACCGGGCAGACCATCGGTTTCGGTGCCCGCCGACTGTTCGATGACGACAAGGGACCGAAGTACCTCAACACCCCCGAGACGCCGATCTACAAGAAGGCCCAGGTGCTGTACGGGCTCGATCTCGCCAAGCGGGACATCGCCCGTGGCGACCCGCGCCGTGTGGTCGTCGTCGAGGGCTACACCGACGTCATGGCCTGCCATCTCGCCGGCGTCACCACGGCGATCGCGACCTGCGGCACGGCGTTCGGGGCCGAGCACATCAAGACCCTGCGCCGCGTGATGGGCGATGACTCGGCGGCAGGTGAGGTCGTCTTCACCTTCGACGGTGACGAGGCGGGGCAGAAGGCCGCGCTGCGTGCGTTCTCGGAGGACTCCCGGTTCACCGCTCAGACCTTCGTTGCGGTGGCCCCCGACGGCCTCGACCCCTGCGATCTGCGGTTGCAGCGGGGGGATGCTGCCGTGCGCGGTCTGCTCGATGCCAAGGTGCCGATGTTCGAGTTCGCGATTGACCGCAAGCTGTCCGGCTATGACCTCGCGACGGTCGAGGGGCAGGTGGGAGCGCTGCGCGCGGCCGCACCGATCGTGGCCGAGATCCGCGACCCGCTGCTGCGCCCCGGCTACGAGCGGGTGCTCGCTCGCCGGCTCGGCATGGATCCGACCGATGTGCACCGTCAGGTGCGGGCAGCGGCGAGCGGCGCCGCTCACGGTCGCCGCGAGGCCACGCCCGAACCGGTCGTCGCCCCAGACGCGCCACCCATCGCACAGGTGCGCGTCGCTGACCTGCCGCGCACGGCCGAGGTCGCGCTCGAGCGGGACGCGCTGATGGGGATGCTGCAGTACGGGCACCAGGTGGATGCCACCCTGCTGTCGCGCGCGCTGGTGCATGCTTTCGCGCATCCTGGCCTCGACGCGGTGCGCGCGGCGATCGCCGCTGTACCTGATCACACGCGCGTGGGGTGGGTGACGCCGGCGATCGATTCCGTGCGCGAGCCCTACCGGGCGCTCGCGAATGAGCTGCTGATGATGCCGTTCCCGGCACGCGACGAGAGCGGAGCAGTCGCGTCCGCGACGGACCTGTGCCGCCGCCTCATCATGCGGGGCATCGACCGCGAGAAGCATGAGCTGCTCGGCGCGGTGCAGCGCGTGCCCGCCGAGTCCGATGGGGGGAGGGCATTGCGGTTGCGCCTGCGCGATCTCGACGCCGAGCGTCAGGTGTTCGCCGAGTCGTGACCCACGCGGCGAGGGAAACGGGCAGGATGGGGGGATGCCTGCCGCCGACGCCACTGCGATCGACTGTTCCGACCTTGTCATCGACCGATTCGGACACGGAGGCGCCACTCGCGCCGTGGACGGCGTCACGTTCACGCTGCGCCCCGGCGGGCTGATCTGCATCGCCGGCCCCACCGGGTCGGGCAAGTCCACACTCGTCTCCTCCCTTGCCGGCATCGTCGATTCCTCGCTCAAGGTCGTCGGCGGCCGCGCCGAGGTGGCCGGCGTCAACATTCGTGGCTCCGCGCGTCGGCTGCGGGCGCTCGGCGCTCTCGTCGGCTACGTCGAGCAGGGGGCGGGCGGCAACCTGCCACCGCGCCTCACGGTCGGTGAGGTCATCGGTGAGCCGCTCACTTCTCGGCAGAAGCGCGTCAACAGCAAGGCGCTGGCCATCCGGGTCGCCTCTCTGCTCGACGAACTGCACTTGCCGCTGGGGCTCGCGACGAAATTCCCGTACGAGCTCAGTGCCGGCATGCGTCAGCGGGTCGCCATCGCCCGGGCGTTCATGCTGGAGCCGCGGGTGCTGATCGCCGACGAGCCCCTCGCGAACCTCGATCTCGAAGTGCGTCCCGTCGTCTTCGACGCCATCACCCGCCGTCGCGAACAGCACGGGTTGGCCGCGCTGTTGGTCACCAACGATGCCGATTTCATCCGCGAGCTCGACGCCGAGGCGCTTATGCTCCGCGGCGGCCACGTGGTCGCCAGGGGAGTGGGCCGCAACCTCGTCTGGGCCCCGAATGCGCAGGCCGATTCCGGTCACTGAGCGCGCCACGCCCGGGCGGCGTCGCCGAGTTCTGGAGTCGCTCTGAGGTTTGCTAAGCTTGTCGAGTTGCCCGCCAGACGGGCACATTCCTCGGTAGCTCAATTGGCAGAGCAGCCGGCTGTTAACCGGCAGGTTCTTGGTTCGAGTCCAAGCCGGGGAGCCAACAGAAGGCGCCACATCCCAGTATTTTCAAGGGATGGGGCGCCTTCTCCCATGTACGACCGAAACCGTCGACGCGGCTCAACTCACCTTTTACTCACCAAAAACCCCCAAATCGGGGGTTTGGCCGGGGGAGGCGAGCAACGCCTACGTGTGTAAGCAGCTTCGTTCGGTGTCGTCGTTCTCGTACCGCTCCATGTCGTGATCGAATCCCGGTAGGTGATGAACGGACGGCTCGAGTTCTGATCAGGGCCTTGACCCTCGATCGTGGACACGGTGTCGTTTCGGTTATGCCGCTTCCGCG
>NZ_JBBDGN010000015.1:0-78822 GCF_037204145.1 Microbacterium istanbulense
GTCTGTAGCACGGGGTCTCGGCGATAAAGCGGGGTCTCGGCGTCGTGGACAGGCGTGCCTGCGCCGCAGTGTCGGCGGTGGCGCCTAGCCTGGGGGAGTGACCTCCACTCTGCGCGTGCTCGGCATCGACCCTGGTCTCACGCGGTGCGGCGTCGGCATCGTCGACGTCGACAGGGCACGCCGAGCCACCCTCGTGCACGTGGGCGTCGTCCGCACACCAGCCGACGCCGATATCGCCGAGCGGCTCGCCGCGGTGGCGTCCGGCATCCGCGCCGCGATCGCCGAACATCGCCCGCAGGCCGTCGCCGTCGAGCGCGTCTTCGCGCAGCACAACGTGCAGACGGTGATGGGCACCGCTCAGGCCTCCGGCGTCGCGTTGCTCGTCGCCGCCGAAGCCGGGCTGCCGGCAGCCACACACACGCCCAGCGAGGTCAAGGCGGCCGTCACCGGCTACGGATCGGCCGACAAACGTCAAGTGCAGGCGATGATCGCCCGCATCCTCCGTCTCGATGCTCCGCCGCAACCCGCCGACGCCGCCGACGCCCTCGCGATCGCGCTCTGCCACGCGTGGCGCAGGGATGCCGCATCGCCCACCGCCAGCGGCGGGATGACCGCCGCGCAGCGCGCCTGGGCGGATGCCGAGCGTGTCGCTCGAACATACGTACGATCCGGCCGCTAGGCTATCACCATGATCTCCTCCTTGCGCGGCACGGTGCTGCATGCGGCATCCGACCACGTCATCGTCGAGACCGGCGGCGTCGGCTTCTCGGTCGCCGTGCCTGCCGATGTCGCTCACACGGCCACGGTCGGAGAACAGCTGCTCCTGCACACCAACCTCATCGTGCGCGAGGACGCGCTCTCGCTGTACGGCTTCGCCGATCGCGACGAGCTGGAGATCTTCGGACAGCTCCTCAGCGTCACCGGGGTCGGGCCCAAGTCGGCGCTCGGCGTGCTGTCGCACCTCACGGTCGACCAGATCGCCGAGGCCGTGACTGCCGAAGACGACGCCCCCTTCCGGCGGGTGTCGGGTATCGGCCCCAAGACGGCAAAGCTCATCGTCGTGCAGCTCGCGGGCAAGGTGCAGCCACGCATCGCCACCGCACCGGCCGGCGGAGCTGCAACAGCCGTGACCGACCAGGTGACGGCGGCACTCGTCGGACTGGGCTGGTCGGAGAAGGTTGCTGCCGAGGCGGCCGCGCAGACGGCCGAGCAGGCGACGGATGCCGAACTGAGCTCGGTGCCCGCTCTGCTGCGGCGCACGCTCGCCGCCATGGGCCCGGGAGCGCAGCGTGGCTGAGTCCCGCGACGCCGCCGAGCCGCTCGACGAGACCGAGCTGGCGATCGAGGGAGCGCTGCGCCCGACGAGCCTCGGCGAGTTCGTCGGCCAGCCCAAAGTGCGAGGGCAGCTGCAACTGCTGCTCGACGCCGCACGCATTCAAGAGCGCCCCGCCGACCACATCCTGCTTGCCGGCCCCCCTGGGCTCGGCAAGACGACGCTCGCGATGATCGTCGCGCACGAGAGCGGACGCCCCCTTCGGCTCTCCAGCGGACCGGCGATCCAGCATGCCGGCGACTTGGCGGCGCTGCTGTCGAGCCTTACCCCGGGCGAAGTGCTCTTCATCGACGAGATCCATCGCATGGCACGCTCCGCGGAGGAGATGCTCTATCTCGCGATGGAAGACTTCCGCATCGACATCATGGTCGGAAAGGGAGCCGGCGCGACGAGCATCCCGCTCGACCTCGCGCCGTTCACCCTGGTCGGCGCGACCACCCGCTCCGGGCTGCTGCCGAATCCGCTGCGTGACCGCTTCGGCTTCACCGGCCACCTGGAGTACTACGGCGAGGACGAACTCGAGCGTGTGATCGCACGATCCGCGAGCGTGCTCGGTGTCGATGTGCCCACCGACGCCCTCGCCGAGATCGCGCGGCGCTCCCGGGGTACGCCTCGCATCGCCAACCGACTGCTCCGGCGCGTGCGCGACTACGCCCTGGTGCATGGCGCCGGCGGGTCTGCCTCGCTCTCTGACGTGCGGGCGGCACTCGAGCTGTACGACGTCGACGCGATCGGCCTCGATCGCCTCGACCGCGCCGTGCTCGATGCGCTGGTGCGCAGATTCCGGGGCGGCCCCGTGGGGCTGAGCACCCTCGCCGTCGCGGTCGGAGAAGAGGGCGAGACGGTCGAGAGCGTCGTCGAGCCGTATCTCGTTCGCATCGGCTTCCTGGGTCGAACACCGCGCGGTCGCATTGCGATGCCGGAGGCTTACGCGCACCTGGGCGTGGCCCGCCCCGAGGGGTCGACATTGTTCGATGACCTATAATCGCTGAAGACTTCACCGTCATCCCCCCACACGCCCGCACCGTCGCCGGTGTGGGCGTGCGCACCCGAAAGGCGCCTCATGGATCCCACAATCATCCTGTTCGGTCTGCTCGCAGTCATGCTCGTGTTCATGTTCATCAACACGCGTCGTCGCCAGAAGCAGATGAAGGAGCAGCAGGAGGAGAAGGCCACCAAGACCGTTCCCGGCGCCCGGGTCCTTCTGCAGGGCGGTCTGTACGGCACCGTCGTTTCGTATGACGCCGTCGACCTCGACAAGCCCGCACAGATCGAGCTCGCCCCCGGCGTCGTCGTCGAGGTGCACAGCCAGGCCATCCTGCGCCTGGTCGAGCCCGATGTCGCGCCCGAGACCGTCGAGGAGATCGAAGAGATCGAGGTCATCGACGAGGCGCCGACCGACGCGACCCAGCCTGAGACCCCGGAGCAGACCCGCAAGCGCCTCGACGGCGACGCGGACAACTGATCTGCTGATCACCTGATCTACGCCTGATCGCATCGCGGAAAGCGGGAAAATTTCGTGGCTTCATCCTCTCCGGTTCGTCATGCCTGGCGGGTCCTTCTTGGCCTGCTGTTGGTGACGGCGGCACTCTTCGGCATCAATGCGATCGGGGTGTACGGCTTCCAGCAGAGTTCGTGGGCTCCTGAGCTCGCCCTCGACCTGCAGGGCGGCACGCAGATCGTGCTCAGCGCTCAGACGATCGACGGTGCTGACCCGAGCGAAGATCAGCTCAACCAGGCCGCGGCGATCATTCGTCAGCGCGTCGACGCCTCTGGCGTCGCCGAGGCCGACATCACCACCGAGGGCGGCCGCAACATCGTGGTGCAGATCCCCGGCAAGGTCGACGACGCCACCCGCGAGCGCATTCAGGCCAGCGCCCAGCTGGAGTTCCGCGCGGTGATCGCCGCGACCGGCTCTGCAACGGAGTTCGTCGGCGATGATGGCGAGGCGACGCCGTATCCGACCCCGGATGACACCATGAACGCGGTGCCGACGCCGGAGCCCACCGACGCGAGCGACCCGGCATGGATGACCGAGCGTCAGCAGGCCGAGCTGCTCGCCTTCGACTGCACCGCAGAGCGCGGTGTCGAGGTCGCCGACCCCGACCAGCCGCTTGTCGCCTGCGACCCGGAGAACACCGTGAAGTACCTGCTCGGCCCTGCCGAGCTCAACGGCACGGCGATCGACGACGCGCAGGCCGGCCGTGACCAGACGAGCGGTGCGTGGACCGTCAACCTCGAGCTGGATTCCGAGGGAACCAAGATCTTCGGTGAGATCAGCCAGCGCCTGTACCAGAACAAGCTCGCCGGTCAGAGCCCGCGCGACCAGTTCGCGTTCGTGCTCGACGGCGTCGTGATCTCGGCACCCGCGATGCAGGCGCAGATCCTCAACGGCAAGCCGAGCATCTCGGGCTCGTTCACGCAGGAGAGCTCGCAGGCCCTTGCCGATCAGCTGCGCTACGGTGCCCTGCCGCTGAGCTTCGAGGTGCAGAGCTCCGACACCATCTCGGCGACGCTCGGCTCGCAGCAGCTGCAGATCGGTCTCATCGCCGGTCTCATCGGCCTCGCCCTCGTGGCGGTGTACTCGCTGATCAGCTACCGAGCGCTCGGTTGGGTCATCATCGCGTCGATCGGCGTGATGGGAGTGCTGACCTACGTCATCGTCTGCATCCTCGCCTGGCGCATGGGCTTCCGCCTGTCGCTGGCCGGTGTCGCCGGTCTGATCGTGTCGATCGGCTTTACGGCCGACTCGTTCATCGTCTACTTCGAGCGCATCCGTGACGAGCTGCGCGACGGCAAGTCCGTCACCTCAGCGGTCGAAGACGGGTGGGGCCGCGCCAAGCGCACGATCTACATCTCGAAGTCGATCAACGTGCTCGCCGCCGTCGTGCTTTACATCCTTGCCGACTCCACCGTGAAGGGCTTCGCCTTCACCCTGGGGCTCACGACACTGATCGACGTGTTCATCTTCGTGATCTTCACGCACCCGGTCATGCAGCTGCTCGCCCGCACGAAGTTCTTCGGCGGCGGACACAAGCTGTCGGGCCTCGACCCCGAATCGCTGGGCGCGGTCTACCGCGGACGCTCCCGCTACCGCGAGGTGCAGACCGGCTCGTCCGGACGCTCCGCGCGGGTGAAGGGTTCCCGCAACGAGGCCGAGCGCCGCCAGACCATCGCCGAGCGCAAGCGCGCTGAGGCTCTCGCTGCCCAGGGCGGCGCGAACGCCGGGAAGGACTCCGATTCCTGATGCTGTCCATGAACGAATTCGGAAACCGGCTGTACACCGGGAAGATCTCCTTCCCGTTCGTCGCCAAGCGTCGCCTGTGGTTCCTCATCGCGATCATCCTCGTCGTCGGCTCGGCCTTGGTGCCGCTGCTGCGACCGATCCAGTTCTCCATCGAGTTCACCGGTGGTTCGCAGTTCACCGTGACCGCGCCGTCGACGACGGACCAGTCCGTCGCGACCGAAGCCGTGCGCGGCGTCGTGCCGGAGGCGACGGCCAAGGTCGTCATCGTCGGCGGCACCGATGTGCGTGTGCAGACCGACCAGCTCTCAGAAGCGCAGACCCTCGATGTCCGCGACGCTCTCGCCGACGCCTACGGCGTTGACAGCGACGAGGTGGCGAGCTCGTTCATCGGCCCGGCGTGGGGCGAGAACGTCACGCGTCAGTCGCTGTGGGGACTGGCGATCTTCCTCGCACTGACCTTCCTGATCCTGGCGATCTACTTCCGCACCTGGAAGATGTCCGCCGCGGCGATCATCGGCCTGCTCGACGTGCTCGTGATCACCGTCGGCGTGTACGCGCTGGCGGGCTTCGAGATCTCGCCCGCGGCTGTGATCGGCTTCCTGACGATCCTTGCGTACTCGCTCTACGACACCACCGTCGTGTTCGACAAGATCCGTGAGAACACCACCGAAGACGGCGACCAGACCACGCGCACCTTCGGCGAATCCGTGAACCTCGCGGTCAACCAGACGCTCGTGCGCTCGATCAACACCTCGATCGTGGCCGCGCTGCCGGTAGGCGCGATCCTCTTCATCGGCGCGTTCTGGCTCGGCGCTGAGACGCTCACCGACATCTCGCTGTCGATCTTCGTCGGCATCATCGTCGCCACGTACTCGACGCTGTTCGTAGCCGCACCGCTGTACTCGCTCTTCCGGGAGAACGAGCCGGCCATCGCCGAACGCGATGCCAAGGTGCTCGAGGCGCGCGAACGCTCCACCACCTCGGTGTGACCGGTGGGGAGCGGCTGCGCGCCCTCCCCGCCGCATAAGATGTTCTGATCCATGAGAGGTGGTACTAGATGGTCGATTCGCAGACGCCGGCGCAGGGATCCAGCCTGCGACGACTCGTACCGCGAATCTTCTCGCGTGCCCCCCGGGTCAACGACCTCGACAACCTCATCCGCACCGTGCGGGCCAACCACCCGCGCGGCGATCTGCCCATCATCGAGCGCGCCTACGCCGTGGCGAAGGACAAGCACGAGGGACAGTTCCGCCAGAGCGGCGAGCCGTACATCACTCACCCGCTCGCGGTCGCGCAGATCCTGGCAGAACTAGGGCTCGGCCCTCGTGCCATCGCCGCCGCACTGCTGCACGACACCGTCGAGGACACCGGCTACGCCCTTGCCGATCTGACCGACGCGTTCGGCGACGAGGTCGCCATGCTCGTGGACGGCGTCACCAAGCTCGACAAGGTGAAGTACGGCGACAGCGCCCAGGCCGAGACGGTCCGCAAGATGATCGTGGCGATGTCGAAAGACATCCGGGTGCTGCTGATCAAGCTCGCCGACCGCTTGCACAACGCCCGTACCTGGGGCTTCGTTCCGCCGGAGAAGGCGGAGCGCAAGGCCAAGGAGACGCTCGAGATCTACGCACCCCTGGCGCACCGACTCGGCATCCAGGCGATCAAGTCCGAGCTCGAGGATCTCTCGTTCGCGGTGCTGCATCCGAAGATCTACGCCGAGATCAACAGCCTCATCGCCCAGCGCACCCCGCAGCGCGAGAAGTATCTGCTGCAGGTGATCGAGGAGATCGACGAAGACCTGCGCGAACTGCGCATCCGGGGCAAGGTCGTCGGACGCCCGAAGCAGCTGTACTCGGTGTACCAGAAGATGGTCGTGCGGGGTCGGGAGTTCGACGACATCTACGACCTCATCGGCATCCGTGTGCTCGTGGGTTCTGTGCGCGACTGCTACGCCGTCCTCGGCGCCATCCACGCCCGGTGGACGCCGCTCTCCGGCCGGTTCAAGGACTACATCGCCACCCCCAAGTTCAACCTCTACCAGTCGTTGCACACGACGGTCATCGGCCCCAGCGGTCGCACCGTCGAGATCCAGATCCGCACCAATGAGATGCACCAGCAAGCGGAGTTCGGTGTTGCCGCGCACTGGATGTACAAGGAGCGGATGAACGGAGGCAAGGTCGAGACGCGCGCCAGCGACACCGACATGGCGTGGCTCGCGCACATCTCCGACTGGCAGGCCGAGACCGCCGACCCGAGCGAGTTCCTCGACTCGCTACGGTTCGAGATCGGCGCGAAGGAGGTCTACGTCTTCACCCCGAAGGGGCGCGTCATCGGCCTGCCTTCCGGTGCCAGCCCCGTCGACTTCGCCTACGCCGTGCACACCGAGATCGGTCACCGCACGATGGGCGCCAAGGTCAACGGCCGTCTCGTGCCGCTGGAATCCGAGCTGCACAGCGGTGACGTGGTCGAGGTCTTCACCTCCAAGAACCCGGATGCCGGCCCCAGCCAGGACTGGCTGAGCTTCGTCAAGAGCACGCGTGCGCGCAACAAGATCCGCGGCTGGTTCACCAAGGAGCGCCGCGAAGAGGCGATCGAGCAGGGCAAGGAAGCGATCGCTCGCGCGATGCGACGCCAGAACTTGCCTCTGCAGCGCCTGATGAATCAGGAGTCGTTCTCCGAGGTCGCCCAGCAGCTGCGGTACGAGGACGTCTCGGCCCTGTACGCGGCGGTTGGCGAGGGCCATGTCTCGACGCAGTCGGTGCTCGAGAAGGTGACAGCGCTCGTCTCGGCCGAAGAGGACACCGCGACCGGCGCCATCGAACTGCCCGGACGCGCCCCCGTCAAGGAGCGCGCCGGCGGTGATTCGGGTGTTCTGGTGCGCGGTGCCAACGACATCCTGGTCAAGTTGGCGCGCTGCTGCACCCCCGTGCCTGGTGACCCGATCGTCGGCTTCGTCACTCGCGGCAGCGGCGTCTCGGTGCACCGCGCGGACTGCGTGAATGTGAAGGCGCTCGGGTCGGAGCAGGACCGCTTCATCGACGTCGAATGGGCGCCGACGACCAAGAGCGTGTTCCGTGTGCAGATCCAGGTGGAAGCCCTGGACCGTTCGGGTCTGCTCTCCGACGTGACACGGGTACTCACCGAGCACCACGTGAACATCCTCTCCGCGTCAGTCACCACGACCGATGAGCGCCTGGCGCTGAGCCGATTCGTGTTCGAGATGGGCGATGCCGTGCACCTCGATCGCGTGCTCAACGCGGTGCGTCGCATCGACGCCGTCTACGACGTCTACCGCGTGACGACCTCCTGATCCGCACGGAGCAGGGCACGCGCCTGCGCGCGTCCCGGCCGCCGGGGCAGTGAGCCCAGCCGCTCACGCAGATCGTCGCGCAGCGAGGGCATCACCTCGAGCAGGCGAACTAGCCACGTCGCGTAGACGGGGTGCGTCGACGCACCCAGCGCGAGTTCGAGGCCGGTGAACAGGGGAGTGGCGACGACGACACCACTGATCTGCACGCCGTCGGGAGGCTCCAGCGCCGGCTCGTGCACGATCACGGCGTGCCCGACACCGGGCCGGAAGCGTCCCTCCGCGATCCGACGCACATGATGCACCGGAGGCGGGAGCAGCCCCGCGCCGTGAATCCAGGCCGCCGTCGGGCCACACGCTCCCATCCGGTCCGGGATGCCCGCCGCGACGCTGGCCGCCCTGGCATCGACCCCCTCGACCGTGTCTGCCGGCACGTAGGCGTCACCCAGCTCGACCACGTGTCCGTCGAGTCGCGCGGCGGTCAGCTCGGGCAGGCTCAGACGTGTGCCAGGCAGGTACAACAGCGCGGGATGCATCGCTCAACAGTAAGAGCCGTGCCACCCCGGAGGGGGACACGGCTCAGACTGTGGATAACGCGGGTCAGGCGCCGAGGGCGGCGAGCCAGGCGCGCCGTGCGTCCAGCGCCTCCTTGGCGGCCGCAACTGCCTTCTTGTCGCCGGCTGTCTCTGCGGCGGCGAGTTCGGCCTCGAGCTTCTCGATCGCCTCGAGCAGCTGCGAGCTCATGTCGTTGGCGCGCGCCTTCGTCTCGGGGTTGTTCTTCTTCCAGTCGACCTCTTCGCGCGCCTTCAGCGCCTGCTCGATCGAACGCAGGCGGTCGTCGAGCGCCCGCTCCTTCTCGCGCGGGAAGATGCGTCCCTGCTCGTCCCACTCGCGCTGGATGCGGGTGAGCAGCGCACGGGCGCGCTTGATGTTCTTCTCGTCGGCGACGGCCTTGGCCTCTTCGAGGAGGCCCTCGCGGATGACGATCTTGGGCGCGGAGTCTGCCTCTTCAGCTGCAGCCTGCTCGGCACGAGCGGCATACAGAGCGTCACCGGCAGCCTTGAACTTGGCCCACAGCGCGTCGTCGGCCTTGCGGCCGGCGCGGCCGGCGGCCTTCCACTCGTCGAGCAGGTTGCGGTAGGCCGGGATGCCGTCGACACCGCGCGGCGCGAGTGCCTCGGCGCGCTCGACAAGACGCGACTTGGCGTCGCGTGCAGAGCGATGGGTGTCGTCAAGTTCGGAGAAGAACGCGCGGCGCGCCTTGTCGACGGTCGAGCGTGCATCACGGAATCGCTTCCACAGCTGCTGCGCGGTGCCCTTAGGCAGGCGCGGGCCGTTCTGCTGGTGGGCCTGCCACGCGTCGAAGAGTGCCGTCATCTCGACGGTGACCTGCTTCCACTGCACCTTGCTGAGATCGCGGGCGGCGATGGCCTCGGCCTGCTCGACGATGGCGGTGCGCTCGGCGATCGCGGCATCCAGCGCCTCACGAGCTGCCTGCTGCTCCTGTTCGGTGGCGGCGGCGAGCGACGAGATCAGGGCCTGGATGCGGGTGCGGAGACCTGCGAGATCGCCGACCGCTGCCGCGCCCGTGACCTCGCTGAGCAGGTGGTTGGCCTGCTTGGAGAGATCGGATGCCGAGGCGCCGCCGCCCTGGGCGCGCGTCTCGAGCGTGCCGAGCTTGACGGCGAAGTCGTCATACTTGCGTGCGAAGTACGCCAGCGCCTCTTCCGGGGTGCCGTCGGGGTACTCACCGACCGGACGCCAGGTCTCACCTTCGCGGACCTCGACGACGCCCTCTTCGGTCACGCGACCCCACTCGGCGGCATCCGTGGCCGAGACGACAGGGGCGACAGGCGCGGAGGCCGTCGCCGCCGGAGTCTTACGCGGCAGCGGCGCCCGCGGCGGTGCGGGTACAGGAACAGCCGGCTTGGTAGGCACGGGAGCGGCAGTCGCCTGCTCTTCGGCCTGAGGCTCGGCGTTGGGGGACTCGGGGGTGGACGGCTCAGTGGCAGACACGGTGTTCTCCTTGCGCGGGCAACCCGCGGGAGTGGACAGGACGAGATCAGCCTAGTTCACTCGACCGCCCCGATTCACTCGTCCAGCGTCTGCGTCGGTACTGGCTCTGGCTCCCCTGTGGGGTTGGTGGGCAGGGCCGGCAGCGGCGTGCTCGCGGGATCCGTCGCCTGCTCCGAGGGCAGGGGAGTGGGACTCAGCGTCGTCGTCGGCGTTGGCTCCGGAGCGGGGGCATTCACCTGAGCGACGAAGACCTGACTGACGATCGCGCCGACGACGATGACCGTACCCACGACCACGGCGATCAGGGTGTCGCGCCTGCGCCGGCGGATGAGTCCCTCATGCCATGAAGCGCGCGCAGCGTAGAGCCGGGCGCGTTCGGCATCCGTCCGGTTGCGCTTGGCATCTCGGGAACCGCGTGCCGCCATCGTCGTCCTCTCCGCGTCGTTCTCGGGTCGTCTGCGAGCCTAGTGGGATTGGAGGCCCTGCTCTGCCGGCGAGGATGTCACAGGCCCGCACTAGTCTGGACGTATGACCTCCGTCCCGCTGCTGTCCGGCCAGACGCCGCTGGCCGTGCGCATGCGCCCGGTCTCGCTCGTCGAGGTCGCCGGTCAGCAGCATCTGCTCCGCGCAGGTTCGCCGATCGTCGCATTGGCCGACCCCGAGGCCTCGGCGCCCGGCGCGGTGTCGATCATCCTGTGGGGCCCGCCCGGAACGGGCAAGACGACCCTCGCTCAGGCCATCGCCCGCTCCTCGGGCCGTCGCTTCGTCGAGCTCTCGGCCATCACTGCTGGCGTGAAAGATGTGCGGGAGGTCATGCAAGAGGCGATCACGCAGCGCGACTTGTATGGGCAGACGACGATTCTGTTCCTCGACGAGATCCACCGTTTCACCAAGGCCCAGCAGGACGCACTGCTGCCCGGCGTCGAGAACGGCTGGGTCATTCTCATTGCGGCGACCACGGAGAACCCCTCGTTCTCGGTCATCTCGCCGCTGCTCTCCCGATCGCTGCTGCTGACGCTGCAGCCACTCACCGACGACGACATCGGTGTACTCCTCGACCGCGCCGTCAGCGACGCACGCGGACTGAACGCCGCGGTGTCTGTCTCTGCCGAGGCGAGAGCGGCGCTGATCCGGCTCGCGTCGGGCGACGGCCGCCGCGCGCTCACGGGGCTCGAGGCGGCCGCGGCAGTCGCGCTCTCGCGTGCCGACGGCGACACCCCACCCGTGATCACCGACGACGACGTTGCCCAGGCAGTCGACCGGGCCCTGCTGCGCTACGACCGCCAGGGCGATGAGCACTATGACGTGATCAGCGCGTTCATCAAGTCGATCCGCGGCTCAGACCCCGATGCCGCACTGCACTACCTCGCGCGCATGATCGAGGCGGGGGAGGATCCGCGCTTCATCGCCCGGCGCCTGGTGATCTCGGCGGCAGAGGACATCGGCCTCGCCGACCCGCAGGGTCTCGTGATCGCGAACGCCGCCGCCGACGCGGTCGCCTTCATCGGCATGCCCGAGGGACGCATCCCGCTCGCCGAGGCCACCGTCTACCTGGCCACGACAGCAAAGTCGAACGCGGCGTACGAGGGCATCAACGCGGCGATCGCCGATGTGCGCGCCGGGGGATTTGGCCGAGTGCCGATCCATCTGCGCGACGCGCACTACGCCGGGGCGAAGCGACTGGGCCATGGCAAGGGCTATCGGTATCCGCATGACAGCGACGCCGGCGTGCTGCCGCAGCAGTACCTCCCGGACGAGCTTGAGGGTCGCCGCTACTACAACCCCAAGCAGCTCGGCGCGGAGCGCGACGTGGCGGCGCGTCTCGAGCGCATCCGCCGCATCCTCGGCGACCGCTGAGCATCTGGTAGCATTAATCGGCTCGAAACCGAGTTTTCGGGCATCCCCTCACTCACACACACCGTTCTGGCGCCCCGGCGTGCGCCCGACGGCAGAGTGCCGGAGATACGCCCGTGAGGCGCGAAAGACGCGTCCACGTCACGGAAGGAACACTTCGTGGTCACGAAGTCCCAGGACCGCCGCAAGGTCCGTCTCAGCCGCGCGCTGGGTATCCCGCTCACCCCGAAGGCCGCCCGCTACCTCGAGAAGCGTCCCTACGCTCCCGGCGAGCACGGCCGCACCAAGCGCAAGGCCGACAGCGACTACGCCGTCCGTCTGCGCGAGAAGCAGCGTCTGCGCGAGCAGTACGGCATCCGCGAGAAGCAGCTGCGCATCGCCTTCAACGAGGCGCGTCGCAAGGACGGCCTGACCGGTGAGAACCTCGTCGAGCTCCTCGAGATGCGTCTCGACGCTCTCGTGCTGCGTGCCGGCTTCGCCCGCACCACCGCACAGGCTCGCCAGCTCGTCGTGCACCGTCACATCCTCGTCGACGGCCAGCTCGTCGACCGCCCGTCGTTCCGCGTGAAGCCGGGTCAGCTCATCCACGTCAAGACCAAGTCCGAGGGCCTCGAGCCCTTCCAGGTCGCAGCCGCCGGCGGTCACGCCGAGGTGCTGCCCCCGGTTCCGGGCTACCTCGAGGTCGAGCTCGACAAGCTGCAGGCCCGCCTGGTCCGTCGTCCGAAGCGCGCCGAGGTCCCCGTGACCTGTGAAGTGCAGCTCGTCGTCGAGTACTACGCAGCCCGCTGATCACGGATCAGACCTGAACCGGTTCCGGTTCACTCAAGAGGCGTCGGGATCTCCCGGCGCCTCTTGGCGTTTCCGCATACGATGGAGAGACCGCGTCCGGCGCGCGGAGACGAGGATGACGACATGAAGAATCTGCTGTGGCTCCTGATCGGTGTGATCGGCGGTTTCGTCGCTGCGCACTTCATGAACAAGGACCCGCGCGGGCAGGAGATCTTCGCCGACATCGACGCGAGGATCTCGGAGTTCACCGGGATCCTCTCAGACGCCTACCGCGCCGAGGAAGCCCGACTCTCCGACGCCACCGACGACTGACCGCACTGCAACACACAAGGACCCCTAGAACTCAATGAAGACCTCGGAGATCGCGCAGCGATACCTGGACTATTTCGAGAAGAACGATCACCAGATCGTGCCGTCCGCCTCTCTGGTCAGCGATGACCCGTCGCTGCTGTTCACAGTGGCCGGCATGGTGCCGATGATCCCGTACCTCACGGGAGTAGTTCCCGCGCCGTACCCCCGCATCGCCGATGTGCAGAAGTGCATCCGCACCAATGACATCGAAGAGGTCGGCCGCACGGCCAGGCACGGCACGTTCTTCCAGATGCTCGGCAACTGGTCGTTCGGCGACTACTTCAAGGAAGGCGCGATCCGCTACGCGTGGGAGCTCCTGACGACGTCGGAGGCCGACGGCGGCCTGGGCTTCGACGAGAAGGACCTGTGGGTCACCGTCTACGAGACCGACGATGAAGCCGAAGCGATCTGGCGCGACATCATCGGCCTGAAGCCCGAGCGCATCCAGCGTCTGGGCCGTGCCGACAACTACTGGAACACCGGCCAGCCTGGCCCCGGTGGCCCGGACTCCGAGATCTTCTTCGACCGCGGCCCCGCCTACGGCAAGGACGGTGGGCCGGCGGTCGACGACAGCCGATTCCTGGAGATCTGGAACCTCGTGTTCATGCAGGACTTCATCGAGAACATCCGCGGCAAGACGGAGTTCGACATCGTCGGTGAGCTGCCGATGAAGAACATCGACACCGGCATGGGCCTCGAGCGCGTCGCCTTCCTCAAGCAGGGCGTCGAGAACATGTACGAGACCGACCAGGTGCGGCCCGTGCTGGACCGCGCTGTCGAACTCTCCGGTCGCCGCTACGGCGCCGTACATGAGGACGACGTGCGTTTCCGCGTGGTCGCCGATCACGTGCGCTCGTCGCTCATGCTGCTCTCGGACGGCGTGCGCCCCACCAACGAGGGACGCGGCTACATCCTGCGCCGACTCATGCGCCGCACCGTGCGCGCGATGCGCCTGCTGGGCGTGGATGCCCCCACCTTCCCGGAGCTGTTCGCCGCCTCGCGTGACGCGATGAAGGCCTCCTACCCGGTGCTCGAGACCGACTGGTCGACGCTGTCCTCCGCCGCCTTCGCGGAGGAAGAGACGTTCCGCCGCACTCTCGCGCAGGGGTCGACGATCCTCGACCTCGCGCTGGATGAGACGAAGAAGAGCGGCGGCTCGACCCTCAGCGGATCCGAGGCCTTCCTGCTGCACGACACCTACGGCTTCCCGATCGATCTGACTCTTGAGGTGGCCGAAGAGGCCGGCCTGTCCGTGGACCGCTCGGCGTTCGACTCCCTCATGCAGGAGCAGCGTTCGCGCGCCAAGGCCGACGCCCGCAATCGCAAGCGTCAGCTCGCCGACGTCTCGGTGTACCGCGACTTCCGTGCGCTCGGCGAGACCACGTTCGCCGGCTACACCGACCTGCAGACCGAATCGCGCATCCTCGGCATCATCGTCGACGGCCAGACCGTGCAGAGCGCGAACGAGGGCGATGTCGCCGAGGTGATCCTGCCCGAGACGACGCTGTACGCCGAGTCCGGCGGCCAGGTCGCCGACAAGGGAACGATCGTGGGCGCGGGCTTCGAGCTCGATGTGCTCGACGTGCAGCGGCCTGTGCCCGGCCTGATCAGCCACACCGTGCACGTGGCATCCGGCACCGTCGCTCTCGACGATGCCGCCACGACCGTGGTGGACGCCGCGAACCGGCGGGCCGCGCGACAGGCGCACTCGGCCACGCACCTCGTGCACGCCGCACTGCGCGACACGCTCGGCAAGGATGCGACCCAGTCGGGTTCGCTCAACCGCGCCGGCTACATGCGCTTCGACTTCGCCTGGTCGCAGCCGCTGTCGACCGAGACGCGTTCTGAGATCGAGGACATCACGAACCGCGCCGTGCAGGAGGCCCTGGAGGTCACCACGCGGATCGTCTCGCTGGACGAGGCCAAAGAGGCCGGCGCCATGGCGCTGTTCGGCGAGAAGTACGGCGACGTCGTGCGCATGGTCGACATCGGTGGCCCCTGGTCGCGTGAGTTGTGCGCCGGAACCCATGTCTCGTCGAGCTCGGAGATCGGGCTGGTCAGCGTCGTCGGCGAGTCCTCCGTGGGCGCATCCAACCGCCGCATCGAGGCCCTCGTCGGGCAGGATGCGTTCCGCGAGCTCGCGGCCGAGCGCACCGTCGTGTCGCAGCTGTCTGCGGCGCTCAAGGCCCCCCGCGACCAGCTGGCGTCGCGCATCGATGAGCTGCAGGCGAACCTGAAGTCCGCCGAGAAGCGCATCGCGCAGTTCGAGGCCAAGGAGCGGGAAGGCCGCGTGCCTGCCCTCGTCGAGAGCGCGGAGACCGTCGGCGCGTACCGGGTCGTCGCGACCTCGCTCGGTGAGGTCGGGTCGGCAGACGACGTGCGCACCCTCGCACTGAGCGTGCGCGAGCGGCTCGGCTCCGCTCCCGCTGTCGCCGCGCTCGGCGGTGTCGCCGCGGGCCGCCCGATCGTGGTCATCGCGACGAATGACGCTGCCCGTGCCGAGGGTGCCAAGGCGGGTGCGCTCGTGCGCCTCGCTGCCGGCGTGCTCGGCGGTGGCGGTGGGGGCAAGGATGATGTCGCCCAGGGCGGCGGAACCGACGCCTCCGCGCTGCCTGCCGCCCTCTCGGCGATCGTCACGGAACTGCGGGGCGCGTGAGCGGCTTTCGTCGCGGGACGCGTCTGGGTGTCGACGTCGGGAAGGCGCGCATCGGGGTCGCTCGGTGCGACCCCGACGGGATGCTCGCCGTGCCGGTTGAGACCGTCCCCCGCTCCGACACCTCGGTGACGCGGATCGCGGAGCTCGTCTCGGAGTGGGAGCCCGTCGAGATCGTCGTGGGCCTGCCGGTGAACATGCGCGGGGAAGAGACGCCATCCACTCTGGATGCGAAGGAGTTCGCCGCTGATCTGGCGCGCGCGACCGGTATCCCGGTGCGCCTCGTGGACGAGCGCCTGAGCACGGTGACCGCACACGCGGCGCTGCGATCCTCAGGCAGAAACCAGAAGAATTCTCGTAGCATTGTCGATCAGGTCGCCGCCGTGGTGCTGCTACAGCACGCGGTCGACACCGAGAAGAGCACCGGACGCCCCACCGGTGACCTCATCCGTCTCGACGAGGAGCCCCCTGCCGATGCCTGAGCACGACATGTCGCCCGAAGACGCCCGTCGCGGCGACCTGTTCGACAACCTCCCGGCCGCGAACACCTCGCTGCCGGGAGAGACGCCGCGAGAAGCCCCCGCAGCGGGTTCCCGCCGTGCGGCCCGAGAGGCGCGCCGCGCCGCCGAGTCCGGCGCCGGGGGAAACGCAGACGACGCCACGCGCGTCAATCCGGTGGTCACCGACACGACATCCGCGACAACGGATGCGACAGCGGATGCGACCGAGCAGCATGCTGCGCCATCCGCGCCCGCGTCCACGCCCGCGGCCGACGACGTCCCGCCCCATGAATCCGACCTGCACGCGCTGTTCGCACCCGAGAAGCACGAACCGGCTCCGAAGCCGCGCCGTCGTCGTGGATGGCTGGTCGCGCTCATCATCGTCGCCGTCATCTTCGGCGGTGTCGCCGCGGGTGGCGCCTGGGTATGGAGCATCTATGGCGATCGCATCAGTGACGCTATGGGCTGGGGCGAGCCGAAGGACTACGAGGAGGGCATCGCGGAGGGCGAAGCCCTGGTCACGATCAAGGAGGGCGACACCGGAGGACCGGTGTCGACCGCCCTGTACGAGGCGGGCGTCACCAAGACGCAGGGCGTGTTCTACGACTACCTCATCGCTGAGAACCCCTCCGCCGTCTTCTACCCGGGTGTGTACCAGCTGCAGAAGAAGATGACCGCTGCGGCCGCCTTCGCCGCGCTGAGCGATCCGGCGAACAAGCTGGAGAACACCGTGGGTATCCCCGAGGGTGGCACGGTCGCCTCCTCGCTGCCGCGGATCGTCGAGGGCGTCGGTATCCCGCTGGAGGATCTGGAGGCAGCTGTCGAGGATCCGGCGGTCTACGGCGTGGACGCCGACTCGCTCGAGGGCTGGCTGTTCCCGGCCGTGTACACCTTCGATCCTGACGCCACCGCCGAAGACGTGATCGGACGCATGGTCGCCCGCACGCGCGAGTCGCTGTCTGCCGCGGGGGTTACTGATGCCGACGCGCAGCGCATCCTCACGATCGCCTCGATCATCCAGCGCGAGGGCCGCACCGCGGACTTCGACAAGGTGTCTCGTGTGATCCAGAACCGCCTCGATCAGGGCATGAAGCTGCAGATGGACTCCACGTCGCAGTACGGGTACGGCGAACTGCACGCTGGGTCGGTGAGCACCTCGAAGGAGGCGCAGAACGATGACAACCCCTGGAACACGTATGTGATCGAGGGGCTGCCGGTCGGGCCGATCGCGAACCCGAGCGACGCAGCAATCGAGGCGGCCATCCACCCCGCTGACGGGCCCTGGCTGTACTTCGTGACGATCAACCTCAACACCGGCGAGACCCAGTTCTCCGAGACGTATGAGGGGCACCAGCAGGGCATCGACAAGTGGCATTCCTGGTGCCGCGAAAACCCTGACGCGGGCTGCTGAGGTGACGAACCAGCGCCAGCTGCAGGTGTGGGGAGATCCGATCGCGCACTCCCGTTCACCGCAGCTGCATGCTGCCGCATACCGCGTGCTGGGCCTCGACTGGCAGTACGGGCGCCGCCAGGTGTCGACAGCGACCTTCGGTGCGGAACTGGCGAGCCTCGACTCGAGCTGGCTCGGGCTCTCGCTGACGATGCCGCTGAAGGAGGTCGCATACGCGGCCGCCGCCGAGCGCGACCGGGCCGCCGAGCTCACGGGTGCCGTGAACACCCTGCTGCTGGGGGAGGTGCGACGCGGCTTCAACACCGACGTGGGCGGCATCGTCGATGCGTTCACCCAGGCGGGCGTCAGTTCACTGCCGCGCGTGCGCATCCTCGGGGCCGGCGCGACGGCGTCATCCGCGCTCGTGTCCGCCGGAATGCTCGGCGCCACTCATGCGCAGGTCGTCGCGCGACGGCCGGAGGCGGCGCGCACGCTGGTCGACATCGGTACCGCGCTCGGCATGACGGTCGACATCCACGGCTTCGCCGACGCGCCCGGCGTCGTCGATGCGACGATCGCCACAGTGCCGAGCGGCACCGTGCTGGATGCCGACGTCACCCAGCACCTGGCGTCTGCAGGCGGCGTGCTCTTCGAGGCGGCCTACGCGCCGTGGCCGTCCGCGCTGGCCGCCGGATGGGGGAGCGGCACCGTCATCTCGGGACTCGAGATGCTGCTGTACCAGGCAGTACGACAGATCCGTATCTTCCACCACGGCGACCCAGAACGTCCCTTCCCCGACGAGGACGTCATGGTGGCGGAGATGCGGTCTGCCCTCATGGGAGACTAGAGCAATGCTCCGCGTGCTGACGGCCGGCGAATCGCACGGCCCCGAACTCATTGCCGTCATGGAGGGCCTGCCCTCCGGCGTCCCGCTGCGTGCCGAGGACATCCAGGCAGACCTGCAGCGACGCAAGCTCGGGTATGGCCGCGGTTCGCGCATGAAGTTCGAGCAGGATGAGCTGAGCATCTCCGGTGGCGTGCGCCACGGCAAGACCATGGGCAGCCCGATCGCCCTGCGCATCGGCAACACCGAGTGGCCGAAGTGGACCGAGGTGATGAACCCTGCCCCGGCAGAACTCACCGAGAAGTCTCGCGGTCGTGGCACCGCGCTCACCCGCCCGCGCCCGGGACATGCCGATCTCGTCGGTATGCAGAAGTACGACTTCGACGAGGCACGTCCGATCCTGGAGCGCGCGAGCGCCCGCGAGACGGCGGCACGCGTCGCGCTCGGCGCCGTCGCCCGCGCCTTCTTGAACGAACTGGGCATCCGTCTGGTCAGCCACACGCTGTCGATGGGTCCCGTGCACGTTCCGGCGGACGCCCCGCTTCCGACGCCCGACGACGTCGAGGCGCTGGATGCCGATCCGCTGCGCTGCTTCGACCCGACCACCAGCGCGCTGATGGTCGCTGAGGTGGACTCCGCCCGCAAGGACGGCGACACGGTCGGCGGCATCGTCGAGGTGCTCGCCTACGGTCTGCCGCCCGGGATCGGTTCGCACGTGCACTGGGACCGTCGCCTCGACGGCCGTCTCGCGCAGGCGCTGATGAGCATCCAGGCGATCAAGGCCGTCGAGGTCGGGGATGGCTTCGAGACCACCCGTCGCCGCGGATCCGCCGCACACGACGAACTGTTCGTCGGCGACGACGGCATCACCCGGGCATCCGATCGCGCCGGCGGGATCGAGGGCGGGATGTCGACGGGCACCGTGCTGCGCATCAAGGCGGGCATGAAGCCCATCGCGACCGTTCCGCACGCACTGCGCACGATCGACATCGCCTCGGGTGAGAGCTCGACCGCGCACCACCAGCGCTCCGACATCAGCGCGGTGCCGGCCGCCGGCGTCGTCGCCGAAGCCATGGTCGCGATCGAACTGGCGAACTCGCTGCTGGAGAAGTTCGGCGGCGACAGCATCGGCGAGACACGTCGCAACCTCGAGAGTTACCTCGCAGCCATCCCCGAGTCGCTGCGCACGGCGCCGGCCTCGGAGGCCGCGCTGCTCGCGCATGATGAGCTCGGCTGAGCACCCGCTGACGCTCGTGCTCGTCGGCCCCATGGCCGCGGGCAAGACCAGCGTGGGGCGCCGGGTGGCCCGGCTGCTGTCGGTGCCGTTCATCGACACCGACAAGCGGGTGGTCGCCGAGCACGGTCCGATCCCGGAGATCTTCGCGACGCACGGCGAGGCTCACTTCCGCGTCCTCGAGCGGGCGGCGGTCGCCACGGCCGTCGCCGAGGGCGGGGTGGTCTCGCTCGGCGGGGGAGCCGTGACGGATGCCGGCACGCGCGCGCTGCTGGCGCAGCATCCGGTCGTCTACCTCACCGTCACCGAGGAGGCCGTCGCACACCGCATCCGGGGAGCAGGGCGTCCGTTGCTGGCGGGCGAAGAGGATCCGGTGCAGCGCTGGAAGGACATTTTCGCAGCGCGGCGAGAATGGTACGAAGAAGTCGCCGACCTGACCGTCGACACATCACGGCGCCCGATGCGGCGCATCGCGGAGGAGATCACCGCGTGGAGGAGAGAACAGGCATGAGCAGCACCACCATCAGCGTCACCGGCCAGGACCCCTACGACATCACGATCGGCCGGGACATTCTCGACCAGGTGTCAGCGGCACTCGACCCCGGCGTCCGCAAGGTGCTCGTGGTGCACCCGCCGACCCTGGCCGACCGTGCCGCCGAGCTGCGGGACCGGATGCTGGCTGACACGAGCAACGGCCCGCGCGAGGTGCTGCTGGCAGAGATCCCCGACGCCGAGCAGGGCAAGCGCATCGAGGTCGCCGCGTTCTGCTGGCAGATCATGGGCCAGGCGGACTTCACCCGCACGGATGCCGTCGTGGGCTTCGGAGGGGGAGCGGTCACTGATCTCGCGGGCTTCGTCGCCGCGACCTGGCTGCGCGGCGTGCAGCTGATCCAGGTGCCCACGACCGTGCTCGGCCTCGTCGACGCGGCCGTCGGCGGCAAGACCGGGGTCAACACGAACGAGGGCAAGAACCTCGTCGGTGCCTTCTGGGCACCCCGGGCGGTCATAGGCGACCTCGACCAGCTCACCAGCCTCAGTGCGAACGAGGCGACCGCCGGTTTCGCCGAGGTCGTCAAGGCCGGGTTCATCTGGGCACCCGAGATCCTCGACATCATCGAGGCCGACCCGCAGCGAGCCGTCGACCCCACCACCGACGAGTTCCGGCGCGCGGTCGAGCTGGCGATCGACATGAAGGCGAAGGTCGTCTCGGACGACTTCCGTGAGGCCGGGCAGCGCGAGATCCTCAACTACGGGCATACCCTCGGCCACGCCATCGAGCATGCAGAGCGCTACCGCTGGCGCCACGGCGCAGCCATCTCGATCGGGATGATGTACGCCGCCGAGCTTTCTCGCCTGGCCGGGCGCCTCTCCGACGATGCGGCAGAACGTCACCGGACGGTGCTGGAGTCGTTGGGCCTTCCCACCACCTACCGGGCCGGTGCATGGCCCACGCTGCTGGCCACCATGCAGCGCGACAAGAAGGCCCGCGGTGGCATGCTGCGCTTCATCCTTCTCGACGACATCGCCAAGCCCACCGTGCTGCAGGCGCCGGACGAGTCGCTGCTCTTCGCCGCATACCAGGAGGTCGCGGAGTAGCATCCGCCGCTACCCGTGCGCGCCGTAGCGACGCGCCGGTTTCGCGCCGACACGCCACTGCTGCGCAGGCGTGTCGTCGCACAGGCGGCGCCTCGTCACGAAGGCCGCCGCGTGTCATCACCGTCCGGGGCACGCGTGGCGGCTGATAGCGTGCGGTAGGTGACCACACCCCGCCGCCTGCTGCTCGTGAACGGACCGAACCTCAACCTGCTCGGCACCCGCGAACCCGAGGTCTATGGCACCGCCACACTCGCGGACGTCGAGAAGATCACGGCGGATGCCGCGAGCAGGGCGGGCTTCGAGCTCGACGCCGTGCAGAGCAACCATGAGGGCGTGCTCATCGACGCGATCCATGCCGCACGCGGGGTGGCATCCGGCATCGTCATCAATCCCGGCGGCCTGACGCACACCTCGGTCGCGCTGCGCGATGCCCTCACCGGCGTGGCGCTGCCGTTCGCGGAGGTGCACATCTCCGACGTCTACGCGCGCGAGTCTTTCCGCCACTTCTCGTACCTCGATGATGTCGCCGCCGTCCGGGTCGTGGGGCAGGGCGTGGACGGCTACGCCGACGCCGTTCGTCAGTTGGCCGCTCTCATCGCGTAGAATCGACTGTCGGCCTGTGCGTGCGATCGCGCGCCGCCGGCCCCACCGACCCGATACGAACGGAACTCTCAGCGCATGGCATCGACCGCAGACATCAAGAACGGCGTCGTCCTCTCGATCGACGGACAGCTCTGGAGCGTCATCGAGTTCCAGCACGTCAAGCCGGGCAAGGGTGGCGCGTTCGTGCGCACCAAGCTGAAGAACGTCGTCTCGGGCAAGGTCGTCGACCGCACCTACAACGCCGGCGCCAAGATCGACATCGAGAACGTCGACCGCCGCGACTTCACCTACCTGTACACCGACGGTGACGGTTTCGTGTTCATGGACATGGACGACTTCGACCAGATCACCGTCGGCGCCGCCACCGTCGGCGACGCGAAGAACTTCCTGCTCGAGAACCAGCAGGTCACGATCGCCCTGAACAACGGCAACCCGCTGTACATCGATCTGCCCGCCTCGGTGATCCTTGAGGTCACCTACACCGAGCCCGGCCTGCAGGGCGACCGCTCGTCGGCCGGCACCAAGCCCGCCACGCTCGAGACCGGCTACGAGATCCAGGTGCCGCTGTTCCTCGAGTCGGGCACCAAGGTCAAGGTCGACACCCGCACCGGCGACTACCTCGGTCGCGAGAAGTAAGGCGTGAGCGCACGCACCAAGGCGCGCAAGCGCGCCCTCGACATCCTGTTCTCGGCGGACGTGCGCGGCGACGAGCTGGCGGTCACGCTGGCCGCCGCCGCCACGCGCGCCGCGAACGAGCCTTCTCGCGAGGCGTCGTGGCTGTACGCCCGCGACATCGTGGACGGCATCATCGACAACCGCGACGAGATCGACGAGCAGATCACCACGCACAGCCGTGACTGGAAGCTGGAGCGGATGCCGGCGGTCGACCGTGCCCTGCTGCGCATCGGCACCTGGGAGATCCTCTTCAACGACGAGGTCCCGACCGCGGTCGCCATCGACGAGGCCGTGGAGCTCGCCAAGGAGCTCTCCACCGAGGACTCCGGCGCGTTCGTGCACGGTGTGCTCGCCCGCATCGCCCGCGCCAGCTGAGCGTCACGGCCTCCGCGATGTCGGAGGCCAGCAGAAGGATGCCGGTCATGTCCACCCCACGTCGTGACCCCGATCGGTCGGGCACGAACTGGCGTGCGCTGATCACCGACGCCCCGCGCGCCGACCTGCTCCCGCTCGCCCTCGGTTTCGAGGTACGGGTGCAGGATCGGCGCGATCAGCATTCCTGGTCGCCTCCGCGCTCACGCACGGCCACGCCGCGTGATGTCGCGAAGGGGCAGGAGACGTTGGGCGTCGGCATCCGCCCGCTCACCCGGAGCAGCGCGACGGGTGCGTGGATCCAGGCAGACGTGGGATGGGATGCCGTCCGCCGGCCAGGGCACCGTTTCGACGATGACACCGCGCGCTGGTTCTCCGACCTGCTGGGGATCGGGCGTGACGCGCTGCTCTCGGGCACGGCGGGGGCCTGGCTACCGCTGGATCTCATCTCCTCGCCGCTCCTCTGGCCGCACCTGCGCGCAGCAGCGGACCTTGGCATCCCTTTCGTGACCACGCAGAAGCACACCATGCTCGCGCTGGCGGAATCAGCCGCCTTGCACGTCGACGTCGACCGCGCGGATGACGGCTCCCTCGCCCTTGAAGCGATGCTCGACCTCGATGGCACCGAGGTGTCTGCCGCGATGGCACGACCGATCGGACGATCGGGGGTGTTCCTCGCCGAGACGGTCGGGGCTCGCATCCGACTCGTGCTCGCCGAACTGCCGCTGACGGCAGCGCAACGTGCCTTGCTGGCCACCGGCGCACAGGTACAGATCCCGCAGGAAGAGGAAGACGCGTTCCTTCGCGAGGCCTTCCCGGCGCTGGCCCGGCGCACGTCGCTGCGCGCCCGAGGCGCCGTCGACCTGCCGGCCGTGCCTCGCCCCGAGCCGACGCTGCAGCTGACGCATCGCATCGGCGATCGCGTCGCCTATGCCTTCGGCTGGCACTACGCCGGTCATGGCACGTTCTCGCTGGAGGGAACCGGCGACGGCGTGCGGGACGCGGATGCGGAGAAGGCGGCGCTGCCCGCACTGGCAACAACGTGGACGGAGACGACCGGTACCGCTTTCGATCGCCAGGGCACGCTGGTCGATGTGGACGCCGCCGAGTTCGTCACGCACGTGGTTCCCCGGCTGCAGGCGGCAGGCGTCCGCGTCGAGACACGAGGCACGCCCCGCAGCTACACCGAGCTGTCGGGAGCGCCCGAGATCACGGTGAGCACCGTCGAGACGACGGATCCGGACTGGTTCGACCTGGGTGTGCTCGTCACGATCGACGGCCGCCGTATCCCGTTCACCCCGCTGTTCACGGCGCTGAGCATGCGCCGCAAGAAGCTGCTGCTCTCTGACGGCGGGTGGTTCTCGCTCGCGCACCCCGCGCTGCAGCGCTTGCGCGATCTGCTCGATGAGGCCGTCGATCTCGACGAATGGGAGACCGGGCCACGGATCAGCCGCCACCAGATCGCGTTGTGGGACGAATTCGAGGATCTCGCCGACGAGGCGCAACCGGCCGTGGCCTGGCGGGAGGCGGCTGACGCCCTGCGCGGGCTCGACGGCGTTCCCGGGCGGCGTATCCCGCACGGTCTGCGCGCGACGCTGCGGCCGTACCAGCAGGCCGGATTCGAGTGGCTGGCACTGCTCTGGCAGCACCGCCTGGGGGGCATCCTCGCGGACGACATGGGTCTGGGCAAGACCCTGCAACTGCTCACGCTGATGCTGCACGTGCGCGAGAGCGGTGATCAGCGCCCTTTCCTCGTCGTGGCGCCCACGAGCGTCGTATCGACGTGGCGGCACGAGGCGGCGACGTTCGTGCCCGACCTGCAGGTACGGCTGATCAGCGACCGTGCAACGTCGGTGGCGGATGCTGCCGCCGGAGCCGACATCGTCGTCACCTCGTACGCTCTGCTGCGGCTGGAGGACGCCGCGTACTCGGCGCAGACGTGGGCAGCCGTCGTGCTCGACGAGGCGCAGTTCGTGAAGAATCCGGCATCGCAGCAGCACCGTGCCGCAGCGGCGCTGCAGGCGGACGCCGTGTTCGCCGTCACCGGCACCCCGGTCGAGAACAGCCTCGCCGATCTGTGGGCGCTGCTGTCCCTGACCGCTCCCGGCCTGTTCGCCTCGTCGCGACGTTTCCGGCAGGACTACATCCAGCCCATCGAACAGGGCAAGGTGCCGGAGAACGCCGAGGGTGGGGAGTATCGCCGGGCGCGGCTCGAGCGGCTGCGCCGCCGCATCCGTCCGCTGGTTCTGCGCCGGACGAAAGAGGCCGTCACCCCCGAGTTGCCGCCCAAGCAGGAGCAGATCCTCGAAGTCGACCTGTCACCCGCGCATCGGGCCGCCTACGACATCACGCTGCAACGCGAACGTCAGAAGGTGTTGGGACTGCTCGATGACCTGGACCGCAACCGGTTCATCGTCTTCCGTTCGCTGACCCTGCTGCGTCTGTTGAGTCTCGCCCCGGCGCTGCTCGACGCCGATGACACGACGGCGGGATCGGCCAAGCTCGATGTGCTCGTCGACAAGGTGAACGAGATGAGCGCCGAGGGCCACCGCGCTATCGTCTTCAGTCAGTTCACCTCCTACCTCGATCTCGCCGCGGCCCGCCTGGATGCCGAGGGGATCGCCTACGCCCGCCTGGACGGCTCCTCGCACAGCCGCGAGCAGATCGTCGACGGGTTCCGGGCGGGGGAGCAGCCGGTGTTCCTGATCAGCCTCAAGGCCGGTGGCTTCGGCATCACCGTCACCGAGGCCGACTACGTCTTCCTGCTCGACCCCTGGTGGAACCCGGCGGCCGAGAACCAGGCGATCGACCGCACCCACCGCATCGGCCAGGAACATCCGGTGGTCGTCTACCGGCTCATCGCCTCCGACACGATCGAAGAGAAGGTTCTTGCCCTGCAGCAGCGCAAGGCCCGGCTGTTCACCGCCGTGATGGACGACGACGAACTGTTCGCACAAACCTTGACCGCCGACGACATCCGCGGCCTCTTCGAGCCCTCGCTCGGTGCCTGAGCCTGTCGAAGGCCCCTGAGCCCGCACCATTGGGTGCCTGAGCCTGTCGAAGGCCCCTGAGCCCGCATCGCGCTCAGGGGTTTCCACGGCCCGCCCTCGGGCGATCCCGAGGTGGCCTCGGTAGAATCGTCAAGTTCGACCACGAGGAGAGACATGCGGATCACGGGACTCGGCCACGCCGGAATGTTCATCGAGACGACCGGCGGCAACATCATCTGCGACCCGGTGCTCGGACCCTCGTTCTACGGTTCCTGGTTCCCGTTCCCCGACAATCGCGGACTCGACTGGGAGAAGCTCGGCCGCGAAGCCGACTTCCTGTACATCTCGCACCGGCACCGTGACCACTTCGACCCGGCGCTGCTCGAGCGCTACATCCGCAAGGACATCGAGGTGCTCCTGCCCGAGTACCCGACCGACGACCTCGAGCAGGACATCCGCGCCCTCGGGTACGAGAACATCACCTATGCCCCGGCGGGCGAGATCATCCAGCGTGGCGAGCTGAAGATCATGATCACGCCCCTGCGCGCGCCCAGCGACGGCCCGATCGGTGACTCCTCGCTCAGCGTGGACGATGGCTCGGGCTCGGTGCTCAACCAGAACGACTCCCACCCGCTCGACCTCGAGAAGCTGCTGAAGTTCGGCAAGCCCGACGCCTACTTCACGCAGGTCTCCGGCGCCATCTGGTGGCCGATGGTCTACGACCTCCCGTTGGATGCCAAGCAGAACTTCGCTCAGCTCAAGCGCGAGGCGCAGAACAAGCGCGCGATGTACTACATCGAGAAGGTCGACGCGCCGCACGTGTTCCCCATGGCCGGACCGCCGATGTTCCTGCGCGACGACCTGTTCGACTTCAACGGCACCGGGCGCAACGGCGAGTCGATCTTCACCGATCAGAAGCAGTTCCTCGCCCACATGAAGGAGCTCGCCCCGCAGTACGACGGTCAGCTCTTCATCCCGGGCACGGTCGTGACCGTCGAGGGCGGCCAGGTCAGCACCGAGCAGACCCTGTACACCGAGGCCGAGATCGCGCACATCTTCGACGAGAAATGGGACTACCTCGAAGAGCAGCGGGCGACGCGCCAGCAGGAGATCCTCGACGAGGAGGCCTCGCGAGCCGAGGTCATCCCGCCCGCCGAGATGCTCGAAGCCATCAAGAGCTGGTGGGAGCCGCTGCTGAAGAAGTCGCGAACGATCCGTCTCGGTGTCGGTGGCAACGTCCGCTTCCGCATCGGCGAGCTCGACATGGTCGTCGATTTCCCCAAGGCGAAGGTGCGCGAGTACGCGGGGGAGGAGTGCATCTACTGGTACACGATCCCCGCCGACCTCGTCTCGACGAACATCCGCGATCGTGAGATCGACTGGTCGAACTCGATCTTCCTCTCCATGCAGTTCTCCGTCGGCCGCAGCGGCAAGTTCAACGAGTTCCTCACCACCTTCCTCAAGTGCCTCTCGGTCGACCGGATCGAGTACGTCGAGAACTGGTACCAGGAGCAGACCGACCAGACCGAGGATGCCGAGATCGGCGACTGGGTCGTGCAGCGCCGGTGCCCGCACCTGCGTGCCGACCTCACCCGCACCGGCAAGATCGACGAGGACGGCGTGCTCACCTGCAGCATGCACGACTGGAAGTGGGATCTGAAGACCGGCAAGTGCCTGTCGACCAGTGGCCACCCGATCCGCGCCGCGAAGATCGACGACGTCACCGACGACGCCCTGCGCCCCGCCGTCTGATCAGAGCCGGGCGCTCCGGTAGACTCGAGCACGCAAGCAACCTTTAACACCGTCCTGTGAGGCGGAGAAGGGAGCGGCGAATGAGCACACGCAGTGTGTTGCAGGAAGCCGATATCTCGCGAGCTCTGACTCGCATCGCGCACGAGATCCTCGAATCCAACCGAGGAGCCCACGACCTCGTCCTGCTGGGAATCCCCACCCGCGGCACGACGCTCGCGCACCGTCTCGCCCTGCTCATCGAGAGCATCGCTCAAGAGCCTGTCGGCGTCGGATCGCTCGATGTCACCCTCTTCCGCGATGACCTCGCCAAGCATCCGACGCGGTCGCCGCATCCGACCCAGATCCCGGCCGGCGGCATCGACGGCAAGACCGTCGTCCTCGTCGACGACGTGCTCTTCTCCGGACGCAGCATCCGCGCCGCCCTCGACGCGATCCAGTCGATCGGGCGCCCCGCCGCCGTGCGACTGGCGATCCTCATCGATCGCGGCCACCGCGAGCTGCCGATCCGCCCCGATTTCGTCGGCAAGAACATCCCCTCCGCGCGTACCGAGCGCGTGAACGTGCGCCTGTTCGAGAACGACGGCGCCGAGGAGGTGACGATCGGCGAATGAGGCACCTTCTCGACACCCGTACCCTCGACCGTGCGACAGCCCTGCGCATCCTCGACATCGCCGAGGACATGTCCGACACCCAGTCGCGCGAGGTCAAGAAGCTCCCGACGCTCCGCGGCAAGACGGTCGTGAATCTCTTCTTCGAGGATTCCACCCGCACCCGCATCTCCTTCGAGGCCGCCGCCAAGCGCCTCTCCGCCGACGTCATCAACTTCGCCGCCAAGGGATCCAGCGTGTCCAAGGGCGAGAGTCTGAAGGACACCGCCCAGACCCTCGAGGCCATCGGTGCGGATGCCGTCGTCGTCCGGCATCCGGCATCCGGCGCCCCCCAGACCCTCGCCACCAGCGGCTGGATCTCGGCCGGGGTGGTCAATGCCGGCGACGGCACCCACGAACACCCCACGCAGGCACTGCTGGATGCGTTCACGATCCGCAAGCGCCGCTTCGGCGCAGACAGCAGAGGACGCGACCTGTCCGGCCTGCACGTCGTGATCGTCGGTGACGTACTGCACTCGCGGGTCGCCCGCTCGAACGTGTGGCTGCTGACGACCCTCGGCGCCCGCGTGACGCTCGTCGCGCCGCCCACCCTCGTGCCGCAGAACGTGTCGCTGTGGCCGGTCACGGTGCGCTACGACCTCGATGAGGCCCTCGCCGACGATCCGGACGCGGTGATGATGCTCCGCATCCAGCTGGAGCGGATGAACGCCGCGTATTTCCCGACTGAGCGGGAGTATTCGCGACGGTGGGGCCTGGACGCACTGCGCGTGCGCACCCTCACGGGAGATACCATTGTGATGCACCCCGGTCCCATGAACCGAGGCCTGGAGATCTCCTCCGACGCTGCCGACTCGCCCAGATCCACCGTGCTCGAGCAGGTGGCGAACGGGGTGTCGGTGCGCATGGCCGTGCTGTACCTGCTGTTGGCAGGCGAACGAGAAGACGAACGAGGGGGAGACCTGTGAGCGAGACCCTCGTCATCACCGGTACGCAGCTGCTCGGCAACACCAGCGCCGACATCATCATCGAAGACGGGACGATCACCGAGATCGGCTCCGGCCTCAGCCGCGCAGGCGCGCGCGTGATCGACGCGCGGGGCCTCGTCGCCCTGCCGGGACTGGTCGACCTGCACACGCACCTGCGTGAGCCCGGGTACGAGGCATCCGAGACGATCCTCACCGGCACCAGGGCCGCGGCCGCCGGCGGCTTCACCGCTGTGTTCGCGATGCCGAACACCTCACCGGTCGCGGACACGGCCGGTGTCGTGGAGCAGGAGCTCGCCCTCGGCGAAGCCGCAGGGTATGCGACGGTGCAGCCGATCGGTGCCGTCACCGTGGGCCAGAAGGGGGAGCGTCTCGCCGAACTCGGCGCGATGGCCACCTCCCGTGCGCAGGTGCGCGTCTTCAGCGACGACGGCTTCTGCGTCTTCGACCCGCTGATCATGCGACGCGCGTTGGAGTATGTGAAGTCGTTCGACGGCGTCATCGCCCAGCACGCACAGGACCCCCGCCTCACCGAGGGTGCCCAGATGAATGAGGGCACGGTGTCGGCAGAGCTGGGTCTGGCCGGTTGGCCCGCGGTGGCCGAGGAGTCGATCATCGCCCGCGACGTGCTGCTCGCCGAGCACGTCGGCTCGCGCCTGCACGTGTGCCACCTGTCGACCGCAGGCTCCGTCGACATCATCCGGTGGGCCAAGAAGCGCGGCATTAACGTCACCGCCGAGGTGACGCCGCACCACCTGCTCCTCACCGACGAGCTCGTACGCGGCTACGACGCCCGCTACAAGGTCAACCCGCCGCTGCGCCGCGAGGAAGACGTGCTCGCGGTGCGCGAAGGCCTCGCCGACGGCACCATCGACATCGTCGCTACCGACCACGCCCCGCACCCCAGCGAGCACAAGGCGTGCGAATGGCAGGCCGCCGCGAACGGCATGGTCGGCCTCGAGAGCGCGCTGCGCGTCGTGCACCAGTCGATGGTGCAGACCGGTTTGCTGGAGTGGTCGGATGTCGCCCGCGTGATGAGCGCTGCCCCTGCCCGGATCGGCCGTCTCACCGGTCATGGCGCACCGCTGGCCGTCGGCAGCCCCGCACATATCACCCTCTACGACCCGTCTGTCGCCGGCGTGTTCACCGAGGCCGACCTGCACGGCCGCAGCGCGAATTCGCCGTACCTCGGGCGTGATCTGCCGGGGCGCGTGCAGTACACCGTGTTCGGTGGCACAGTCACGGTCGCTGACGGCGCCCTCGTCGAGGACCTCACCGCATGAGCATGCGTGACCTCGCGATCACCCTGACCATCGCCCTGGCCGTCGTCATCCTGCTCGGCATGCTGTTCGCCTGGCGCAAGCGGCTGCGCCGCGACAGCGGGCTTTCCGCGCCGCTGGGGGTGCCAGAGCACGCCGAGGTGATCCGCCGCGACGAGGTGCTCTACGTCTCGACCACCCGGCACGACGAGCCGCTCGAGCGCGTCGCGATCAGCCCGCTGGCATACCGGGCACGAGGTGAACTGGCGGTGACCGATCGCGGCGTCGCGCTGTGCCTCGACGGAGCGCCCACGGTGTTCCTCGCGACACCGCGTCTGGTCGAGATCGACCGGGCGACGGTGACCATCGACCGGGTCGTCGAACCCGGCGGCCTGGTGCGCATCGCGTGGAACGCCTCCGACGACACGGTCGTCGACTCCTACTTCCGCGTCGTCACCGGCGACCCGAAGCCCCTTCTCTCCGACCTGCAGCGGCTCGTGCCCGCTGGCCCCGACACAGGAGCATCCTCATGACCCCCACGCTCGCTGACCCGGCCGTCCTCGTTCTCGAAGACGGCACTCGTCACCGCGGCCGCGCCTACGGCGCCCGCGGCACCACACTCGGTGAGGTCGTCTTCGCGACCGGCATGTCCGGCTACCAGGAGACCCTCACCGATCCGTCCTACGCCGGCCAGATCGTGCTGCAGACCGCACCGCACATCGGCAACACCGGCATGAACGACGAAGATCCGGAATCGCGCCGCATCTGGGTGGCCGGCTACATCGTGCGCGACCCCTCGCGCGTGGTCTCGAACTGGCGCGCCACCACCTCGCTCGACGACACGCTCGTTCGCGACGGCATCGTCGGCATCAGCGGCATCGACACCCGCGCGATCACCCGCCACATCCGCTCCGCCGGCTCGATGCGCGGCGGCATCTTCTCGGGTGCCGACGCCGCTTTGCCCGCAGAGGAGCAGCTGCGGATCGTCACCGAGGCACCGCAGATGGCCGGACAGAACCTGTCCGCCGAGGTCTCCGTCTCGGTTCCCACCGTCACCGCGGCTGTCGGCGAGAAGGTCGGCAACCTCGCCGTGATCGATCTCGGCGTCAAGCGGGCCACGATCGACAACCTCGCCGCCCGCGGCTTCGAGGTGCACGTGCTGCCGCAGACCTCGACCATCGACGACATCCGCCAGATCGACCCGGTCGCCGTCTTCTATTCGAACGGCCCCGGCGACCCCGCCGCCTCGGACGGGCACGTCGAACTGCTGCGCAGCGTGCTCGACGTCAAGCTGCCGTTCTTCGGCATCTGCTTCGGCAACCAGCTGCTCGGTCGTGCGCTCGGGCTCGGCACCTACAAGCTGCCCTTCGGGCACCGCGGCATCAACCAGCCGGTGCTCGACAAGGCCACCGGTCGCGTGGAGATCACCGCGCACAACCACGGCTTCGCCGTCGACGCGCCCCTCGAGGGCAGCTTCGACAGCCCCGCCGGCTACGGCCGGGTCGAGGTCAGCCACATCGGCCTGAACGACCAGGTCGTCGAGGGTCTGCGCGCCCTCGACATCCCCGCCTTCTCGGTGCAGTACCACCCCGAGGCCGCCGCCGGCCCGCACGACGCCAACTACCTCTTCGACCGCTTCCGCGACCTCGTCGTCGCGACCCAGAAGGACACCAATGCCTAAGCGCGACGACATCTCATCCGTCCTCGTCATCGGCTCCGGCCCGATCGTCATCGGTCAGGCCGTCGAGTTCGACTACTCCGGAACCCAGGCCTGCCGCGTGCTGCGCGAGGAGGGCGTGCGCGTCATCCTCGTCAACTCGAACCCGGCCACGATCATGACCGACCCGGACTTCGCCGACGCGACCTACGTCGAGCCGATCACCCCCGAGGTCATCGAGACGATCATCGCCAAGGAGAAGCCGGATGCCATCTTGCCGACCCTCGGCGGCCAGACCGCGCTGAACGCGGCCATGGCACTGCACGAGCGCGGCATCCTCGACAAGTACGGCGTCGAGCTCATCGGCGCGAAGGTCGACGCGATCAAGAAGGGCGAAGACCGCCAGATCTTCAAGGAGCTCGTCCTCGAGGCGGGGGCGGATGTCGCAGCATCCGTCATCTGCCACAGCATGGACGAGCTGCTCGCCGGAGCCGAGAAGCTCGGCTACCCGCTCGTCGTGCGCCCCAGCTTCACCATGGGCGGCCTCGGCTCGGGCTTCGCCTACGACGAGGAGGACCTGCGTCGCATCGGCGGTGCCGGGCTGCACGACTCACCCACCAACGAGGTGCTCCTGGAGGAGTCCATCCTCGGGTGGAAGGAGTACGAGCTCGAGCTCATGCGCGACACCGCCGACAACACGGTGGTGGTCTGCTCGATCGAGAACGTCGACCCGGTGGGTGTGCACACCGGCGACTCGATCACCGTCGCCCCTGCCCTGACCCTCACTGACCGTGAGTACCAGAAGCTGCGCGACATCGGCATCGACATCATCCGCGCCGTCGGCGTGGACACTGGTGGCTGCAACATCCAGTTCGCGGTGAACCCGGAGAACGGGCGCATCATCGTCATCGAGATGAACCCGCGTGTCTCGCGCTCGAGCGCACTGGCGTCGAAGGCGACGGGCTTCCCGATCGCCAAGCTCGCCGCCAAGCTCGCCCTCGGCTACCGCCTGGACGAGGTGCCCAACGACATCACCGGCGTGACGCCGGCGAGCTTCGAGCCGACGCTCGACTACGTCGTGGTGAAGGTTCCCCGCTTCGCGTTCGAGAAGTTCCCGGCCGCCGACGCCACCCTCACCACCACCATGAAGTCGGTGGGCGAGGCGATGGCCATCGGCCGCAACTTCACCTCGGCGCTGCAGAAGTCGCTGCGCTCGCTCGAGAAGCGCGGCTCCAGCTTCCACTGGGGCCAAGAGGACCGCTCGGTCGATGAGCTGCTCGAGATCGCCAAGACCCCGACCGACGGCCGTATCGTCGTGCTGCAGCAGGCGCTGCGCAAGGGCGCGACCATGGAGCAGGCTTTCGACGCCACGGCGATCGACCCCTGGTTCCTCGACCAGATCGTGCTGATCAACGAGATCGCCGCCCTCGTGCACGCCGCTCCCGAGCTCGACGGCGAGACCATCCGACTCGCCAAGGAGCACGGCTTCAGCGACGTCCAGATCGCCCAGCTGCGCAGCATCAGCGAGGCCGAGGTGCGCGGCATCCGCCGGGCGCTCGGCATCCGTCCGGTCTACAAGACCGTCGACACGTGCGCGGGGGAGTTCCCCGCGCTGACCCCGTACCACTACTCGAGCTACGACGCCGAGACTGAGGTCGAGCCCTCCGACCGCACCAAGGTCGTCATCATCGGATCGGGCCCGAACCGCATCGGGCAGGGCGTCGAGTTCGACTACTCGTGCGTGCACGCGTCGTTCGCGCTGTCGGATGCCGGGTTCGAGACCATCATGGTCAACTGCAACCCCGAGACCGTCTCGACCGACTACGACACCTCCGACCGGCTCTACTTCGAGCCGCTCACCATGGAGGACGTGCTCGAAGTGCTGCACGCCGAGAGCCAGAGCGGCACGATCCTCGGTGTGGTCTGCCAGCTCGGTGGCCAGACGCCCCTCGGCCTGGCCAAGGGCATCGAGGCCGCCGGCTACACGGTGCTCGGCACCAGCCCCGAGGCGATCGACCTGGCCGAGGAGCGTGAGCTGTTCTCGCGTCTGCTCGACGAGGCCGGGCTGGTCGCGCCCCGCAGCGGCACCGCGATCGACGTGAACGGCGCCGTGCGGATCGCCGAGGAGATCGGCTACCCGGTGCTCGTCCGCCCCAGCTTCGTGCTCGGTGGCCGCGGCATGGAGATCGTCTACTCCAGCGACGCACTGCGCGACTACTTCGTGCGCACCGCGGACGAAGTCGTGATCGAGGCGGGCAAGCCCCTGCTGGTCGACCGCTTCCTCGACGACGCGATCGAGCTCGATGTCGACGCCCTGTATGACGGCGAAGAGCTGTACATCGGTGGCGTCATGGAGCACCTCGAAGAAGCCGGCATCCACTCCGGTGACTCCAGCTGCACGCTGCCTCCCGTCTCGCTGGGACGATCGGACGTCGACCGTGTGCGCGAAGCGACCCTCGCCATCGCGAAGGGCGTCGGGGTGCGTGGCCTGCTGAACGTGCAGTTCGCGATCAGCGCCGGTGTGCTCTACGTCATCGAGGCGAACCCGCGCGCGAGCCGCACGGTGCCGTTCGTGTCGAAGGCGCTGGGCATCCCGATGGCCAAGGCTGCCAGCCGCATCATGACCGGTGCGAGCATCGCCGAGCTGAAGGCCGAGGGCCTGCTGCCCGCGCAGGATGGCTCCCGCGTGCCGTTGGATGCTCCGGTGGCGGTCAAGGAGGCCGTACTGCCCTTCAAGCGCTTCCGCACGGCGGACGGCAAGATCGTCGATTCCGTGCTCGGCCCGGAGATGCGCTCCACGGGTGAGGTCATGGGCATCGACCGCGACTTCCCGACCGCGTTCGCGAAGAGCCAGGCGGCGGCCTACGGCGGCATGCCCACCTCTGGCACCGTGTTCATCTCTGTGGCCGACGCCGACAAGCGCGCCGTGATCCTGCCTGCGCATCGCCTGCAGCAGCTCGGCTTCACCCTCATCGCCACCGAGGGCACCGCCGAGATCCTCGCCCGCAATGGCATCGCCGTCAGCGTGGTGGCGAAGTACAGCGACACCGCCGAGAGCGGTGAGCGCAACATCGTCGACCTGATCAACGACGGCGAGATCGACATCATCGTGAACACCCCGAGCGGGGGAGCGGCCCGCGCGGATGGCTATGAGATCCGTGCTGCGGCGGTCGCTGCCGACAAGGCGCTCTTCACGACGATGGCCGTGCTCGGCGCCGCCGTCAGCGGTGTGGATGCCGTCGAGGAGGGCTTCCGGGTGCGTAGCCTGCAGGAGTACGCGGTGGATCGGAACGCCTCGCGATGACGACCTCGTTCGGGGCGCGTCTGCGCGACGCGCTCGACGCGCACGGGCCGCTGTGTGTGGGAATCGACCCCCACGCACAGCTGCTCGACGCGTGGGGGCTGGGTCAGGACGCGGACGGTGTGCGCGAGTTCGGTCTGCGCGTGGTGGATGCCGCCGCAGGCCGGGTCGCGGCGATCAAGCCCCAGGTGTCGTTCTTCGAGCGTTTCGGCAGCCGTGGATTCGCGGCGCTGGAAGCAGTCCTCGCGGCGGGACGCGCTGCAGGGCTGATCGTGATCGCCGATGCGAAGCGCGGCGACATCGGCACCACGATGCAGGGCTACGCGGACGCCTGGCTTGCCGAGGGCGCCGCCCTCGAGGCAGATGCCGTGACCTTGAGCCCCTATCTGGGGGCGGGGTCGCTGACCGCCGTGCTGGGTGACGCCGTCGCCAGGGGCAAGGGTGCTTTTGTGCTCGCCGCGACGAGCAACCCCGAGGGCGCCTCGGTGCAGACCGCGCGCGGTGCAGACGGGCGGTCCGTCGCCGCGCACATCGCGAGCGAGACCACCGCGATCGGTGCGGTGGCGCCGCTGCGCCCCGTCGGTCTCGTGGTGGGCGCGACCGTGGATCGCGCCGCCTTCGGCCTCGACGACGCGGTGCTCGCTGAGGTGCCGCTGCTCGCCCCGGGTTTCGGCGCCCAGGGCGCCACGCCCGAAGATCTCGTCGTGCGCTTCGGCGCTCTGGCACGCAACGTGCTCGCCAGTGAGAGCCGCAGCATTCTTACAGCAGGGCCGGGGGAGATCACCGCTACGATCGATGCACGAGCAGCACGCTATCGGGAGGTTCTGGGTGGCTGAAGGACGGGTCATCCCCGAGGTTGATCGCGCGGCGGCCGCACGCAAGGCGCTGGAGCGTCGTCGTGCCCGCGCCTCGCTCAAGCGCGACCTCGCCATGCGCGTGATCTCGCCGCAGAAGGTGCTCGCGCGCGCCGTCGCGGATGCCGAATCGGATGCCGGCACCATGCGCATCACCGACTTCCTGATCGCGCTTCCCGCGATCGGTGCGGGCAAGCGTGACCGTGTGCTGCAGGATCTGCGCATCGCACCCGTCAAGCGCCTCGGCGGGCTGGGTGTGCGCCAGGTGACCGATCTGTCGGCGTGGCTCGACGACCGGTTCCCGCAGCCGCGGGCGCGGGGAGGGCGCAGCCGTCTGCTCGTGCTGGCCGGCCCCACCGCCGTCGGCAAGGGCACGGTGGCCGCACGCATCCGCGAGGAGTACCCCGAGATTCATCTGTCCGTCTCCGCCACGACGCGTGCACCGCGACCGGGCGAGATCGACGGCGTGCACTACTACTTCGTCGACGACGCACAGTTCGATCGGATGATCGCCGGGCATGAGCTGCTCGAATACGCGGTGGTCCACAACGCGTACCGCTACGGAACCCCCCGCGGACCGGTCGACGCGGCCCTGGCCGAAGGCAAGACCGTGCTGCTCGAGATCGATCTGCAGGGCGCCCGCCAGGTGCGCGCCGCCGAGCCCTCGGCGACGCTCGTGTTCCTCCTGCCGCCGTCGTGGGACGAACTCGTGAACCGCCTCGTCGGCCGAGGCACCGAGGGGCCAGAGGAGCGGGCGCGCCGCCTGCGCACGGCGAAGGCCGAACTGGCCGCTCAACACGAGTTCGATCACCTCGTCGTGAACGAGGACGTCGCCACCGCGGCGAAAGAGGTCGTAGACTTGTCTGCGGCGATCGCGCGCTGAGCTTCTCGCGCGCCCGCACCACCGACTTCGCGACGATCCCGTCGCCAGACCAGGAGGTCCACCCATGACCGCACGTAACAACGGCATCATCGATCCGCCGATCGACAACCTGCTCGACCGCGTCGAGTCGAAGTACGAGCTCGTGATCTACGCGTCCAAGCGCGCCCGTCAGATCAACGACTACTACTCCGACCTGCACGAGGGCAACCTCTTCGACAACGTCGGACCGCTGGTCGACTCGTCCGTCGAGGACAAGCCGCTGACCATCGCCCTCCACGAGATCAACGAGGACAAGCTCCGCATCCGTCACGCGGACTGACACCGTCGTCCAGGGAGCCGTCGTCATCCGTCCATCGGATGTCGGCGGCTCCCTGCACACTGGGAGCACGCCTCCCACCCGAACGCAACCGATGGAGCATCGATGAGCGCGCTGCGCCTGTTCACGTCCGAGTCCGTCACCGAGGGCCACCCCGACAAGATCTGCGACCAGATCTCCGACAGCATCCTCGACGGGCTTCTGGCCGTCGACCGTGATTCGCGTGTCGCGGTCGAGACCCTGGTGACCACCGGCCTCGTGCACGTCGCCGGCGAGATCCGCACCGAAGGCTACGTCGACATCCCCACGATCGTGCGCGACGTGGTCAACGGCATCGGGTACACCTCCAGCGACACCGGTTTCGACGGTTCCTCCTGCGGTGTGAGTGTTTCCGTGGGCGAGCAGTCCACCGACATCGCGCACGGCGTCGACCAGGCGCAGGAGCACCGCGACGGCATCTCGTCCGACCCCCGTGATGCCCTCGGCGCCGGCGACCAGGGCATCATGTTCGGTTTCGCCACCGACGAGACGCCGCAGCTCATGCCGATGGCCGCGTGGACGGCGCACCGCATCGCCGAGCGCCTCACCGAGGTGCGCCGCTCAGGCGAGCTGCCCTTCCTGCGCCCCGACGGCAAGACCCAGGTGACTCTCGGATACGACGGCTTCACCCCGAAGACCGTCGACGCGGTCGTGCTCTCCACCCAGCATCACCCTGACGTCAGCCAGGACGAGCTGAAGGCCCTCGTACGCGAGAAGGTCATCGACCCGGTGCTGGCGCAGACCGGGCTCGACCTCTCGCCGGAGCTCAGCTACTACATCAATCCGGCTGGACCGTTCGTGACCGGCGGCCCGAAGGGCGATGCCGGCCTCACCGGCCGCAAGATCATCATCGACACCTACGGTGGGGCATCCCGTCATGGCGGCGGCGCGTTCAGCGGCAAGGACCCGTCGAAGGTGGATCGCTCGGGCGCGTACGCCATGCGCTGGGTGGCCAAGAACGTCGTCGCCGCCGGGCTCGCCTCGCGTGCCGAGGTGCAGGTCGCCTATGCGATCGGCGTCGCCCGCCCCGTCGGTCTCTACGTCGAGACCTTCGGCACCGGCACCGTCCCCGACGAGGTCATCACGAGCGCGATCAACGACGTGTTCGACCTGCGCCCGCAGGCGATCATCGAAGAACTCGACCTGCTCCGCCCGATCTACGCACAGACCGCCGCCTACGGCCACTTCGGCCGCGAGCTGCCGGACTTCACCTGGGAGCGCACCGACCGCGCCGAGGCACTGCGCCGCGCTGCCGGACTCTGAGGTTCGCATGACCAGGCGGATCGCGCGCGTGGTCATCGACTCACCGCTGCCGCAGCTCGATCGGCTGTTCGACTACGCGCTCCCCGAGGAGATGGGTGCAGTCACCCCGGGTGTCCGCGTCAAGGTGCCGCTGCGCACCGCCGGCCGCGTCGTCGATGCCTATGTCGCCGAGATCGATGTCGAGAACGACGCCGAGCGCGCCCTGTCCGAGGTCGAAAGCGTCGTCTCGCCGATCGAGGTGATGCCCGATCGGCTCTACCGTCTGGCCCGCCGGGTCGCCGACCGTGCGGCGGGGTCGGCCTCCGATGTGCTGCGTCTGGCGATCCCCAAGCGCCAGGTGCGGGTGGAGAAGGCCTGGCAGCCGCAGACCGACAGCACCGCGCCGAGCGATTCCGCGGTCACCCAGGCGCGCGCGCTGCTGGCCGAGTACACGGGACTCGACGAGGTACTCGTCGGCCACGAACGCGCGGCGGTCGAGGCGATCCCCACGTTGCGCGGCGCCGTGCCGAACTGGGCGGCCCTGCTCGCCGCCGCCGCGACCGTGACGCTCGCAGCGGGGGAGTCGAGCGTGCTGGTGGTACCCGACCATCGCGACGAAGACCAGCTCCTCACCGCCCTGGGCGCCCTGCTGCCCGACGATGCCGTCGTGCGCATGGACGCCCGGCAATCCAACCCCGACCGCTACCGCGCGTTCCTGCGCACGCTCGAGCCGCGCCCCGTGGTGGTCGTCGGCAACCGCTCAGCGGTGTACGCCCCTGTGGTTGCCGGGCTGGTCGCGGTCTGGGACGACGGCGACCCGCTGCTGGCCGAGCCGCTGGCACCCTACGTACATGCGCGTGACGCCGCGCTGGTCCGCCAAGAGCAGGAAGGGTCAGCGCTGCTGTTCGTCGGCCACACCCGCACCAGCGACGTGCAGCGCCTCGTGCTCGGTGGCTGGACACGCGCGATCACCGCAACGCGCCGCGTGCTTCCCCGAGTGCAGCTGAGCACCCCTCAAGAGCTCGAGCAGGGCGGCCAGCGCGTGCCGTCCAGCGCCTTCGGGTCGGCGCGCACGGCGATCACCGAGGGGCCGGTGCTGGTGCAGGTCGCACGCCCCGGCTTCGCCCCGAGCCTCGTCTGCGCGACGTGCCGCGCGCCCGCGCGCTGTGCGCACTGCGGCGGACCGTTGGCCGCGCACCGCCGCGGCGCGCTGCCGGTGTGCGGGTGGTGCGGTCGCGGAGCGCATTCCTGGCGTTGCCCCCATTGCGAAGGTGATCACGTGCGTCTGGCTGCCTCCGGCACCGAACGCACCGCCGACGAACTGGGGCGTGCCTTCCCCGGCGTTCGGGTCATCGTCTCCGACGGCACGCACCAGGTGCTGAGCGTCGGATCAGCGCCGGCGTTGGTGATCGCGACCCGCGGCGCCGAACCTCTCGCCGAGGGCGGCTATCGCGCTGTGATCCTCCTCGACGGGGCGAGGATGCTCCAGGCGCCGGAACTGCGCATCGGCGAGTCCTGTCTGCGGTGGTGGTCGGATGCCGCCGCACTCGCCGCGCCGGGGGCGCCCGTGCACCTCGTCGGTGTCGACGGACCGGTGGCCAGGGCGTTGGCCACGTGGACGCAACCGGCGTACGCCCGCAGCGAGCTGGAGGCGCGGGCGCCGCTGCAGATGCCGCCGACCGTGCGTGTCGCGCAGGTGGAAGGTGCGCCGGCATCCGTGCGCGCGGCCCTGGATGCACTGCGCGCGGAGGGGATGGCGACGGATGCCGTCCTCGGTCCGCTGCCGGTAGCGGGGGAGGACGACAGGGTCCGGGCGCTGGTCCGCTTCGCCTACGCCGCCGGCGGCACCGTGGCATCCGCACTGCGCGCGGCCGTGATCGCCGACGCGACACGTGCCCGCCGGGCCCGAGGGCGAGCGCGCAGCACACTCTCGGTACACCTCGATATCCTCGAACCGGAGATCTGACCGTTCTCCTCGATCCGAACCGGAGCACCTTTACATGCGACTCGTCTTCGCCGGCACTCCCGCCGTCGCCATCCCCACACTGCAGGCGCTCGCCCGCACGCACGAGATCGCCGCGGTGGTGACCAGGCCCGATGCTCCCCTCGGTCGCAAGCGCGTGCTGACCCCCTCGCCGGTGGCGCAGGCAGCCGATGAGCTCGGCATTCCCGTCATCAAGGCGGCCCGGCTCGATGACGAAGCGACCGCAGCGATCACCACGCTTGATGCCCAGCTCGGCGTCATCGTCGCGTATGGCGGCCTCGTGCGCGAGCCTCTCCTGTCCGCCCCGGCGCACGGTTGGATCAACCTGCACTTCTCGTTGCTGCCGCGTTGGCGTGGTGCGGCTCCCGTGCAGCGCGCCCTGATCGCGGGCGACGCCGAGCTGGGTGTGAGCGTCTTCCAGCTCGTCCCCGCCCTCGATGCCGGCGACGTGTTCGCCATGCAGGCAGTGGAGATCCCCGCAGACGCCACGGCCGACACCGCTCTCGACATCCTCGCCCACGATGGCGCCGCGGTCACCGCCGAGGTCGTCGACAGCATCGCGACGGGCTCCGCCATCGCCACCCCGCAGGCGGGCGAGCCGACGGCCGCGGCGAAACTCAGCCTGGACGACGGCCTGCTCGACTGGAGCGAACCGCTGGAGCGCGTCTACGCCCGCTTCCGCGGCGTCACGCCCGAGCCCGGTGCGCACACCAGCATCGACGGCGCGCGTCTGAAGATTCTCGACGCCGGCCGCCCGACCGATGGCGCGGCGAGCCCCGCACCGGGCGAGATCGTCGCCATCAAGGGCGCTCTCCTGATCGGCACAGCCACCGCGCCCCTCGAAGTGCGCCGCGTGCAACCGGCAGGCAAGGGCGCGATGAACGCCGCCGACTGGTGGCGCGGACTCCGTGAGCAGCAGAATGTGCGGGCCGGATCATGAGTCGCGGCGACTCCGGACGTCAGCGTCCGCGCTCCGGTCAGGGCCAGAACAGGTCTGAACGGGAACGGCGGGTGCAACCTGCCCGCCAGGTCGCGTATGACGTGCTGCGTGCCGTCAGCGCGTCGGACGCCTACGCCAATCTGCTGCTGCCGACCCTGATCGCCGAGACCGGGCTCACACCGCAGGACGCCGGGTTGGCGACCGAGCTGACCTATGGCACCCTGCGCCGACGCGGCACCTATGACGCCATCATCGCGGAGGCGGCGGGACGCCCTCTCGCCGACATCGACCCGGCCGTACTCGATGCCCTGCGTCTGGGTGCGCACCAGCTGCTGGCCACGCGCGTCGCCGACCACGCCGCCGTCAACGAGACGGTCAACCTCGTCAGCGCCGTCGCCGGGCGCGGTGCCTCCGGGTTTGCGAACGCGGTCATGCGGAGGATCAGCCGCGAGACGCCCGAGCAGTGGCAGGAGATCATCGAATCGCACGCGCGCTCAGACGATGAGCGCCTCGCGCTGCGCACCGCACACCCGGTGTGGGTCATCCGTGCTCTGCGACGATCGCTGGCCGCCGAAGGGCGTGCCGACGAGCTCGAGGCGCTGCTCGAGGCAGACAACGTCTCACCCGACGTCACCCTGGTCGCCCTTCCGGGTCTCGCCGAGCCGGGGGAGCCGCGTCGCCCCTACGCCCCGACCGCGTTCGGGTGGCAAGGCGGCGATCCGCGTGAGGCCGTCGCAGCAGCGGACGGCCGGGTGCGCGTGCAGGATGAGGGCTCGCAGCTGGTCGCTCTCGCCCTCGCCGGGGCCGCCCCGGCGCGCGAGGGGGAGCGGTGGCTCGATCTGTGCGCGGGCCCGGGCGGCAAGACGGCCCTGCTGGCTGCCATCGCGCGCGCGCGCGGTGCGCAGCTGGAGGCGAATGAGGTCATCCCGGCGCGCGCCGGACTCGTCCGCAATGCACTGCGGCCGCTGCCGGTCGATGTGCCCGTGCATGTCGAAGACGGCCGAGCACTCGCACACGCCATGCCGGACACCTTTGACCGCATCCTCGTCGACGCGCCGTGCACAGGTCTGGGGGCACTGCGCCGACGCCCGGAGGCCCGCTGGCGCAAGTCCCCGGCCGACGTCGCCGAACTCGTGGGTCTGCAGACCGAGCTGCTCGACGCCGCGATCGACGCACTCGCCCCTGGGGGGATCGTCGCCTACGTGACCTGCTCGCCGCATCTGGCCGAGACGACAGGCGTGGTCGCCGAGACGCTGCGTTCGCGTGACGATGTCGTGCAGCTCGACGCCCGATCCGTGGTGACCGACCTCGCCGAGTCTCCGATCGACCTCGCCGACGGCGATGACGGTCATGTCCAGCTGTGGCCGCACCGCCATGGCACCGATGCCATGTTCCTCGCCCTGTTGCAGCGCACCCCGAAGGGATCGTCATGACTCTGCCCTCCGCTCCGCGGATCAACCCCAGCATCCTGGCCGCCGACTTCGCCAACATGCAGTCCGAGCTGGCGAAGATCGCCTCGGCGGACTACGCGCACGTCGATGTGATGGACAACCACTTCGTGCCGAACCTCACCTTCGGTCCGCAGATGGTGGATCGCATTCAGCAGACCAGTCCCATCCCGCTGGATGTGCACCTGATGATCACCGACCCCGATCGATGGGCCCCGGGGTACGCCGAACTGGGCGCGGCCAGCGTCACCTTCCACCTCGAGGCGGCGCACGACCCGGTGGCCCTCGCCCGGCGTCTGCGCGCGATCGGCGCACGAGCGGGAGTGGCGATCAAGCCCGGCACGGCCGCCGAGCCGCTGTTCGACATCCTCGACGAGTTCGACCAGATCCTCGTGATGACCGTGGAGCCCGGTTTCGGCGGTCAAGGCTTCATGCCGGAGACCATGCCGAAGCTGCGGATGCTACACGATGAGGCGCGTCGCCGCGGCTCCGACGTGTGGCTGCAGGTGGACGGCGGTATCTCACTGGACACGATCGGTCAGGCCGCCGAGGCGGGGGCCGATACGTTCGTGGCCGGTTCGGCCGTGTATGGCGCCTCCGACATCGAGGCGGCAGTCACGGGACTCCGCACCCTCGCACGAGCCGGTAGCCTGGAAGCGTGAAGACTTTCGACGAGCTGTTCGCGCAGCTGCGCGCCACCGCCGAGTCCCGTCCGGAAGGTTCCGGCACGGTCGCCCAGTTGGACCGTGGTGTGCACGCCATCGGCAAGAAGGTCGTCGAAGAGGCCGCCGAGGTCTGGATGGCGGCCGAGTACCAGTCGAACGACGAGACCGCCGAGGAGATCTCGCAGCTGCTCTATCACCTGCAGGTGATGATGCTGGCCAAGGGCCTCACCCTCGAGGACGTCTACCGACATCTGTGATCAGTCCCCACCCGACCGATCCGATCGAAAGACCCCCATGCTCCGTATCGCCGTTCCCAACAAGGGTTCGCTGTCCGAAACCGCCGCAGAGATGCTCGCCGAGGCCGGGTACGCCGGTCGCCGCGACTCCAAGACGCTGCACCTGATCGACGTCGACAACGACGTCGAGTTCTTCTTCCTGCGCCCGCGTGACATCGCCACGTATGTCGCCTCCGGCGCGCTCGACGTCGGCATCACCGGCCGCGACCTGCTCCGCGACGTCCGCCAGCCCGACGCCCGCGAGATCGAGCAGCTCGGGTTCGCCCGCTCCACCTTCCGCTTCGCCGGCCCTCCCGGACGCTACTCGTCGATCGAGGAGCTGCACGGCATCCGTGTCGCCTCGGCATACCCGGGCCTCGTCGATGACTATCTGCGTGCGCACGGCGTCGAGGCACAGCTGGTGCCGCTCGACGGCGCCGTCGAGTCGGCCGTGCGCTTGGGCGTGGCCGATGTGATCGCCGACGTCGTCGAGACCGGCACCACGCTGCGGCAGGCCGGGCTCGAGATCTTCGGGCCGGTGATCATCGAGTCGGAGGCCGTGCTGATCAGCCGTCCCGGCGACGCCGACGGTACCGAGACGCTGCTCCGGCGCCTGCGCGGCGTGATGGTCGCCCGCCAGTACGTGCTGCTCGACTACGACCTGCCGGCCGACCTCGTCGACCAGGCGGTGGCCATCTCGCCCGGCCGCGAATCCGCGACGATCTCGCCGCTGCGGGATGCCGCCTGGGTGGCCGTCCGCGTGATGATCCCACGGCGCGGCATGAACCGTGTCATGGATGAGCTGTATGCACTGGGCGCCAGAGCCATCCTCGTCACCGCGATCCACGCCGCGAGGCTCTGATGACTCTCGCCGCCCGCGTGATCCCGTGCCTTGACGTGGCCGACGGCCGCGTCGTCAAGGGTGTGAACTTCCAGAACCTGCGCGATATGGGCGACCCGGTCGAACTGGCCTCGCACTATGCCGCACAGGGCGCGGACGAGATCACCTTCCTCGATGTCACCGCCACGGTGGATGCCAGGGCCACGACCTATGACGTGGTGCAGCGCACCGCGGAGCGCGTCTTCGTGCCACTGACGGTCGGTGGCGGGGTGCGCGGGGTCGACGACGTCGCCCGGCTGCTGTCGGTGGGAGCCGACAAGGTGGGCGTGAATTCTGCAGCCATCGCACGGCCCGCCCTGATCGGTGAGATCGCCGACCGCTTCGGCGCCCAGGTGCTCGTGCTCTCCCTCGACGTCAAACGCGCCGACACCACTGCATCCGGGTTCGTCGTCACCACGCACGGCGGCCGCACCGAGACCACCCTCGACGCCCTGGAATGGGCGCGGGAGGCCATCGAACGCGGCGCGGGGGAGTTGCTCGTCAACTCGATCGACGCGGACGGCACGCGCGACGGCTTCGACCTCGAACTCGTGCGTCTCATGCGTGAGGTCTCGTCTGTACCCGTGATCGCCTCGGGCGGAGCGGGAGCCGCAGCCGACTTCCCTCCGGCGATCGATGCGGGGGCGGATGCTGTGCTCGCCGCGAGCGTGTTCCATAACGGCACGCTCACCGTCGCCGATGTGAAGGACGCGCTGCGCGCGGATGGGGTGATCGTGCGATGAGCACGGTGGACGACGACATCGCCAAGGTCCGATGGAACGCCGATGGTCTGGTGCCGGTGATCGTCAAGCAATGGGATACCGCCGAGGTGCTCATGCTGGCGTGGATGGATGCCGAAGCGCTGCGACGCACGCTGACCGGTGGTCGTGCCGTGTACTGGTCCCGCTCCCGCCAGGAGTATTGGCGCAAGGGTGACACCTCCGGCAACACGCAGCGTGTGCACGGACTGCAGGTCGACTGTGACGGCGACACCCTGCTGCTGTCGGTCGACCAGCACGGCCCGGCATGCCACACAGGCACCCGCACCTGCTTCACCGGGCGCGACCTCACGCTCGCCTTCGAGGACGAATCGGCATGATGCGGCGGGCACGAAGCATCGCGGTGCTCGGCTTCCTGCTCGCCGGTGCCATCGGCATCATCTCGTCGACGCAGACATGGCTCACGGTGACCCGCGCGGACGGCGCGGCCGAGCTGCTGGTACCGGGCGCCTCGGCGCTGCCGCTGCTGGCCCCGCTGTCACTCGCCGTGCTGGCCCTGGGCGCTGCCCTCTCGATCGTCGGGCCCGTGCTGAGGTACGTCTTCGCGTTGCTCGCCGCCGCCGGTGCCGTGCTCCTCATCACGATGACCGTGCCGCTGGCCTTCGCCCCGCCCATCGCCGCCGTGGCGCCCACGGTCACCGAGGCGACCGGTCTCGCCGGCGATGAGGCGATGCGCGACATCATCGCTGTCATCGCCCCCACCGCGTGGCCGTCGATTGCCCTGGTGGGCTGGGCACTGCTGTTCGCCGCTGCCGTCTTCACGCTCGTCACCGCTCGCGGTTGGAAGCGCGGGGGTCGCCGCTACCAGGCCGACGCAGACGCGCACAACCGCAATGACGGCCCCCTGGATCCGGTCGATTCGTGGGACGAGCTGTCGCACGGAACCGATCCGACGAGCTGACCCCGATAGACTGACCTCATCGCCGACCTTCCCCGGAGGAGAACATGACCAACCCGATCGCCGACCCCGGACACGGACACTCGCCTGCTGCCTGGACGGCCGTTGTGATCATGCTGGTCGGCTTCGCCGCCGGCACCCTCGCGTTCTGCATGAACCAGCCCGCGTTCGTGTGGGCCTCTGCCGTCCTCATCGTGATCGGCCCCATCGTCGGGTGGATCCTCGCGAAGGCCGGTTACGGCGTGAACGGCCCGAAGTACTCGCCGAAGGCACACTGATGGTCCTCGCCGACCTGACGGCCGGCGCTGTGGAGGACGCAGAGCGTCGGGCCGTGACCCGGCCGTTGATCGATGTCGAGCGTGCCGCGCTCGCGCGCCCGGCCGCACTCGACGCGCTGGCCGCGCTCGCTCCGGCCGCGCGGGTCAAGATCATCGCCGAGGTCAAGCGGGCCAGCCCGTCTCGTGGTGCCCTCGCCGAGATCCCCGATCCCGCCCACCAGGCTGCCCTCTATGAGCAGGGCGGTGCGTCGGCGATCAGCGTGCTGACCGAGGAACGCCGCTTCGGCGGCAGCCTCGCCGATCTCGAGGCGGTCACCGCACGCGTCGGAATCCCGGTGTTGCGCAAGGACTTCATCGCCACGCCGTACCAGGTGTTCGAGGCGCGAGCCGCGGGCGCCGACCTCGTACTGCTCATCGTCGCCGGGCTCACCCGCGTACAGCTCACCGAGCTGTACGCGCTGATCCTCCAGCTGGGCATGACGCCGCTGGTCGAGACCCACTCCGCCGAGGAGCTCGAGATCGCGGTCGACCTGGGTGCCACCCTGATCGGCGTGAACGCCCGCGATCTGAAGACGCTCGAGCTCGACCGCGACCTGTTCGGACGCCTGGTCGATCGCATTCCTGATTCCGCGATCAAAATCGCCGAGTCTGCCGTGCTCACCCCCGACGACGTTGCGCACTACCGCCAGGCAGGTGCCGACGTCGTGCTCATCGGTGAGGCGCTCGTGACCGGAGATCCCGTCGCAACCCTCTCTCGTTTCCTGGAGGTCGGATGAGCCTGCGCGACCAGCACGGCCCGTTCTTCGGTGAGTTCGGCGGGCGGTACATGCCCGAATCCCTCATCGCCGCGATCGACGAACTGACCCAGGCCTACGAAGAGGCCATCGCCGACCCGGCGTTTCGCGCAGAGCTGGCCGGTCTGCTGCACTCCTACGCCGGTCGTCCCTCGCCGATCACCGAGGTGCCGCGCTTCGCCGAGCACGCTGGCGGCGCTCGGGTGTTCCTCAAGCGCGAGGATCTCAACCACACCGGCTCGCACAAGATCAACAACGTGCTCGGCCAGGCTCTGCTCACCAAGCGGCTGGGCAAGACACGCGTGATCGCTGAGACCGGCGCCGGCCAGCACGGTGTCGCCACCGCGACGGCAGCGGCCCTGTTCGGCCTGGACTGCACCATCTACATGGGTGAGGTCGACACCGAACGCCAGGCGCTCAACGTCGCCCGCATGCGGCTGCTGGGCGCGGAGGTCGTTCCCGTGACGACGGGATCGCGCACTCTCAAGGACGCGATCAATGACGCCTACCGCGACTGGGTCGCGACCGTCGAGAGCACCAACTACATCTTCGGCACGGCGGCAGGCCCGCATCCCTTCCCGGCGATGGTGCGCGACTTCCAGAAGATCATCGGCGAGGAGGCCCGCGAGCAGCTGCTCGTCGAGGCAGGCCGACTTCCGGATGCCGTCGTGGCGTGCGTAGGCGGCGGGTCGAACGCGATCGGCATGTTCGACGCGTTCCTGGATGACGCCGATGTGCGGCTCTACGGTGTCGAAGCCGCCGGCGACGGGGTGGACACTCCGAAGCACGCGGCGTCGATCGAACGCGGCCGCCCCGGTGTGCTGCACGGCGCGCGCACCTACGTGCTGCAGGACGAAGACGGCCAGACGATCGAGTCGCATTCGATCTCGGCAGGGCTGGACTACCCCGGCGTCGGGCCAGAGCACTCGTGGCTGGCCGACATCGGTCGGGCGGACTACATTCCCGCGACCGATGACGAGGCCATGCAGGCTCTCCGCCTGCTGAGCCGGACCGAGGGAATCATCCCCGCTATCGAGTCCGCCCATGCCCTCGCCGGTGCCCTGCGCATCGGCCGCGAGCTCGGGCCCGACGGCATCATCGCGGTCTGCCTGTCCGGCCGCGGCGACAAGGACATGGATACCGCCGCCCGCTACTTCGACCTGTACGACGCTGAGGACGAGAACGCATGAGCCGCGTCGAGAACGCGATCCGCCAGGCGCAGGCCGAGGGCCGCGGTGCCTTCGTCGGCTACCTGCCGGTCGGCTACCCCGACCTGCAGACCAGCATCGACGCGGCGCTCACGCTCGCGCGGAACGGCGTCGACATCATCGAACTGGGCCCGCCGTACAGCGACCCCGTGATGGACGGTGCCATCATCCAGGAGGCCACCCAGCACGCGCTGGCGAACGGTTTCAAGATGCGTGACCTCTTCACGGCCGTGGCAGCCATCACCGCCGAGACCGACGTGCCCGTCGTCGTGATGACCTACTGGAACCCCGTCGTGCAGTACGGCGTGGACCGCTACGCAGACGACCTGCTCGCCGCCGGCGGAGCAGGCCTGATCACTCCCGACATCACGCCTGAGGCGGCAGGGGACTGGATCGCCGCGAGTGAGCGCACCGGCCTTGACCGCATCTTCCTCGCCGCGCCGACGTCGACCGACGAGCGACTGGATCTCGTGATCGCCTCGTCCACCGGATTCGTCTACACCGTCTCGACCATGGGCATCACGGGGGAGCGCGCCGCGCTCGACCGTGCGGCCCGCACGCTCGTCGAGCGCCTGCGCGCACGCGACCCCGAGGTGCGCGCCTGTGTGGGCATCGGCATCTCGACGCCTGCCCAGGTGGCCGGGGTCGTCGAGTACGCCGACGGCGCGATCGTCGGCACCGCGCTTGTGCGCGCGCTGCGCGACGGCGGCCTCGACGCCCTCGCGACCACGACCCGAGCCCTTGCCGACGGCACCCCGTCGGCGCGATTCGACACAGGAAACTAGACTCACTCTCATGTCCCTCGCGCTTCACAGCACCGCCGGTGTGCTCACCAGCATCCCGAGCCCGCCCGTCAGCTCGTTCCAGATCGGCGGCCTGACCATCCACTTCTACGCGCTGTGCATCATCGCCGGGATCATCGCAGCCACGCTGATGACGAATTACCGCCTCACCAAGCGCGGAGCGGAGAAGTGGGTCGTGATCGACATCGCGATCCTCGCCGTGCCGCTGGCGATCATCGGTGCGCGCATCTTCCACGTGCTCACCCACCCCGACTTCTACTTCGGTCCGGACAAGAACACCTGGAACCCCTTCCAGCCCGGTTCGGTCTGGGCGATCTGGGAGGGTGGCATCGCGATCTACGGTGCGCTCATCGGCGGCGCGATCGGCGCCTGGCTCGGATGCCGCTGGACCGGCATCCGGTTCTGGACCTTCGCCGATGCGCTGGCCCCCGGCCTGCTGCTCGCACAGGCGATGGGCCGGTTCGGCAACTGGTTCAACCACGAGCTCTTCGGCCTGCCCACCGACCTGCCGTGGGGGCTGGAGATCGAGTCGACGAACGCCGCCTTCCCTCCCGGCCTGGCTGAAGGCACCCTCTTCCACCCCACCTTCCTCTACGAGGTCATCTGGAACGGCCTCGGCGTGCTGGTGCTTCTGTGGCTCGGGCGACGCCTGCAGCTGCAGTGGGGCAAGCTCTTCGCGGTCTACCTCATCTGGTACAGCGCCGGTCGCATCCTCTGGGAGTCGATCCGCATCGACCCGAGCGAGATCATCCTCGGCCTTCGCAGCAACGTCTGGGCCGCCATCATCGGTGTCGTCATCGGCATCGTCATCATCATCGTGCAGACGCGCCGCCACCCCGGCGCCGAGCCCTCCCCGTACATGCCCGGGCGCACCCCCGACTCGGTCGATGTACAATCGCAGAACAAACCCAGCGAGTACGTCGACGTGAGCGAGCCTCAGACGGACGAGAACGAAGCAGGAGTCCTCGCCACAAGCGACGCTCCCTCCAGCTGACACCGGCCCCCGAGGCGCGGGTCGCCTCGGGGGATCCTGCCCGCACTGCGCAGGCCGACGACGTCCTCCGTGCACCGAACCTATCGAGGACGGCAGCTATGGCTTCACGCCGCCATGTGAACGACCCCGCTCAGCCTGTGGGTCAGCAGTACCCGGCCGCACAGGGTCTCTACAACCCCGCCAATGAGAAGGACGCCTGTGGCCTCGCCATGGTCGCCACGCTCCGCGGCACGCCGGGGCACGACATCATCTCGCTCGCCTTGGAGGCGCTGCGCAACCTCGAGCACCGCGGTGCGATCGGCTCCGATGCCGGCACCGGCGACGGCGCAGGCATCCTCACGCAGATGCCCGACGCGTTCTTCCGCGATGTCGTCACCTTCGACCTTCCCCCGGTGGGCGAGTACGCAGCCGGTCTCGCCTTCCTCCCGCGCGACTCCGGTGCGCGCCGCGAGCAGAAGGCCGGCATCGAACGGATCGCCCGCGACGAGGGCCTCACGGTGCTCGGCTGGCGCGACGTGCCCACGGCCAATGAGAACCTGGGCAAGCTCGCCGACGAGGCACGCCCCGCGTTCGAGCAGCTGTTCGTCTCGCACCCCGCCGCCGGTGAGCACGCCGCGGCATCCGGCATCGCGCTGGACCGCCTCGCCTATCGCCTGCGCAAGCGTGCCGGTCACGAGCTCGGCGCCTACTTCGTGTCGCTGTCCTCGCGCACCCTCGGGTACAAGGGCATGGTCACCACGCTGCAGCTCGAGCCGTTCTACCCCGACCTGCAGGACGAGCGATTCGCCTCCGAGCTCGCCGTGGTGCACTCGCGCTATTCGACCAACACCTTCCCGTCGTGGCCGCTCGCGCAGCCGCTGCGCATGCTGGCCCACAACGGCGAGATCAACACCGTCGGCGGCAACCGTAACTGGATGCGGGCCCGCCAGTCACAGCTCGAGTCAGAGCTGCTCGGTGACATGAAGCCGCTGCTGCCGATCTGCACGGTCGGCGCGAGCGACTCGGCCTCGTTCGACGAGGTGCTCGAACTGCTCACCCTCACCGGACGCAGCCTGCCGCACGCCATCATGATGATGGTCCCGGAGGCCTGGGAGAAGCAGGCGGGGCTCGACCCGCAGCTGCGCGCGTTCTACGAGTACCACTCGAACCAGATGGAGCCGTGGGACGGCCCCGCCGCCCTGATCTTCACCGACGGCACGCTCGTCGGCGCGACCCTGGACCGCAACGGTCTTCGCCCGGGGCGGTGGACCGAGACAACCGACGGCCTCGTTGTCATCGGCAGTGAGACCGGCGTGCTCGAGTTCGAGCCCGAGCGCATCAAGCGCCGCGGACGGCTGCGTCCTGGTCGTATGTTCGTCGTCGACACCGCGCAGCGTCGCATCGTCGAGGACGACGAGATCAAGCAGGATCTCGCCGCCATGCACCCGTGGCAGGAGTGGCTCGACGAGGGCGCGGTGCGCCTGGCTGATCTGCCCGAGCGCGAGCACATCGTGCACCCGGCGGCATCCATCACGCGCCGTCAGCGCACCTTCGGCTACACCGAAGAAGAAGTGCGCATCCTTCTCACCCCGATGGGGCAGAACGGCGCGGAGCCGCTGGGTGCCATGGGCAGTGACACGCCGATCGCCGTGCTCAGCGACCGTCCGCGCCTGCTGTTCGACTACTTCGTGCAGCAGTTCGCCCAGGTCACCAACCCGCCCCTGGATGCGATCCGTGAAGAGGTCGTCACCAGCCTGCGCCTGGGCCTCGGGCCCGAGCGCAACCTGCTCTCGTGGGGACCGGAGCACGCCCGCACGGTCACCCTCGACTTCCCGGTGATCGACAACGACGAACTCGCCAAGATCCGCCACATCGACCGGGTGCTTCCCGGCCGTTCCAGCGCGACCATCAAGGGCCTGTACCACTTCGATGCCGGCCCCCACACGCTCACGGAGCGTCTCGAGGAGATGTGCGCCGAAGCGGATGCCGCGATCGAGCAGGGCGCCGAGCTGCTGATCCTCTCGGATCGCGACTCCAACAAGGACCTCACGCCGATCCCGTCGCTGCTCATGGTCGCGGCTGTGCACCATCATCTGATCCGCAAGGAGAACCGGATGAAGGTCGGCCTCATCGTCGAGGCCGGTGACGTCCGCGAAGTGCACCACGTCGCGACCCTGCTCGGCTACGGCGCCTCCGCGGTCAACCCGTACCTGGCCATGGAGACCGTCGAGCATCTCGTGCGCACCGGCTACATCACCGGGATCACGCCCGAGAAGGCCGTGCGCAACCTCATCTACGCGCTCGGCAAGGGCGTGCTGAAGATCATGTCGAAGATGGGCATCTCGACCGTCGGCTCGTACGCCGGCGCGCAGGTGTTCGAGGCCGTAGGCCTCAGCCAGGAGCTCGTCGACGCCTACTTCACCGGCACCGAGACGAAGCTCGGCGGCATCACCATCGAGGATGTGTTCGCCGAGAACCAGGCCCGTCACGACTTCGCCTATCCGGAAGATACCGCCGCGCGTGTGCACGAACGGCTGTGGACCGGCGGCGAGTACCAGTGGCGTCGCGATGGATCGCCGCACCTGTTCAACCCAGAGACGGTGTTCCGGCTGCAGCACTCCACGCGCACTCGCCGGTACGACATCTTCCGTGAGTACACGAAGCTCGTCGACGACCAGGCGCGTGACCTGAAGACGCTGCGCGGGCTGTTCGAACTGCGCACGGGGGAGCGCCACCCGGTTCCGCTCGACGAGGTCGAACCGGTCAGCGAGATCGTGAAGCGCTTCTCGACCGGAGCGATGAGCTACGGCTCCATCTCGAAGGAAGCGCACGAGACCCTGGCGATCGCCATGAACCGGATCGGCGGCAAGTCGAACACCGGTGAGGGCGGCGAGGATCCCGATCGGCTGGTCGACCCCGAGCGTCGCAGCGCCATCAAGCAGGTGGCCTCCGGCCGCTTCGGCGTGACCAGTCAGTACCTCACCGAAGCCGACGACCTGCAGATCAAGCTGGCGCAGGGCGCCAAGCCGGGCGAGGGCGGTCAGCTGCCGCCGCAGAAGGTGTACCCGTGGGTGGCGCGGACGCGTCATGCGACCCCCGGCGTCGGACTCATCTCGCCGCCTCCGCACCACGACATCTACTCGATCGAAGATCTCAAGCAGCTGATCTTCGACCTCAAGCGCGCGAACCCGAGCGCCCGTATCCACACCAAGCTCGTGAGCCAGTCGGGCATCGGCGCGGTCGCTGCGGGAGTCGCCAAGGCCCTCAGCGATGTCGTGCTCGTCTCGGGTCATGACGGCGGCACCGGCGCGAGCCCGCTGAACTCGCTCAAGCACGCCGGCACCCCCTGGGAGCTGGGGCTGGCCGAGACGCAGCAGACCCTCATGCTCAACGGCATGCGCGGCCGGGTCGTGGTGCAGGTGGACGGACAGCTCAAGACCGGCCGCGATGTGATCATCGGCGCGCTGCTCGGTGCTGAGGAGTTCGGCTTCGCGACGGCGCCGCTGGTGGTCAGCGGATGCATCATGATGCGGGTCTGCCACCTTGACACCTGCCCCGTGGGCGTCGCCACGCAGAACCCTGTCTTGCGCGAGCGTTTCACCGGCAAGCCGGAGTTCGTCGTCAACTTCATGGAGTTCATCGCCGAAGAGGTGCGTGAGATCCTCGCCGAGCTCGGCTACCGTTCGCTCGACGAGATCATCGGCCGCGCGGACCTGCTGCGCACCGATGCCGCCATCCGGCACTGGAAGACCGACGGGCTCGATCTGTCGCCGATCCTCGACGGCCCCGTGTTCCCGGCGAGTGAGCCGCGTCGCAGCGGCCGCGAGCAGGACCACGAGCTGCAGAAGCACTTCGACCGCCAGCTCATTCGGATGGCCAACGAGGCGCTCGTGGACCGTGCTCCCGTGGTGATCGAGTTGCCGATCCGCAACACCGAGCGCGCGGTCGGCACCATGCTCGGACACGAGGTCACCTCGCGCTTCGGTGCCGAAGGCCTCGCTCGCGAGACGATCGACGTCATCCTGCACGGCACCGCCGGTCAGTCGCTGGGGGCTTTCCTGCCGCCGGGAATCACGCTGCGCCTGGAAGGCGATGCGAACGACTACGTCGGCAAGGGGCTCTCGGGCGGTGACATCACGATTCGTCCGCCGCGGGATGCGACCTTCGCGCCGCATCACAACGTCGTCGCCGGCAACGTGATCGGCTACGGCGCGACCTCGGGCACGATGTTCATCTCGGGCGTCGTAGGGGAGCGCTTCCTGGTGCGCAACTCCGGTGCCACGGCCGTGGTCGAGGGCGTGGGAGACCACGCACTCGAATACATGACCGGTGGACTGGCCGTCATCCTCGGCGAGACCGGACGCAACCTCGGTGCCGGCATGTCGGGTGGTGTGGCCTACGTGCGGGGCCTGCAGCGCGAGAACATCAACGCCCAGGCGCTGGAGACGGGCGAGCTGCGCCTGGAGCCGCTGGATCGCGCCGACCTCGAGGTGCTGCGCAGCCTGCTCGTCGAGCATGTCGAGCGCACCGCCTCGCCCCTCGCGGCCGAGCTGCTGGAGTCGTTCGACTCCGCGCAGGCCGAGTTCACCAAGGTGCTGCCGCGCGACTTCGCCGCAGTGCAGAGCACTCGTCAGACCGCAGAAGCTGAGGGGCTGGACCCCGACGGCGATGTCGTCTGGAACCGCATCCTGGAGGTGACCGGTGGCTGATCCCAAGGGCTTCCTAACCACGACCGAACGCGAGCTCCCCGCTCGCCGTCCCGTGCCCGTGCGCATCATGGACTGGAAAGAGGTGTACGAGCCGGGCAGCCGCACGGTGCTGCGCCGCCAGGCTGGCCGCTGCATGGACTGCGGTGTGCCGTTCTGCCATTCCGGATGCCCGCTGGGCAATCTCATCCCCGAGTGGAACGACCTCACCTGGCGCGGCGAAGACCGAGCGGCGATCGAGCGGCTGCACGCGACGAACAACTTCCCGGAGTTCACCGGTCGCCTGTGCCCGGCCCCCTGTGAGAGCGCCTGCGTGCTGAGCATCAATCAGCCCGCCGTCACGATCAAGCAGGTCGAGGTGTCGATCATCGACGAGGCCTTCGCCAAGGGCTGGGTTGACCCGCAGCCTCCGGCACGCCTGACCGGCAAGACGGTCGCCGTGGTCGGCTCGGGTCCTGCCGGACTCGCCGCCGCGCAGCAGCTGACGCGCGCCGGCCACACGGTCGCGGTGTTCGAGCGCGATGACCGCATCGGCGGTCTGCTGCGCTACGGCATCCCGGACTTCAAGATGGAGAAGCGGCACCTCGAGTCTCGCCTGCGTCAGATGCAGGAGGAGGGTACGCGGTTCCGCGCCGGTGTGGAGATCGGCAAGGACATCTCGTGGGATGAGCTGCGCAGCCGCTACGACGCGGTGCTTGTCGCGACCGGCTCGACCGTGCCGCGGGACCTGCCGATCCCCGGTCGTGATCTCGATGGTGTGCACTTCGCGATGGAGTACCTCGTCGAGTCGAACAAGGCCACCGCCGGCGACACCGTCTCGGACCAGATCACCGCCGAGGGCAAGCATGTCGTCGTGATCGGCGGTGGCGACACCGGTGCCGACTGCATCGGCACCGCCCACCGGCAGGGTGCCGTCAGCGTGACCAACCTCGCCATCGGTCGCCAGCCCGGCGACACGCGACCCGACCACCAGCCGTGGCCGACCATGCCGACGCTCTTCGAAGTGCAGTCCGCACACGAGGAAGGCGGCGAGCGGCACTATCTGGCATCGACCGTCGAGTTCCTCAGCAACGACGTCGGCGAGGTGCGCGCTCTGCGCGTGGCCGAAACCGAGTTCGTCGACGGCCGTCGCGTGCCCAAGAGCGGCACCGAGCGCGAGATCCCCGCCGACCTGGTGCTGATCGCCATGGGCTTCACCGGCCCCGAGACCGACGGCTTCGACGGTGAGACGCGCCCGACCATCACCGACCGCGGCAACATCCACCGTGAGAACGACTACCAGACGGCGGTTCCGGGCGTGTTCGTCGCCGGTGACGCCGGTCGTGGCCAGTCGCTCATCGTGTGGGCGATCGCTGAGGGCCGCGCCGCGGCCGCCGCGATGGACCGTCATCTGATGGGGGAGACCATGCTTCCCTCGCCCGTCGGACCGAATGATGTCGCGCTGAGCGTGCCGCCCGGCGTAGGCTGAGCGCGGCAACGACGCCTGGTATATCCCCCACCCCTACCCTGGAGAAGATGTTGAGACGCGCGAAGATCGTCGCCACACTCGGCCCTGCCACCTCGACCTATGAGTCCGTTCGCGCACTCATCGATGCGGGCGTCGATGTCGCCCGCCTGAACCTCAGCCACGGTGACTACTCCGTGCACGACGCCAACTACGCCAATGTCCGCCGCGCTGCGGAGGACTCGGGTCGTGCCGTCTCCGTGCTCGTCGACCTGCAGGGGCCGAAGATCCGTCTCGGCCGGTTCGAGGACGGCCCGTACGAGCTCGCGGTCGGTGACATCTTCAAGATCACCACCGAAGACATCATCGGCAACAAGGAGATCTGCGGAACCACCTTCAAGGGCCTGCCGCAGGACGTCAAGCCCGGTGACTTTCTGCTGATCGACGACGGCAAGGTGCGGGTGGAGGTCATCGACACCGATGGCGTCACCGTCACCACCCGCGTCGTCGTGGCCGGCGCGGTCTCGAACAACAAGGGCATCAACCTGCCCGGCGTCGCCGTCAACGTCCCCGCGCTCAGCGAGAAGGACGAAGACGATCTGCGCTGGGGTCTGCGCATCGGCGCCGACCTGATCGCACTGTCGTTCGTGCGCAGCGCCGATGACGTCGTGCGCGTGCACGAGATCATGGCCGAAGAGGGCATCAAGGTGCCGGTCATCGCCAAGGTCGAGAAGCCGCAGGCGGTCGACGCGCTCGAAGAGATCGTCGACGCGTTCGACGGCATCATGGTCGCCCGTGGCGATCTGGGCGTCGAGCTGCCGCTGGAGGCCGTGCCGATCGTGCAGAAGCGTGCCGTCGAGATCGCCCGCCGCATGGCGAAGCCGGTCATCGTGGCCACGCAGATGCTCGAGTCCATGATCTCCAGCCCGGTGCCGACGCGCGCCGAGACCTCTGACGTGGCCAACGCGGTGCTCGACGGCGCCGACGCGGTCATGCTCTCGGGTGAGACCAGCGTGGGCGAGTACCCGGTGAAGGTCGTCGAGACGATGGCCCGCATCATCGAATCGACCGAAGAGCACGGTCTGGAGCGTATCCAGCCCCTGACCACCAAGCCCCGCACGCAGGGCGGCGCGATCACGCTGGCTGCTCTCGAAGTCGCCGAGTTCGTCGACGCGAAGTTCCTGTGCGTGTTCACCCAGTCGGGTGACTCCGCCCGTCGCCTCTCGCGTCTGCGCTCGCGCATTCCGATGGTCGCGTTCACCCCGATTCCCGGCATCCGTCGCCGTCTGGCGCTGGTCTGGGGCATCAAGCCGACCCTGGTCGACGAGGTCAAGCACACCGACCTCATGTACCTGCAGGTCGACAACTATCTGCTCACCAACGACCTGGCCAAGGAGGGTGACAAGGTCGTCGTGATCTCCGGTTCCCCTCCCGGGATCATCGGCTCGACCAACGACATCCGCGTGCACAAGGTCGGAGACGCCGTTGGTGGCGCCGCTCCGGTCTACAAGACCGGGATCTGAGACTCAACACGCGCGAGGGGCGGGGCCGCACGGCTCCGCCCCTTACGTGTGCGCTAGAGTCATCCACGGGCCGGCGTGGCGGAATGGCAGACGCGGAGCACTCAAAATGCTTTGTCCGAAAGGGCGTGTGGGTTCGAGTCCCACCGCCGGCACTGTGATCGCGGGTCGCCCTCGGGCGGCCGGCACTGAAGAAAACTCTCTCGATTAGGATGGTTCTGTGACTGAGGAAGAACAGCCCGTACAGGCCGAGCAGCCCACGGCATCCGCTCCGCGACGCGTCGTCGTCGCTGAGGACGAATCGCTCATCCGTCTCGACATCGTCGAGATCCTGCGCGACAACGGCTTCGACGTCGTCGGCGAGGCCGGAGACGGCGAGACTGCCGTGGCCCTGGCGACCGAGCTGCGCCCCGACCTGGTCATCATGGACGTCAAGATGCCGCAGCTCGATGGCATCAGCGCCGCCGAGAAGCTGCACAAGGGCAACATCGCCCCGGTCGTGCTGCTGACCGCCTTCAGCCAGAAGGAGCTCGTCGAGCGCGCGAGCGAGGCCGGCGCCCTGGCGTACGTGGTCAAGCCGTTCACCCCGAACGACCTGCTGCCCGCGATCGAGATCGCCCTCGCCCGTCACGAGCAGATCATCACGCTCGAGGCCGAGGTCGCCGACATGGTCGAGCGCTTCGAGACCCGCAAGCTCGTCGACCGCGCCAAGGGCCTGCTGAACGAGAAGATGGGCCTTTCGGAGCCCGAGGCGTTCCGCTGGATCCAGAAGGCGTCGATGGACCGTCGCCTCACCATGCAGGACGTCGCGAAGGCGATCATCGAGCAGCTCGCTCCCAAGAAGTGAGCACGGATCTCGGCGACGGGATCCTGCTGCGCGCCCTGCACAAGGGGGACGCCGCTGCCCTCGCCGAGGCCTACACACACAACCGGGCACATCTGGCTCCCTGGGAGCCGGCGCGCGCGGAGGAGTACTTCACTCTTCCGCGCCAGGAGCAGCTCGTCGCGTACACGCTGGATGACGTCGCAGCCGGGCGCAGTTGGGCGCTGGTGTTGACGGATGCCGATCAGCGCATCGTCGGCCGAGTGAACCTCAGCGACATCGTGCGCGGTGCCTTCCAGAGCGCCCACCTCGGCTACTGGATCGACGCGCGCCTGACCGGGCGCGGTCTCATGCGACGAGCGATCCAGAAGGCTCTCGCGCACGCGCGCGACGACCTCGGGTTGCACCGCGTGCAGGCCGCAACGCTCGTGCACAACACCGCATCGCAGCGGGTACTCGCGGCGGCGGGATTCACGCCCATCGGCCGCGCGGAGCGCTACCTGCACATCGCGGGGGAGTGGCAGGACCACCTGCTGTTCCAGCGCCTCCTGGACTAGCCTCAACCGGCGCTGGGGAGATCCTTGATCATGTTCGTGATGCGGATCGTCGAGCAGCGCCGCCCCTGATCGTCGGTGATCACGATCTCGTGCACGGTGATGCTGCGCCCGAGGTGGATCGGCGTGCACACCCCGGTGACGGTTCCCTCAGAGGCTGAACGCGTGTGGGTGGCGTTGATATCGACGCCCACAGCGAGACGGCCGGGACCGGCGTGCAGGTTCGCCGACATCGAACCGAGTGATTCGCCGAGCACCACATAGGCACCGCCGTGCATGATGCCGACCGGTTGCGTGTTGCCGGCCACCGGCATGGTGCCGACGCTGCGCTCGACGGAGAACTCGGTGAACTCGATGCCCATCTTCTCGGCCAGCGCGCCCTTGCCCCGCTGCATGGCCCATTCGAGTCCTGGCGTCAGGGTCTCTTCGCTCACAGGTACTCCTCGTCGGGTGCGTGTCGGTCCCGGTCGTTAGGCTGACAGGGTGACGGACTCCGCAAAGCCTACCCTCATGGTCGTCGACGGCCATTCGCTCGCCTACCGCGCCTTCTTCGCGCTGCCGGTCGAGAACTTCACCACCAAAGACAACCAGCACACGAACGCCATCTACGGCTTCCTGTCGATGCTGGTGAACCTCATCAAGGCCGAGAAGCCGACGCACATGGCGATCGCCTTCGACACGTCGCGACGCTCGTTCCGCACCGACGAATACCCCGAGTACAAGGCCACACGCTCCGAGACGCCGCAGGAGTTCCGCGGGCAGATCCCGCTGCTGCAAGACGTGCTCTCGGCGATGTCGATCACGGTGCTCACCAAGGAGGGCATCGAGGCAGACGACATCCTCGCCACGCTCGCCGCGCAGGGCGCAGATCAGGGCTATGACGTGCTCGTCGTGTCGGGTGACCGCGACACCATCCAGCTCGTCACCGACGAGGTGACCCTGCTGTACCCGTCTGTGCAGGGCGTCTCGCAGCTCAAGCGGTACGACCCGGTGACCGTGCAGGAGCGCTATGGCGTGCGACCGGAGCAGTATCCCGACATCGCCGCGCTCGTCGGCGAGACGAGCGACAACCTGCCCGGTGTGCCGAAGGTGGGGGAGAAGACCGCGGTGAAGTGGCTCACCCAGTTCGGCAGCCTCGATGAACTGCTCGATCGCGCCGGCGAGATCAAGGGCGTCGTGGGCGGCAACCTGCGCGAGCACATCGACGACGTGCGCCGCAATCGCAAGCTCAACCGTCTGCTCAACGACGTCGAGCTGCCCGTCGGACCCGCTGATCTGGCCGTGGCGCCGATCGATGCGCAGGCCGTGCGTGACATCTTCGCCCGCCTGGAGTTCCGCACGCTCCTGCCCCGCGTGTTTGAAGCGGTCGGCGCCGAAGAGGTCGAGGACGACGCCGCGGTGGTGGCCATCCCCACCGCCGAGCAGGTCACTCCCGAGGTCCTGGCGGCATGGGTCGGCACCCAGCAGGCGCCGGTGGGCATGACGCTGACGGTCGCCGGTGGCCGCGGCCTGCGGCTGGGTCTTGCGACCGACACCGAGCTGCGCGAGACGGATTGGACGGATGCCGCTGCCGCGGCCCTGGGTGACTGGCTCGCCTCCGACACTCCCAAGGTGCTCCACGACGCCAAACCGCAGGTGAAGGCGCTCGACGTCGCGGGCATCCGTCTGGGCGGACTGGCCGACGACACGCTGCTCGCCGGCTGGCTGATGCGCCCGAGCTTCCCCGACAAGACCCTGGGCAACCTCGTCGAGCGGTACCTCGGCGAGAAGGTGCCCGAGGCCGACCCTGGCCAGCTCGTGCCCGAGCACGAAGGCGCCACTCCCGCTCAGGAGGCGTGGTTCGCGCTGCGGGTGAGCCGAGCCCTGCGCGAGGACATGCCCGACTCGGTCGCCACGGTGCTCACCGACATCGAGCTGCCCACCTTGCAGACGCTCGCCGCGATGGAGCTCGCCGGCGTCGCCGTGTCGCACCCGGCGCTCTCCGAGTTCTCGTCCGAGCTCGCCGAGCGTGCGGCGGCGATCGCGCAAGACGCGTACGCGACCATCGGTCGGGAGGTGAACCTCGGCTCGCCCAAGCAGTTGCAAGAGGTGCTGTTCGACGAGCTCGAGCTGCCGAAGACCCGCAAGACGAAGACCGGCTATTCGACGGATGCCGCGGCTCTCGCCGATCTGCAGGAATCGGCGCCGCATCCCTTCCTCGAGCTGCTCTCGCAGCACCGTGAGGCGACCAAGCTGCGACAGATCATCGAGTCGCTGGATGCCGCGATCAAGCCCGATCACCGCATCCACACCACCTACGTGCAGACCGGCAGCCAGACGGGTCGCCTCTCCAGCACCGACCCGAACCTGCAGAACATCCCCGTGCGCACCGAGGAGTCCCGCCGCATCCGCAGCGCGTTCCAGGTGGGCGAGGGCTACGAGACCCTGCTGACGGCGGACTACTCGCAGATCGAGATGCGCATCATGGCGCACCTGTCGGGCGATGAGGGCCTGATCGAGGCGTTCAACTCAGGCGAGGACCTGCACCGCTTCGTGGGTGCCCGCGTGTTCGGCGTCGAGCCGGCCGAGGTCACCTCGGCGATGCGCACCAAGGTCAAGGCGATGTCGTACGGCCTGGTCTACGGGCTATCGGCCTTCGGCCTGTCCAAGCAGCTGCGCATCGAGCAGGCCGAGGCCAAGCAGCTCATGCTCGAGTACTTCGCCCGTTTCGGTGCCGTACGCGATTACCTGCGCGCCTCAGTGATGGCGGCGAAGGAGGTCGGGTACACCGAGACGATCTTCGGGCGCCGGCGCCCCTTCCCCGATCTCTCCAGCCCCAACCGCGTGCTGCGCGAGAACGCCGAGCGTGCCGCGCTGAACGCGCCCATCCAGGGCAGTGCGGCCGACATCATGAAGATCGCCCTGTTCCACATCCACGACGACCTGCAGCACGAAGGTATGTCGTCGCGGGTGCTGTTGCAGATCCACGACGAACTCGTGGTCGAGGTCGCGCCCGGTGAGTGGGATGCGGCGGAACGCATCGTTCGGGAGCGGATGGCGGGGGCTGCAGACCTGTCCGTGCCGCTGGACGTGCAGGTCGGTCGAGGCCAGGACTGGAACGAGGCGGCTCACTGACTCCGAGCCGGTCGCGGGATACGCTCGGAGGCATGACTGCAGAATTTCGGAAGCCGACCGCGATCGACCAGGTCGCGGAGGAGTGGGTCGACACACTCGTCGAGCTCTCTCCGGTGCTCGCAACCTATATCGGACGCAACGAAGCGAACGGCCGTCTCGACGACCTCAGCCCTGAGGGACACGCGCGCGCAATCGCCGAGACCCGCCGCGCCCTCGCAGCGCTCGATGCCCTCGACCCTGTCGACGGTGTCGACGAGGTCACCAAGGCCGATCTCGGCAGTGAGCTGCGTCTGGATCTCGAACTGCACGACGCGCAGGCACACCTGCGTGATCTGAATGTCATCGCCTCGGCGGCCCAGGACTTCCGCCAGGCGTTCGACCTCATGCCCACCGCATCCGCCGACGACTGGGCGGTCATCTCCGAGCGCCTCGCTGCCCTGCCGCAGGCGTTGAAGGGGTACACCGAGACGCTGCGCGAAGGCATCCGCCACGGCGTGGTGCCCGCGCGGCGCCAGGTGACCGAGGTCGCCACCCAGATCACCCGATACACCGCCGACGACGGCTTCTTCGCCGAGTTCGCCGCCAACGCCGGACCCGACGACAGCCAGCTGCCCGCCTCCCTCGCCCGCGAGATCGCCGACAACGCCGGTGCAGCGCGCGTGGCGTACGACGCTCTGCGCGACTTCCTCACGGGCGAACTCGCTCCCGCCGCCGGCGAGGAGGATGCGGTGGGACGTGAGCTGTACGCCCTGCATTCCCGCCGGTTCCTCGGGGCGACGATCGATCTCGACGAGACGTACGAGTGGGGCCGCGAGGAGCTGGCCCGCATGATCGCCGAGCAGGAGGCGATCGCGAACGAGATCCTGCCCGGCGCCACTGTCGAAGAAGCGGTCGCCCACCTCGAAGCCGACCCGTCGCGCAAGCTGATCGGCACCGACGCGTTGCAGAAGTGGATGCAGGAGACGAGCGACCGCGCGATCGCAGAGCTCGGCGCCTCGCACTTCGACATCCCCGAGCAGATCCGTGCGCTGGAGTGCATGATCGCCCCCACCCAGGAGGGCGGTATTTACTACACGGGCCCCACCGACGACTTCTCGCGCCCCGGCCGCATGTGGTGGTCGGTGCCCGAGGGTGTGAACGAGTTCGACACCTGGCGAGAACTCACCACCGTGTACCACGAGGGTGTGCCGGGCCACCATCTGCAGATCGCTCAGGCGACCTACAACCGCGCCGAGCTGAACACCTGGCGACGCGTGCTGGCCGGCACCTCCGGTCACGCCGAGGGCTGGGCGCTCTATGCCGAGCGCCTGATGGAGCAGCTGGGCTACCTCGACGACCCGGCCGACCGACTGGGCATGCTCGACGGCCAGCGCATGCGCGCGCTGCGCGTGGTGCTCGACATCGGTGTGCATCTGAAGAAGCCGCGCCTCGACGGCGAGGGCGTCTGGGATCACGACTACGCGCTCGAGATGATGCGCCGCAATGTGAACATGCCAGACGAGTTCCGCCAGTTCGAGGTCAATCGCTACCTGGGCTGGCCGGGTCAGGCGCCCTCGTACAAGGTCGGTCAGCGCATCTGGGAACAGGTGCGCGACACCGTGCGCGCCGAGCAGGGCGACGCGTTCTCGTTCAAGGACTTCCACAAGCGCGCCCTCGACATCGGCGGCGTGGGGCTCGACACACTGCGCAGCGTCTTCCTCTCGAGCTGACGGGAATGCCGTAGCACCCGCCCTGGTTCATTCGAGTGAATGGAAAGGATGAACACATGGTCATCGAGTTCGGCTTGGACACCTTCGGCGACGTCACACAGGGCGCCGATGGCGAACTGCTCAGTGACGCGCAGACGATCCGCAACATCGTCGCGCAGGCAGAGTTGGCAGACAGCCTGGGGGTGGACTTCTTCGGCATCGGCGAGCACCATCGCCCTGAGTTCGCGGTCTCCTCGCCCGAGCTCGTGCTGGCGGCGATCGCCGGGCGCACGAAGAGCATTCGACTCGGCACTGCCGTGACCGTGTTGTCGTCTGACGACCCGGTGCGTGTCTACGAGCGGTTCGCCACTCTCGACGCCGTCTCGGACGGTCGCGCCGAGGTCGTGCTCGGGCGCGGCTCGTTCATCGAGTCGTTCCCCCTGTTCGGCTATGACCTGCGTGACTACGACGCCCTCTTCGAGGAGAAGCTCGAGCTGTTCGTCGAGCTGCTCAAGGAAGAGCCCGTCACCTGGTCGGGCACCATGCGCGCGCCGCTGGAGAACGCGAACGTCTTCCCGAAGACGGCTCACGGCCTGCCCACGTGGGTGGGTGTGGGCGGCAGCCCCGACTCCGTCGTGCGCGTCGCGCGCCATGGTCTGCGGATGATGCTGGCGATCATCGGTGGTCCTGCGGCGCGCTTCAAGCCGTACATGGATCTGTATCACCGCTCGACGCAGAGCTTCGGCACGACGGCCTACCCCGTCGCGGTGCACTCGCCCGGCTTCGTCGCCGCCACGGACGACGAGGCATGGGAGACGGCGTATCCATCGGTCGCGGCGATGGCGAACACGATCGGCGCGGAGCGCGGGTGGCCGCCCTACAGCCGTGCCCGTTTCCAGAACGACGTGGGCCCCGAAGGATCGCAGTACATCGGCTCGCCGGAGCGGGTGGCCGCGAAGATCGCCGACACCATCCGAACGCTCGGCATCGGACGTTTCGACATGAAGTACGCCACCGGCACGCTGTCGCACGAAAACCTCATGTCGTCCATCGAGCTCTACGCGACCGAGGTCATCCCGCGGGTGAAGGCGCTGCTCGCCGCTGACTGACTCGCACCGTGGTGCGGCGGCGCGGCGCGGTCTCGGGCGGCCCTACGATGTGAGGATGCCCGAGACCGCTCTGCCGAGCCGCCGATCCCTCGCCGCGCGTATGGACGCCCTACCGTTCACCCGCCGGCATCTGCGTGTGCTCACCGGCTCCGGTGTCGGCTGGGCGCTGGATGCGATGGATGTCGGGCTGATCTCGTTCATTATCGCGGTGCTCGCAGAGCAGTGGTCGTTGACTCCGGGGGAGCGTGGCTGGATCGCCTCGATCGGCTTCGTCGGAATGGCGGTCGGCGCGGCGCTCGGTGGCCTACTCGCCGACAGGCTGGGACGCCGCCAGGTGTTCGCCCTGACCCTGCTGGTGTACGGGGTGGCGACCGGAGCGAGCGCGCTGGTCGGCGGTCTCGCCATGCTTCTGGTGCTGCGCTTCTTCGTTGGACTTGGCCTCGGTGCCGAACTTCCCGTCGCCTCGACGTATGTCAGCGAGTTCGCTCCTGCCCGCATCCGCGGGCGCCTGATCGTGATCCTCGAGGCGTTCTGGGCGGTGGGCTGGACGGCTGCCGCGCTGATCGGATACTTCGTCATCCCGACCTCCGCGGATGGCTGGCGCTGGGCCTTCGCCCTCGGCGCGGTCCCCGCCGTGTACGCGCTCGTCGTGCGCTGGGGACTGCCCGAGTCGCCGCGGTGGCTGGCGTCGCGGGGACGCATCGCCAAGGCCGAGCGGATCGTTGAGTCTTTCGAGGCATCCGCCGGCTTGGTGAACAGTCCCGCGATCCACAAGGAGGGTGTGCGCGAGACCTTGACCCGCACGTCATCGGGACGGGTGCGTGCACTGTGGGCGGCTGAGTTCCGCGTGCGCACGGCCTGTATCTGGCTGGTCTGGTTCTGTGTGAACTTCTCGTACTACGGAGCGTTCATCTGGATTCCCAGCATCCTGGTCGCCGCCGGCTACGACCTCGTGAAGTCGTTCGGATTCACCCTGCTGATCACGCTCGCCCAGCTGCCCGGCTACGCGGTGGCCGCGTGGCTGATCGAGGTCTGGGGTCGGCGACTGACTCTGTCGGTGTTCCTCGTCGGGTCGGCCGTGTCGGCCATCTCCTTCGGCACGGCGACCGGAGACGGTGCAGTGATCGCGAGCGGAATGGCGCTGTCGTTCTTCAACCTCGGCGCCTGGGGAGCCCTCTACGCGGTCACCCCCGAGATCTACCCGACCTCGCTGCGGGCGACGGGCACGGGATGGGCGGCCGGCGTCGGTCGCATCGCCTCGATCATCGCGCCCCTGCTCGTACCCGTGCTGCTCGGGGCGGGCGGCGCTCCGCTGACCTTCGTCGTACTCGCGGTCTTCTTCGTCGTGGCCGCAGGGGCCGCGTGGGGCCTGGTCGACCGGCGAGGCGAGGCGCTCGACGATCGCTGATCACCCTCAGCACAGGAATAGGCTTGATTCCATGGCAGCAGTGCGTTTCGTGGCGATCGGCGACTCCTTCACCGAAGGGGTGGGCGATGAGTTGCCCGATGGTCGCGTGCGCGGTTGGGCGGACATCACCGCACAAGGTTGGGCGGATGCCACGGGCGAGACGATCCAGTATGCGAACCTCGCGATCCGCGGAAAGCTGGCGTGGCCGATCGTCGAGCAGCAGCTGGAACCTGCCCTCGCGCTGCGCCCGACGCACCTGTCGTTCAACGGGGGAGGCAACGACATGTTGCGACCGCGGGGCGACATCGAGCACATCGCCGACGCGTTCACTCGCGTGCTTCGCCGCTGTGATGAGGAGGGCGTGACGCTCATCGTGCTCTCCGGCGCGAACCCCAGCGCCCAGTTGCCGATGGGCAAGATGGTGCAGCGTCGTGGTGACGAGCTGAGCGCCGCCGTCGTGCGGCGTATTGCCGACCGTCCCGATGTCATCCGCGCCCTGAACTGGCCCGACACCGAGTTGTCGTCGCCACCGTACTGGTCTGAAGACCGGCTGCACATGAACGCCAACGGCCACCACCGCGTCGCTGCACGCGTGTTGCACTCCCTGGGGTTCGAGCCCCCCGCATCGTGGTGGGCGCCCGCGCATGATCTGCCGACCGGACCCTCGGGCCTGGCGTACTACCGCGAGTTCGTGGGCCCCTGGGTGCGCCGACGCGTGACACGCACCTCGTCGGGTGACGGCCGCCTGCCGAAGTACCCGACCTGGGTGGATCGGTCGCCGCAGTGACGCCGCTCGCGGGGCGTCGCCTGCCACGACGCATCGCGCAACTGCTCGTCGGACTGTTCCTCTACGGCATCGGCATCGCCTTCATGGTGCGCGGGGCGATCGGCGCGGCGCCATGGGATGTGTTGACTCAGGGCATCGCCAATCACGTGCCCCTGAGCTTCGGCCTCATCACCATTTGCGTGAGCGTCATCGTGTTGCTGCTGTGGATCCCGCTGCGGCAGCGACTGGGCATCGGAACGATCCTTAATGCGCTGCTGGTCGGGCCCTCGGCCGACGTCGGATTCTGGCTGCTGCCATCGCCCGAGATGCTGTGGCTGAAGGTGCTCTTCTTCGTGATCGGACTGGTCACCCTCGCCGCGGCGACAGGACTGTACATCGGGGCGAACTTCGGCCCCGGCCCACGCGATGGCCTGATGACGGGCCTGCATCAGCGCACGGGCCGGCCGATCTGGCTCGTCCGCACCGCGATCGAGGTGACGGTCGTCATCGTCGGATGGATCCTCGGCGGCAATGTCGGCGTCGGCACGGTGGCCTTCGCCTTGCTGGTCGGGCCGCTGTGCCAGTTCTTCCTGCGCGTGTTCGCCGTGCGCAGCGGTGGCGGCGAGCCACGGCACGATCCGCCCGCGGGGGAGTGACGCGTGGATCTGTGGGAGATGCGGTCGATCCCCGGCGGCACTGTCACGCTGCACGACGCGCGCCGCGAGGAGCACCGATCGGTTCGGCTTGAGCCGTTCGAGATCGGGGTGTACCTGGTCACCGAAGAGCAGTTCGCTGAAGTGTTGGGAGTGCCATCGCAGCATCCCCGCCGCCCCGCGGCAGACCTCAGCTGGTTACGTGCCATCCGGTTCTGCAACGCTGCCTCGGAGTGGGAAGGGCTCGACCCTGCATACTCCTTCGACGGCGAAGAGGTGACCTGGCACGTCGACAGCGACGGATTCCGACTGCCGACGGAGGCGGAGTGGGAGTTCGCCTGCCGGGCCGGGTCGACCGCGCCGCAGTACGGCCCGCTGCCCGATATCGCCTGGACGGCGCTCGACGGCGTGCGCACTCCGCAGGACGTGGGTGGGCGGATGCCGAATCTTCATGGCCTCTTCGACACGCTCGGCAATGTGTGGGAGTGGTGCTGGGACCTGCTCGACCCCGAACGCTACGACGAGTACCGGGTCTTCCGCGGCGGCGGCTTCGCCGACGATGCCTGGAGTGTGCGGGCGTCGGTGCGGCGCGGTGGGGCGCCGCGGATGCATCACGACGACGTCGGCATGCGGCTCGCGCGCGGAGGGTTCGATGCCGTGGATGCCGCGCAGGGCTGGTCGGCCCGCGCCGACCTCGAGCGGGGCGCACGCGGCAGCGTCCGGCCACTCGGGTGGACTCCTCGCGGTCGCTGAGCCGCCCGGCGGTTCTTGAGCCCCGTCGAAGGGCGGTCCCTGAGCCCCGTCGAAGGGCGGTCCCTGAGCCCCGTCGAAGGGCGGTCCCCGAGCCTGTCGAAGGGCGGTCCCTGAGCCCTGTCGAAGGGTCAGCGCCCGCGCCGGCGTCGCTCGGGATCGAGCCCCATCCGGATGCGGGTGCGCTTGCGCTCGATGATGATGAACGTGGATCCGAGCAGCCACAGCGGCACCTGCGTGAGGAAGGCGATGCGGAACGCATCGAGGTTGTAAGTGTCGGGCGTACCCGCACCCTGCAGGTCGAGGGCAAGGCCGATGAGGAAGATGGCGATCAGCGCCGCGATGAACCCTCCGGCGTTCGTGACGCCGGTGGCCGTGCTGAGCCGGTGGGTCGGGTTGTGGGTTCGCGCATGGTCGAACGCAATCATCGACGCAGGACCACCGGTACCCAACGCAACGGCGAGCACGTACAGCAGCCACAGCGGGGTGTCACCCGGGGAGAAGATCACGGCGAGCCAGGCGAACATCTGCACGGCGATGGCCGGCAGCACGAGAGCCATGGACCGCTTGGTCGGATGGCGCTGTGAGAGCCCACCGATGACCGGACCGAACGCCATGCCCGCGAGCACGTAGACCGACACGATGGTCGCGGCTTCGGCCGACGTGAGACCTTCGCCGGCGGTGAGGAACGGCATGCCCCAGAGCAGCCCGAACGCCGTGCCGGCGAACGGGGTGGTGAAGTGCGACCAGAAGGCGAGGCGGGTTCCGGGGTGCGCCCACGCGGCGCGGATGCCGACGCCGGTGTCGATCGCGCTCGTGACGACCCGCACGACACCGGTGTCGGTGTTGACCGTCACGTCGGCATCCCGCTCAGGCGGGTGGTTGCGGATGATGAGGTAGACGAGGATGGCGAACAGCGTGCCGAGACCGGCAATGCTGCCGAAGGTGATCGTCCAGTTGGTCGCGTGCAGCAGTGCGGCCAGCGGCACGAGGGCGATGAGCTGCCCGATCTGACCGAGGATGCCAGTGAACTGCACCATCACCGGAGCGCGCTGCGTGGGAAACCAAGTAGCGACAAGTCGCAGCACGGCAGGGAAGACGGCGGCATCGCCGGCGCCGAGCAGCACGCGCGCGACGAGTGCGATACCGATGCTGGGGGAGAGCGCCATCGTCAGCTGACCGACCGCCATGAGCACCATGCCGATCGTGATGATGGGCCGGGCACCGTAGCGATCGAGCAGTACCCCGATCGGAATCTGCATGCCGCCATAGACGGCGAGCTGGATCACGGCGAACAGCGAGAGGGTCGAGGCATCCGCATGGAATCGCTCCGCAGCATCCACGCCGACGGCGCTCAGCGAGCTGCGGTTGGTGACCGCGAGCATGTACGCCGCGACGCCCACCGACCAGATCAACCAGGCCCGCCACCCCGGAGCTGACACGGGGGAGTGGGAGAGGCGCTGCACCCCTCCACGCTACTCCTCTCGCACGACGACGCTGCGTACACGTAGGGTGGCCGGGCGGGAGTACAGTTGCCCGGTGGACTCCCGTTCGTCCGGCGCACGCGCGCCTGGCATCACCCGCCGCGGTCGCGGCGGCATGCATCCGTCACAGGCCGTCGTGGTCGGCTTCGCCGCCGCCATCGCCGTCGGCACAGCACTTCTCATGCTGCCGATCTCCAAGCAGGGTCCGGGCGGCGCGAACTTCGTCGACGCGCTCTTCACGGCCACGTCAGCCGTGTGCGTGACGGGGCTGACCTCGGTCGACACCGTGCTGTACTGGACTCCGTTCGGTCAGGTCGTCATCATGCTGCTCATCCAGCTGGGCGGTCTGGGCATCATGATCTTCGCCTCGCTGATCGGCTTGGTGCTGGCGCGCAAGATGTCGGTACGCTCGCGCATCAACGCCGCCTCCGAAGCGAAGGCCACCGGATTCGCCGACGTGCGTGGCCTCATCCGCGGCATCGTCGCCATCACCGTCACGATCGAGCTGATCGTCTTCGCGGTGCTCTGGCTTCGTTTTCTGCTCGGCTACGGCTACCAGATCGGCGAAGCGGCCTGGCATGCCTCGTTCCTGGCGGTGTCGTCGTTCAACAACGCCGGTTTCGCGCTGTACTCCGACAACCTGATGGGGTTCGTCGCCGACCCGTGGATCTGTCTGCCGATCGCGGGGGCGATCATCCTGGGCGGCCTGGGCTTCCCGGTCATCATGCAGCTGCGCAAGGAGTTCCGTCGGCCACTGCACTGGACTATGAACACGAAGATCGTGCTGTGGGCGACGGTCGTGCTCCTGCTCGCAGGCACCCTGTACATCACGGTGATCGAGTGGAGCAATCCGGCCACCCTCGGGCAGCTGGATCCCGCATCACGGATTCTCGCTGGGTTCTTCCAGTCGGTGCAAACCCGCACGGCCGGGTTCAACGCCCTCGACATCGGCGCCATGCATTCCTCGACGTGGCTCGGGATGGACATCCTCATGTTCATCGGCGGCGGCCCGGCAGGAACTGCCGGCGGCATCAAGGTGACCACCTTCGCGGTGCTGTTCTTCATCATGCTGACCGAGCTGCGGGGTGAGGGTGCAGTGAACATCTTCGGCAAGCGCCTCAGCCGCAGCGTCCACCGTCAGGCCATCACCGTCGTGCTCATCGCCGTCGCGGCCGTGATCGGCGGCACCATCGCGCTGCTGCTGCTGACCGAGCATCCGTTGGATCGGGTGTTGTTCGAGGCGGTTTCCGCGTTCGGCACGGTCGGCCTCTCGACCGGTATCACCCCGGTGCTGCCGGATGCCGCGAAGATCGTGCTCGTCCTGTTGATGTTCCTGGGCCGCCTCGGCCCCCTCACGCTCGGCACGGCGATCGTGCTGCGCGAACGACCCGTGCTCTACGAGCTCCCCAAGGAAAGGCCCGCCATTGGCTAAGTTCTCGTTCTTCGGACGCGATGCGTCGCGTCGTATCGCCGAGGCGGACTCGGTGGCAGTGCTCGGCCTGGGGCGCTTCGGCAGCGCCCTGGCGACCGAGCTCATGGCCGGCGGCACGGAGGTGCTCGGTGTCGACATCGACGAGTCGCTGGTGCAGGCGCACAACGGCGAGCTCACACAGGTCGTGCGGGCCGACACCACCCGCGAAGAGGCCTTGCGCCAGCTCGCGATCGACGAGTTCGATCGCGTGGTGGTGGCCATTGGCGGTGATGTGTCAGCGTCCATCCTCACCTGCTCGGTGCTGCTGAGCATGGACATTCCGGTGATCTGGGCGAAGGCCGTCGACGAGCGCCATGGGCTCATCCTCGAGCAGCTCGGCGTGCACCACGTGATCTACCCCGAGCACGACATGGGGCGCCGCGTGGCCCACCTCGTGCGCGGTGCCGCGCTGGATTACATCGAGATCGCTCCCGGGTATGCGCTCGTGAAGACCGCCGTTCCGGCGATGCTGCACGGTCGCCCCCTGGGCGAGACCGGCGTACGGTCGACGCACGGCGTCACGATCGCCGCGTACCAGCACGGTGATGAGGACTGGCGCAACGCCGACAACACCACCGTGCTGCAGGACGGCGACACGATTCTTGTCGCCGGCCCGACCGCGACGGCCGAGGCATTCGCCCAGCTGCGCTGATCAGCTCGCGTCGACCAGCGGCATCGCCTTCGCCGACGTGACCGCGCGGTGCAGCTGCGCATCGAGCGTGCGCCACGCGCCCAGCTCGAAGGACAGCACCACCATCACGGGGGAGAGGGCGACAAGCAGCAGACACGCCCACAGGGGTGCGTCCGCGGCAGCGATAACCATCGCCAACGCCGGCAGCACCAGCGCGGACGTCTGCAACCAGGCATTCTTGGCGAACGCCGACACCAGCCAGGAGTGCAGCAGGTAGAGCGAGAGCATGAAGGCGATCACCGGGATCGCAATCGAGGCGATCGCCACGAATGTGCTCACTTGGTAATGGTCGTCGTAGCCGTAGCCGATCACATGAAGTCCCGCCCCGACGGCGGCGATCGAGCCGAACACGAAGAAGTGTCCGTAGCCCCAGACGAAGGCTTTGGATCGTCGCACCGACAGGATCTCGGCGCTGGGCACGAGGAAGTACGACCACCAAAGGCCGAACGTGAGGACCACGCCAAGCCCGATCACCATGATCGATGCAAGGCTCCATCCCTCGGTGTCGGTGAGCACGCGTGCGGCGGCAAGGGTGCCGAGTACCGTCTCGCCAAGGGCGATGATCGCCAGCAGACCGTAGCGCTCGGCGATATGGTGCGCGTGCCACGGGGTCATACCGCCCCGGCGCGCGCCCTTGCGTTCGGCGACAATCGGCGCCCACGTCGAGGATCGATGCGAAGGCTGCGGCGATCGCGAAGCCGGCGAGGTCGAGGGGCAGGATGAGAATGACGACCCAGGCGACCTGGGCGAGGCCGACGAGGATGGCGTACGCCTTCGCTACCTCTCGATATTGCGGATTTCCATGAGCGGCACGTAGCCATTGCGCAAGCATCGCGATACGCATCACCGCGTAGCCCGCGACCATCACGCGATTGTCGATTGCGTGGCCCTCGTAGATCGACGCGAACATATCCGGCAGGCCGATGGCGAGGATGAGCACGCCCACCATCTGCAACATCGTGAGCAGGCGGAACAGCCAGTCGTCGGTGTCGAATGCGGATGCGAACCAGGAGTAGTTGATCCACGCCCAGACGATGGCGAACATCGCGAACGCGAAGCCGGCGGCCGCCTGGCCGATGTGCGCTTCGGCGATGCCGTGCGCGAGTTCGTTGCCTGCGACGCCGAAGGCGGCGACGAAGGTGAGGTCGAAGAGCAGTTCGAGCGGCGTCGCGCTGCGGTGCGAGTCGCTGAGATTGCGCCCCGTCATGCGCTGGAGCCCGTGACGGTAATAGCTGGGTGTGGACATCTGATCTCCCGTGGGTCGGATCAAATGTAGTCGGTGACGCAGCATGCGCGGCGCACTATGAACCGTCGGTGTCCCACGCGTCGCGCAGCGCGTTCACTGCCGCATCCATCGAGGCAGCATCGAGCACTACCGGCCCGTAGCTGATGTCGGCGGCTCAGCTGGCCGGATCGTACATGAACGCCCGCAGTTCCTGCTCACAGCGGCAGGCCGTGGCGATCTTGGCCGCCCACTCGACGGCTGCCTCGTAGGTCGGAAGTTCCAGAACCGAGTATCCGCCCTCGATGCGGGCTGTCTGGGGATACGTACCGGGCGTCGCGTTGCCGTCGGCATCCACTCGCACCGGCGCGACGGATTCGTCGATGCCTCCACCGAACACCCAGACGCCGGCATCCTTCGCCTCCTGCACCACCGCGTGGGCCGCGTCGGCGACGGCCGGCAGCTCTTCGTCGGTGACGTCCATCGCGCCGCTGGGGAATGAGATCAGGTACTTGATCATGGCTTCTCCCACAGTGGCGTGGCCTGTTGCGCGAGAGCGCTCAGCCGACTTCCGTCTATTGTGATGTGCGTCTCAGCGATGCCGAGTGACGGCCATTGAAGCACAAGTTCGATCGGCCCGTCCGGGGGAGTGGGCCACAGCCACAGTCCGTCTGATTGGGTGTACTGGCGCGAGCCCCCACCGCCCCCGCCGTGCTGATGCATCACGGTGATCTCTTCCCGGTGGGGCTCTTGCGCGCCGAAGAATCCGTGCCCGGGGTCTGCCAGAATCTTGGTGCCGTCGGCTAGCACCAAGCCGAATCGAAGGCGTCCGCCGGGATCGGGAGATGCACCCATCACGCCGTACTCCATGAAGAGGTTCGATACCTCGTTCCAGTCCCTCGGCGAAAGGTCGTGGCGCCGCAGGTACCGCTTCAGACGCAGCTTGACGCCGGATGAGTACACCGAGACGCCCACCAGTGCGATGGCGACGTAGTCGGTCGCCGCGATGATCTGCGACACCGGCAGCAAAGTCGGAAGCTCATCTTCGGGAGCCTGCCAACGAGGTTCGATGACGGGCTCGTCGTCCTCGATCTCAGGCATGTCAGGGTCGGGAGGGAAGAAGCTCATGCCTTCAGGCGACCACGATCGTTGCTGTGGCGCAAGGGGGGGGGAGCCGCCCTCAGATGTCGCGGCAGAGGTCCACGATAGATGCGGCCGGGCGGCTGCGTGAGCACTGATAGCGATCGTCGGTCCCGTGGAACAATGAGGGCATGTCGGCTCGGATTGTCGCTGTCCACAGCAGCGCGTCTCATGGCTTCAGCAAGCGGATGCGCGAGTCCATCACGCTCCTCGAGGGGCTCGGGGTTGAGGGTGATGCTCACTGTGGTGCGACCGTTCAACACCGTTCGCGGGTCGAGGCCGACCCATCGCAGCCGAATCTGAGGCAGGTGCACCTCATTCACGGCGAGTTGCTTGATGCTCTACATGAGAATGGATTTCCCGTCGCGCCGGGGGAGTTGGGGGAGAACATCACCACGCGCGACATCGATCTGCTCGCCCTGCCTGTCGGCGCCCGGCTGGACTTCGGTGCGGCCGTGGTGACGGTTACTGGCTTGCGGAATCCGTGCCAGCAGATCAACGATTTTCAGCCCGGCCTACTCAAACAGCTGGTGCGAACGGATGGAGAGGGTCGCGTAGTCCGGCTCGCCGGCGTCATGGGCATGGTCACTCGCGGCGGGCGCGTAACAGCTGGCGACACGATCACCGTGAGCCTGCCTCCTGAACCGCGGTCCCCGTTGACCAGGGTGTGATCGGCGCGGGACGGAGGAGGAGCGAGTGCAGAGTTCTAGAACCGAACTGACATAATGTGCATTATCGGATAACGCACGATCCGGTTCAGCTCGCGGGATCAGGCCCGAATGCATCCCGCAGCTTGGTGAGCGCCGCCACGATCTCATCGACGTCTACAGCGCTCAGACGCGACGTGTAGCGCTCCAGCAGGAACGCTTCGTAGCCACGCACACTCGCGTCGTACGCACGCCCGCGCTCAGCAAGTCGAAGCACTTGCTTGCGCGCATCACGATCGTCGCGTGCAGATAGTTTAGCAAACTAAACGACTACCGCAACGGCTCCCCCGCCTCACTGGCCCAACTCCCAGCTTCGCTCGCGCGCGCACCCGCTCCCCCGGCCTACGTCTGAATCCGCCGGTCGATCTCCTCCTGCCCCGCCACCACGCTCAGGCCCCCACGTACTCCGCGAGGTGCTGCCCGGTCAGGGTCGACTTGGCAGCCACCAGATCAGCCGGCGTGCCCTCGAACACGACCCGTCCGCCGTCGTGTCCGGCGCCGGGGCCGATGTCGATGATCCAGTCGGCGTGCGCCATCACAGCCTGATGATGCTCGATGACGATCACCGTCTTCCCGGCATCCACCAGCCGATCCAGCAGTCCGAGGATCCGCTCGACGTCGGCCAGGTGCAGACCCGTGGTGGGCTCGTCGAGCACGTAGACGTCGCCCTTCTCCCCCATCTGGATCGCCAGCTTCACACGCTGACGCTCACCGCCCGACAGGGTCGACAGAGGCTGCCCGAGTGACAGATACCCGAGGCCGACGTCTTCGAGCCTGCTGAGGGTCGTGACCACGGCCGGAATCTTCGCCTCCCCCTCGGCGAAGAACTCCCGCGCCCGAGCGACCGGCAGATCGAGCACTTCGGTGATGTCGAGCCCACCGAGCTTGTACTCGAGCACGCTCGCCTGGAACCGCTTGCCACCGCAGTCCTCGCAGGGCGTCTCGATCGTGTCCATGAAGCCGAGCTCGGTGATGATCACACCCGCCCCCTTGCAGGTCGGGCAGGCTCCCTCGGAGTTCGCGCTGAAGAGCGCCGGCTTCACGCCGTTCGCCTTCGCGAACGCCTTGCGGATCGGCTCCAGCATGCCCGTGTACGTCGCCGGGTTGCTGCGCCGTGAACCCTTGATCGCGCTCTGATCGATCGCCACGACTCCGTCCAGCGGCGTCACCGAACCGTGGATCAGCGAACTCTTGCCCGATCCGGCGACACCGGTGATCACCGTCAGCACCCCGGTGGGGATGTCGACGTCCACGTCGCGCAGATTGTTTGCGGATGCCCCCCGCACCTCGATCGCACCGGCGGAGGTCCGCACCTCCTGTTTGATGCTCGCGCGGTCATCCAGATGATTGCCGGTGTTGGTTCCGCTCGCCTTGAGGCCGGCAACGTCGCCTTCGAAACAGATCTCGCCGCCGTCTCGGCCAGCTCCGGGCCCCAGATCGACCACGTGATCGGCGATGAGGATCGTCTCGGGCTTGTGCTCGACGACGAGCACGGTGTTGCCCTTGTCGCGCAGCTTCTTCAGCAGCCCGTTCATCCGCTGGATGTCATGAGGATGCAGCCCGATGGTCGGCTCGTCGAACACATATGTCACGTCGGTGAGTGAGGAGCCCAGGTGCCGCAGCATCTTGATCCTCTGGGCCTCACCGCCGGACAGAGTGCCGGAGGGACGATCGAGGCTGAGGTAACCCAGGCCCAGCGTCACGAACGCGTCAAGGTTGGCGCTCAGGGCGCCCAGCAGAGGACCCGCCTCGGGCAGCTCGAGCGTACGCACCCACTCGGCCAGATCCGTCACCTGCATGCGGCAGGCATCCGCGATGCTCACGCCGTCGATCTTCGACGAGCGCGCCCCCTCGGTGAGGCGCGTGCCGTCACACTCGGGGCACGTCGCGAACGTCGCGACCCGCTGCACAAACGCACGCACGTGCGGCTGCAGGGCCTCGATGTCCTTCGACAGCATCGACTTCGTGATCTTCGGGATCAGCCCCTCATAGGTCATGTTGATGCCCGAGATCTTGACCTTGGTCACCTCGCCATAGAGGAAGAGCTGCCGCTGCTTCTCGGTGAACGACGAGATCGGCTTGTCGCCGGGATAGAAACCTGACTCCGAGAAGCCCTTCACCATCCAGCCGTCGGCGGTGTACCCGGGCACCATGATCGCGCCCTCGTTCAGCGACTTCGACTCGTCGATGACCTGCGAGAGGTCGAGGTCAGACACCACTCCCCTGCCCTCACACCGCGGGCACATACCGCCGAGATAGATGGCATCCTTGACGATCTTCTTCTCGCCCTTCGGCCCCGTCATCACCCCGCTTGCCTTCTGCGTGGGGATGTTGAACGAGAACGCGGTGGGACCGCCGATATAGGGCTGACCGAGCTTGGAGAAGAGGATGCGCAGCATCGCGTTCGCGTCGGTGACCGTGCCGACGGTGGACCGTGGGTTGGCGCCGAGGCGTTCCTGGTCGACGATGATCGCGGTCGTCAGACCCTCGAGGACGTCGACGTCGGGCCGGGGCACAGAAGGCATGAAGCCCTGCACGAACGCGCTATAGGTCTCGTCGATCATGCGTCGCGACTCGGCGGCGACCGTGTCGAACACGAGCGAGCTCTTGCCCGAGCCCGACACCCCGGTGAACACGGTCAGGCGCCGCTTGGGGATGTCGACATCAACCTCTTTGAGGTTGTTCTCGCGGGCGCCTCGCACCCGAATGATGTCGTGGGCGTCGGCGGCGTGCTGGTCGGGCATCGGCGGTGTCTCCTTCAGTTCGTCGGTCTGCGCGCCGACTCAGACGGCCTGCTGCAGACGCACCATGTTCCCGGCCGGGTCACGGAAGGCGCAATCGCGCACACCGTACGGCTGATCGATGGGCTCCTGAACGATATCGGCTCCACGCGACTCGATGGTCGCAAACGCGGCGTCGACATCGTCTGTGGCGAGCACGATGCCTCCATAACTGCCCTTCGCCATCAGCTCGAGGATCGTCGCGCGCTCAGCGTCACT
>NZ_JBBDGN010000016.1:0-58684 GCF_037204145.1 Microbacterium istanbulense
GACAGGCTCAGCGACCCAAGGGGTCAGCCCAGCGACCCAAGAGGTAGACGAGACGGAGACACAGGATGACTGACGTCGAGGTCCCCGAAACCGTCGCCACCTACCTGCGGCTGCGCGGCCTGAAGCCCAGCTCGAAGAACTGGAAGCGCAAGCGCCGCCTTGTCGTCGACGATGACAACGCTCCGTTCACCCCCGGCCGCGATCCCGGAACGCTCGGCGATGCGCTCGGCAAGCTCACCCGCGAGGCCGGCTGGGAGAAGACGCTCGCTGCCGAAGATCTCGTGCGGCAGTGGGCCGAGCTCGCCGGATCCGACACCGCCAAGCACTCCGAACCGGTCTCGCTCGAGCGCGGTGTGCTCACCGTGAAGTGCGATTCGACCGCGTGGGCGAAGAACCTGCAGTTCATGCGCGGGGTCATCATGACCGAGATCACCAACCGCTATCCCGAGGCCGGCGTCGAGAACATCCGCTTCATCGGTCCGGACGTCCCGTCGTGGAAGTGGGGACCGCGCGTCGTGCCCGGACGCGGTCCACGGGACACCTACGGGTAGGACACTTAGCAACGCCCCTCACGCGCTCAGAACGGCGTACACGGCCTGTCACAAGGTAGCGCCCTCCCAAAAACGACTAGAATGGGAGGGAACTTTCGATGTGGAGACCCATTTCTGATGACGCCTGAAAACCCCGCTGACGATATCGAATCGACGACCGGGGCAACTCCCGACGACGCGTCGTCCACCGCATCCGCAGACCGCAAGGTCCCCGGCGACTACGGTGCCGACGCGATCCAGATCCTCGAGGGGCTCGAGGCTGTCCGCAAGCGACCCGGCATGTACATCGGATCGACCGGTCCGCGTGGTCTGCACCACCTCGTGTACGAGATCGTCGACAACTCGGTCGATGAGGCTCTGGCCGGCTACGCCGACAACATCGACGTGACGATCCTCGAAGACGGAGGCATCCGCGTCATCGACAACGGCCGTGGCATCCCGGTCGACCCGCACTCCTCCGACCCGACCAAGTCGACGGTCGAGGTGGTGCTCACGATCCTGCACGCCGGCGGTAAGTTCGGTGGCGGCGGCTACGCCGTCTCTGGTGGTCTGCATGGTGTGGGCTCCTCGGTGGTCAACGCCCTCTCCACCCGCTTCGAGGTGGAGATCAAGCGTCAGGGCTACACCTGGCAGCACAGCTTCGCGAACGGTGGTGTGCCACAGCAGACCCTCGAGAAGGGCGCGGCGACCGACGAGACCGGAACGACGATCATGTTCTGGCCCGACCCCGCGATCTTCACGGAGACCATCGACTTCGAGTACGACGTGCTGCGTACGCGGTTCCAGCAGATGGCGTTCCTGAACAAGGGGCTGCGCATCGCGCTGCGCGACGAGCGTCCGGCATCCGCTTACGAAGTCGAGGTCGACGGCGCACCCGTGCTCAGGCAGCCGGCCGACGAGTTCCTCTACAAGCGGGGTCTCGTCGACTACGTCGAGTACCTCAACAAGGTGCGCAAGGCCGAGGTCGTCAACGACGAGATCATCGCCTTCGACGCCGAGGACACCGAGCGCAAGATCTCGCTCGAGGTCGCGATGCAGTGGACCACCTCGTACACCGAGAACGTGTTCACCTACGCGAACACCATCAACACGCACGAGGGTGGAACGCACGAAGAGGGCTTCCGCGCGGCGCTCACGAGCCTGGTCAACCGCTACGCGCGGGCGAACAACCTGCTCAAGGAGAAGGACGACAACCTCTCCGGCGACGACGTGCGCGAGGGTCTCACCGCCGTGATCTCGATCAAGCTCGGCGAGCCGCAGTTCGAAGGTCAGACCAAGACCAAGCTCGGCAACACCGAGGCGAAGGCCTTCGTGCAGAAGATCGTGAACGATCAGCTCGGCGACTGGTTCGACCGCAACCCGAACCAGGCGAAGAACATCATCCGTAAGGCGATCGACGCTGCGACCGCACGCCTGGCCGCCCGCAAGGCCCGCGAGACCGCCCGCCGCAAGAGCGTCTTCGAGTCGGCCGCGATGCCTGACAAGCTCAAGGACTGCACGAGCAAGGACCCGTCGATCAGCGAGATCTTCCTCGTCGAGGGTGACTCGGCCGGCGGTTCGGCCGTGCAGGGTCGCGACCCGCACACGCAGGCGATCCTCGCGCTGCGCGGAAAGATCCTCAACGTCGAGCGGGCACGCCTCGACAAGGCGCTGGGCAACAAGGAAGTCCAGGCGATGATCCAGGCCTTCGGCACCGGCATCGGCGAGGACTTCGACATCGAGAAGGCGCGCTATCACAAGATCGTGCTGATGGCGGATGCCGATGTCGACGGCCAGCACATCACCACGCTGCTGCTGACCATGCTGTTCCGCTACATGCGCGGGCTCATCGAAGCCGGTTTCGTCTACCTCGCCATGCCGCCGCTGTACCGCCTGAAGTGGTCGAACGCGCACCACGAGTACGTGTTCAGCGACGGCGAGCGTGACGTGCGGATGGACGAGGGTCTGGCCAGCGGCAAGCGCCTGCCGAAGGATGCCGGCATCCAGCGCTACAAGGGTCTCGGAGAGATGAACCCCAAGGAGCTGTGGGAGACGACGATGGATCACACCACGCGTACCCTCCGCCAGATCACCATCGAGGACGCCGCGGCAGCCGACGAGATCTTCAGCGTGCTGATGGGTGAGGACGTCGAGTCGCGACGCAACTTCATCCAGCGCAACGCCAAGGACGTCCGCTTCCTCGACATCTGACGACGAGACAGAGAACAACACTTATGAGTGACGAAGAGATCATCACCAACCGCGGCATCCAGGACATCGAGCACGATCACGGACGCATCGACCAGGTCGACCTGCAGTCCGAGATGCAGCGCAGCTACCTCGACTACGCCATGGCGGTCATCGTCGGCCGCGCACTGCCCGATGTGCGCGACGGCCTCAAGCCCGTGCACCGACGGGTCATCTACGGCATGTACGACGGCGGCTTCCGCCCCGACAAGTCGTTCTCGAAGTGCGCCCGCGTCGTCGGCGAGGTGATGGGTCAGTACCACCCGCACGGAGACTCGGCGATCTACGACGCCCTCGTGCGTCTCGTGCAGCCGTGGTCGTTGCGCTACCCGCTGGCGCTCGGTCAGGGCAACTTCGGCTCGCCCGGCAACATGGGTGCCGCCGCTCCGCGATACACCGAGACGAAGATGGCCCCGCTCGCGCTGGAGATGACGCGCGACATCGAAGAGGACACCGTCGATTTCGCCGACAACTACGACGGCCAGACGCAGGAGCCGACGGTGCTGCCGGCGCGGTTCCCGAACCTGCTCGTGAACGGTTCGGTCGGTATCGCGGTCGGCATGGCCACGAACATCCCGCCGCACAACCTGCGCGAGGTGTCGGATGCCGCCCTGTGGGCGTTGGAGAACCCGGATGCATCGCGCGAGGAGCTCCTCGACGGGCTCATCGCCCGCATCCCCGGCCCCGACTTCCCCACCGGTGCGCAGATTCTCGGCACCAAGGGCATCCACGAGGCGTACCGCACCGGGCGCGGCTCGATCACCATGCGCGCGGTCGTCAACGTCGAAGAGATCCAGGGTCGCACCTGCCTGGTGATCACCGAGCTGCCGTACCAGGTCAACCCCGACAACGTCGCGGTGAAGATCGGTGAGCTGGCCCGTGACGGCAAGATCACCGGCATCGCCGACATCCGCGACGAGTCCTCCGACCGCACCGGTCAGCGCCTGGTCGTCGTGCTCAAGCGCGACGCCGTCGCGAAGGTCGTGCTGAACAACCTGTACAAGCACACCCAGCTGCAGGAGAACTTCGGGGCGAACATGCTCGCGATCGTCGACGGCGTGCCGCGCACGCTCGCGATCGACGGCTTCATCGGCAACTGGATCGCGCACCAGATCAACGTCATCGTGCGTCGCACCGGCTTCCGTCTGCGCAAGGCAGAAGCCCGGATGCACATCCTGCAGGGTTACCTGAAGGCGCTCGACGCGCTCGACGAGGTCATCGCCCTCATCCGTCGCTCCCCCACGGTCGACGATGCGCGCGAGGGCCTGAAGGCGCTGCTCGACATCGACGACGACCAGGCCGACGCGATCCTGCAGATGCAGCTGCGCCGCCTGGCCGCGATGGAGCGACAGAAGATCATCGACGAGGCCGATGAACTCGAGCGCCAGATCGCCGACTACAAGGAGATCCTCGCCGACGAGTCGCGCCAGCGTGCCATCATCCGCGAGGAGCTCACGGCGATCGTCGAGCGGTTCGGCGACGAGCGTCGCACGCACATCCTGCACGGTTTCGACGGCGACATGTCGATGGAAGACCTCATCCCCGAAGAGGAGATGGTCGTCACCGTCACGCGTGAGGGTTACGTCAAGCGCACGCGCAGCGACAACTACCGCTCGCAGCACCGCGGTGGCAAGGGCATCAAGGGTGCCCAGCTGCGGGCGGATGACATCGTCGAGCACTTCTTCGTCACGACCACGCACCACTGGCTGCTGTTCTTCACCGACAAGGGTCGCGTATACCGGGCGAAGACGTACGAGGTGCCCGAGGCCGGTCGTGACGCGAAGGGTCAGCACGTCGCGAACCTGCTGGCGCTGCAGCCGGAGGAGAAGATCGCGCAGATCCTCGACCTGCGTGACTACGAGGTGGCCGACTATCTCGTGCTCGCCACCCGCGGCGGCCTGGTGAAGAAGACCCGCCTGGGTGATTACGACACCAACCGTCAGGGCGGTGTGATCGCGATCCGCCTGCGTGAGGGTGATGAGCTCGTCAGCGCGTTCACCGCCGACAGCACCGACGACATCCTGCTGATCAGCCGTCGCGGCATGTCGCTGCGCTTCAACGCGACCGATGAGGCGCTGCGTCCCATGGGCCGCGCGACCGAGGGCGTGAAGGGCATGAAGTTCCGCCCCGAGGACAGCCTGCTCTCGGCTTCCCTCGTCGATGACGATAGCTTCGTGTTCGTCGTCACCGACGGCGGCTACGCCAAGCGCACCGCCGTCGACGAATACCGGGTGCAGGGCCGCGGTGGCCAGGGCATCAAGGTCGCCAAGTTGAACGACGATCGCGGCGTTCTCGCCGGTGGTCTCATCGTCTCTGAGGACGACGAGGTCTTGGTGGTTCTCTCCAGCGGCAAGGTGGTACGCTCTGCCGTGGCCGAGGTGCCTGCCAAGGGTCGCGACACGATGGGTGTCGTGTTCGCCCGCACCACGGACGACGATCGCATCCTGGCCATCGCCCGGAACACCGAGCGTGGCCTCGCCGAAGAGCCCGAGGCGGATGCCGAGAACCCGACCCCCGAAGAGAGCACAGACGCATGAGCACGGTAGCTGACAAGCTGGCCAAGAAGTCCACGCGCAAGACGACCGGCAAGCAGGTGCGCCTGCGTCTGGTCTACGTCGACTTCTGGTCGGCCGTGAAGCTGTCGTTCCTCGGCGCCGTGGCGCTCGCGATCGTGACCATGGTCTCGTTCTTCCTCATCTACCTCGTGCTGACCGCGACCGGCATCCTCGAGCAGGCCGACTCGTTGCTGAGCAGCTTCAGCAGTGGCGACATCTCGCTGCTGAGCATCGTCGGTCTGCCGCAGGTGATGGCGTTCGCGGCGGTCGTGTCGATCCTCAACCTCATCGTCTTCACGGTGCTCGGCGCGGTCGTGGCCGGCATCTACAACCTCGCGGTGAAGGTGACCGGCGGTCTGCTGGTCGGCTTCATGTCGAACTGAGTGCTTCTGCGAAAGGCCCGGGCTCTGCGGAGTCCGGGCCTTTCTCGTGTCCGGATACAGTGATTCCATGCGTAAGACCCCCACGGGAGCCGTGCTCCTGCTCCTCGCCGTCGCCCTCACCGCCTGCACCCCGGCGAACAGTGGGCCCACCGGCGACACATCCGAGCTGGCACTGCAGCCGGCTTCGGACGAGGAGGGCGGTGACCAGGCGCAGCTGGCCGGCATCCTGCACCGGGAGGGCGGATGCACCTACGTCGAGCTCGAGGACGGCGGCCTGGTGATCCCGGTGTTCCAGGAGGGGGATGCGGCCTGGGGTGAGGACGGCCTGCTCGTCGGCGACGCCGATCCGGTGAAGGCCGGTGATGAGGTGGAGTTCGGCGGTGGCTACTTCGGCGGCTCCTTCGATGAGACCATGACTGTTCCTGATGGCTGCCGCGTGCTCGAGGCCGACCTGTTCACCGTGGCCGGGGCCAGCTGAGTCAGACGATGCCCGTGGTGCCCAGCAGGGTGCCGATCAGCCAGGTCGCTGCCAGCGCGAGCGCGCCACCGAGCACGAGGCGCAGGGATGCCCGCAAGGGTGCGGCGCCACCGACCTTCGCCGAAATCCACCCGGTCGCCGCGAGTGCGATGAGCACCGCGACGAAGGTCACCGGCACCCGCCACGCAGGCGGCGGCAGCAGGATCGCCAGCAGTGGCAGGAGGGCACCGACGGTGAAGGAGATCGCCGACGAGATGGCCGCGTGCCACGGGTTGACGAGGTCTTCCTGATCGATGCCGAGCTCGACTTCGAGGTGTGCGGCGAGGGCGTCGTGGGCGGTGAGCTCGACGGCCACTTTCTGGGCGGTTTCGTCGGAGAGCCCTCGCTGGCGGTACAGCTCGGTGAGCTCGGCGAGTTCGGCCTCGGGCATGGTGCGCAGCTCTTCGCGCTCCTTCGCGATGAGCGCCCTCTCGCTGTCGCGCTGGCTGCTCACCGACACGTACTCGCCGAGCGCCATCGAGATCGCGCCACCGACGAGACCGGCGAGACCGGCGATGAGGAGGGCCGCGTTGTCGGTGGTGGCGCCCGCGACGCCGACGACGAGCGAGGCGACGGAGACGATGCCGTCGTTCGCGCCGAGCACGCCCGCGCGCAGCCAGTTGAGTCGCTGACCGAGACCTGCACCGTGCGGTTCGGCGGGATGTGGAGTGGCCATGCCTCTATCTTGGCCGCCACCACCGACCTTCGACAGGTATGGGGGATATCCCGAATCAGGGTGTCCGGATCACCCCGTGTCGGCGGCAGGCATGCCGGTCGTAGCGTGGAGCCATGACCACGAACCTGACCCCGCCCGTCCCGCCGGTGGACGCTGCGCCTGCTGCGCCTGCTGCGCCTGCTGCGCCTGCAGCGGCATCCGGTGCGCCGCCCCGCCTTCCGCTGCGGCTAGCGCTCACCGTGCTCGAACTCGCCGCGCTGGGTGTCGCCGGCACCACGGCGGTGACGCTCCTCGCGGCGCTGCTTGCCAGCGGTGTGGGGCTGATCTTCGCCGCCGGTATCGGCCTGGTGATGCTCGTCGGTGTCGTGTACGCCCTGTACGGGGTCGCCTGGTTCGAGGTCGAACGGGTGAAGAACCTGTACGCCCTCGAGCTGCCCCCGCTTGCTCCGCGCCGCCGCGAACGTCCGGGCTTCGGTGGCTGGCTGCGCTCCCTGTGGCGGCAGGCGATCGACGGACGCATGTGGCGCGCACTGGTGAATCTCACGCTGGCCTCGATCATGGGTGTAATCGTCATTCAGTTGGTTTCGACGATGATCCGCTCGCTCTTCTACGCGTTCAGCCCACTCACCCGCCAGGGCGAGGTCGACACGATCATCGGTGCGATGCCGGTGTGGGTCACGTCGATCATCGGTGTGCTCGGTGCGGTGCTCGCGGCCTTCGTCATCTGGATGCTCGTGCTGCTGCACCGTGTGCTGAGCCGGGCGCTGGTGGTGCCCAATCGTGAAGCCGAGCTGACCGAGGCTGTCCGCACGACCAGTGCGCAGCGGGCAGGCGCGGTGCGCGCGGCAGACCTCGAACGCACCCGCATCGAGCGTGATCTGCATGACGGTGTGCAGCCGCGGCTCGTGTCGGTCGGGATGACCTTGGGGCTGGCGCAGCAGAAGATCGAGACCGATCCCGCGGCCGCGAAGGCTCTGATCGATGAGGCGCACACCTCGACCAAGGCGGCGATCACTGAGCTGCGCCAGTTGGCGCGGGGCATCCATACCTCGGTGCTCGACGACCGCGGCCTCGACGCGGCGCTGTCGGCGCTGGCGAGCCGCTCGCACATTCCGGTGCAGTTGGATGTGCGATTGGATGCCGGCATGACCGGCGCCGGCGCGACGTGTCGGGATGCCGAGGCGGCCGTGTACTTCGCGATCGCCGAATCGCTCACCAACGCGGCCAAGCATTCTCGGGCCAGTGAATGCCGGGTCGTGGTGCGCAGCCGGGATGGCGGCCTGTGGGCTCGCGTCGAAGACAACGGCGTCGGTGGCGCGCAGGTGCAGCCGGGTGGCGGCCTGGACGGCATCACCAACCGCGTGCTGGCGGCCGGTGGCTCGGTGCGCCTCGACAGTCCCGCCGGTGGCCCGACCTCGCTGGAGGTGATGGTGCCGTGCGCATCCTGATCTGTGAAGACTCCGTGCTGCTGCGCGAAGGGCTGGTTCGTCTGCTCGACGACGCCGGGCACGAGGTGGTCGCCGCACTGCCCGACACGGTCGGCCTGCAGGATGCGGTCGCCGCAAACGCTCCGGATCTGTGCATCCTCGATGTGCGGCTGCCGCCGACGTTCACCGATGAGGGCATTCGCGCGGCGCTCGGGTTGCGGGCCACGCATCCGGAGCTGCCGCTTCTCGTGCTGTCGCAGTATGTGGAAGAGCGGTACGCCTCAGACCTCATCGCCGCACAGGGAGGGCCGCTGGGCTACCTGCTGAAGGACCGGGTGGCGGATGTGGCCGAGTTCGTCGAGTCCGTGCAGCGGATCGCGGGGGGCGCGACGATTCTCGACCCCGAGGTGGTGGCGCAGTTGCTGACGCGACGCAATCGCGATGAGCGGATGCTGCGTCTCACCGAGCGGGAGCGCACGGTGCTCGCGCTGATCGCCGAAGGCAAGTCGAACAGCGCGATCGCCGAGCTGCTGTTCCTCAGCGAGGGGAGCATCGAGAAGCACATCACCTCGATCTTCCAGAAGCTCGGCTTCGAGCAGGACGAGTCCGGCAACCGCCGGGTGCTCGCAGCGCTCGCCCATATCGAGAACACCACCAATGGAGGTTTGTCATGAGCATGTCAGCGAAGAAGGCGGCGGTCGGCATCTCGGCGCTCACGATCGTGACCGCGAGCGTCGGCGGTGTGGTGCTGTTGGGCACGGCCACGCAGGCGGCGGCGTCAGGGGTGGCGGCGCTGAACTCGGGTGATGAGTACGCGTCGCTCGCGGTGGCAGGGGTCTCGGAGATCTCGGTGGATGCCTCGGAGGCGAATCTGTCTGTCGTGTTCGGCGATGTGACACAGGCCGAGCTGGAGACGCGCGGGGTCGAAGCGCGCGGGTGGACGTTCGAGGTCGACGGGGGTGAGCTGACGGTAGCGAGCCCCGACCGCCTGTGGAACTGGTTCAACGCCGGCTGGTGGGACGGCGGCACCGAGGCGGTGCTCACTTTGCCCGAGTCGTTGCGAGGCGCTGATCTGGACCTCACGCTGAGCGCAGGCTCGTTGAGCGCAGATGGTGACTTCGGTGAGACGTCGGTGGATGTGAGTGCGGGGTCTGCCACGCTGACGGGTTCGGCGACCGCGCTCAAGGTCGATGTGAGCTCTGGCAACGCCAGGGTGGATGTCGAGGGTGTGAGCGAGGCGTCCTACACGCTGTCGGCGGGGTGGATCGATTCGACGCTGACCGGTTCGCCTGACGTGGTGGCGGTGGATGTGTCGGCGGGGTCGCTGACGCTGACGCTGCCGGATCGCCCGTATCAGGTGATGTCGGATGTGTCGGCCGGGTCGCTGGAGAACGGTCTTCAGGTGTCGCCGACGGCGCCGCGGTCGGTGACCGTGGCCCTCTCTGCGGGGAGCATCGATCTGCGTGCAGGACGCTGATCGGGTGCGGAACGCGCCCGGGGTGCACAAGCGGCGCCCTCGATTGGGATTCTGCGTCAACTTCCGGTAATCTCTTGGAGGTTGACGGGGCTATAGCTCAGGCGGTTAGAGCGCTTCACTGATAATGAAGAGGTCCCAGGTTCAAGTCCTGGTAGCCCCACCCTGTAATTCAAGATTCACCCTCACGGGGCCTTAGCTCAGTTGGTAGAGCGCCTGCTTTGCAAGCAGGATGTCAGGAGTTCGAATCTCCTAGGCTCCACACTGTGTTGAGACAGTATGAGAAGGCCTCGCTTCGGCGGGGTCTTTTCTTTTTCACCCGGCTCATTCTCATGCGATCATCGGGCGGAACCGCGGCGGTGGTGGGTCGATTCCCGCCCAGGCGTAGCCGAGGGCGGTGCGTCGTTTCAGGATGAAGGTCTCACCAGCGGGGCCATGCAGCACGAACGGCCCCCTGGCGTCGCGGGTGATGCGCCATCCGTGATGGTGAAGGTTCATGTGGTGGAACCGGCAGAGCAGGATTCCGCGATCGATGTCGGTTCGACCACCGTCGGCCGTCCACTCGTCGATGTGATGCGCCTCGCAGTATGAGGCTGGACGGTCGCAGCCGTTCCACGCGCATCCACCATCGCGCAGGGCGAGCCCGAGGCGCTGGGTGGGAGTGAACAAGCGATGCTCACGGCCGACGTTGAGCGGATTGCCTGCACCGTCGACCGTCACGTGCACGTGCCCTGTCGAGCACTGGTGCTGCTCGGCGACCCGACCGGGAACGGTGTGCAACCCGTCCTCTGCGTGGGCGACTGGCGCAGGCAACCCAGTGGACTGCACCACCTGCACGAGACGAACCCCCGGCTGCTTCGTGCCGAACACGGCGGCCGGCTCGGCGAGCACGCCGGCACGAAGGACGTCGAACACAAGGTCATAGGTCAGCTGGTCATTGGTGCGCGGATCATCGGTCAGCGCGGCCGCGCGCTCTCGCTCGGCGTCGTCGACAAAGCGCGGCCCCCCGCGTCGGGGCCGCATGGCGGCATCGATGACGGAGGCGAAGAACAACGCCCCCTCGTCGTCGAAGTCGATCCGCGCGTGCATGACGCCTTCCGCGTCACGCCAGATCCGCAGGGAACGCTTTTCGAACCTGGCCAGGAACCGCGCCTCCGCGCCGGCCGGATCCAGCAGGTCACGCACGGCGCGCGCCGCGGCACCCAGCTCTTCGACCGTGCGCTGGGCCGCCTCCTCACACAGTTGCCCGGCCGCGTGCGCCCATGCCGCCGTGGTCGCGGCCGTGAGCTCCGCCGCCTCTTCTTCCGTCAACACCCGGGGCGCACCGACAGCGTGGGGCCCGGTGTCGACATCCGTGACGTCGTCTGGCACCTCCGTGCCTGCGACCGTGATCGGCGGCTCGCCGAGCCCGCGCCGGATCACATCGAACTGCGTCGTCGTCAGCATCCCCTGACGCAGCTCGACGCGCAGCGGCTCGAACCATGGGGCGCGCACTTCGGCGCCGGGGACCTCCACTGCACCGCCGGAACTGTCGGCATCCGCGCCTGCTCCGACGAGTGCCTCACCCACGCGCACCTGCCGCGCGGCATCCGCCCTGCTCGCTCCCGTGATCTCCTGCACGAGCGACGCCGGCGATCGGTGCCCGCGCGCCTGCGACAGACCGGCGTGACCTTCTGACCGCACCGACCTCGCCGCCACCACACCCGCTGCGACAGCGCGCACCTGCTCGACCTGCTGGGTCAGCTCGGACGCCTCGCGCAGCACCGCGACGACCTCGGCATCCGTCAGGCCGCCGACCGCACATCGCAGATCAGCATCCGCGCCCAACCGCCCACGCAGCGTGGGCAGCAGCTCCGCGACTTCGGTGAGAAAGACCATGATTCATGGTCACACGAACCACCGACATTCGTCTTTATCTACGAAACGGCGCGACGAACGAGCCCCGCCAAGAAGTCCAGGTCGGCGGCAGCCAGCGCCGTGATCGCGAACGACGTCGGCCAGACGTTTCCGTCGTCCAGAGCCGCACCCGTCTCAAAACCGAACGTCGCGTAGCGCACCTTGAACTTCGACGCCGGCTGGAAGAAGCACAGCACCTTGCCGTCCTTCGCCCACGCGGGCATGCCGTAGTACGTGCGTGGCACAAGGGTCGGGGCGTTCTCGGTCACCAGCGCGTGCAGCGCCTCCCCGATCTCCCGATCCGATCCGGTGAGTTCGTCGAGCTTCGCGCGCAGCTCTGCCTCGCCCTCGGCACGCGCCTCTTCGGGCGTCTTCTTCTTGCGCGACCGCGCCGTGCGCGTCTCTTTCGCGCGATCCTTCATCGCCTGACGTTCCTCGTCGGTGAAGTTCTCGTTGTCGTCTGTGCGGGCCATGACCGCATCCTCTCGCTCGTCTGATCCCACCGTAGAAGCACGCGCGACGGCGCGCTTCTCGATTCCTGATCGGTGTCGGAGTGCCCACTAGGGTTGACCCATGGATCTGCGCGTCGCCGCCTACGCCGTCGTCGTCGACGAGGCCGAGAGGATCCTTCTCGCGCGTTGGGTCGAGGGCCGTCGGGTCGCCTGGACGATGCCAGGAGGAGGGCTCGAGGCGGGTGAAGACCCCGAGGCCGCGGTGCGCCGCGAGCTCCGCGAAGAGACCGGTTACGCCATCGAGACGACCGAGCTGCTCGGCATCCATTCGCGCGTCGTTCCCGCCTCCCAGCGCATCCACCGCTCCACCACCCCGCTGCACACGCTGCGCATCGTCTACCGGGCCGAGATCACCGGCGGCGCGCTGCGGTACGAGCGGAACGGATCGACCGACATGGCGGCATGGTTCACCCGCGCCCAGCTCGCCAACCTGCAACGCGTGAAGCTTGTCGATATCGCCCTCAAAATGGCAGGAGTATACGGATGACACACGCACATCGCCTCGCAGCGGCAGCCGCGGGGATGCTGCTGCTCACGCTCCCGTTGAGCGGGTGCCTCGCCGCGTCGATCTCTTCGGGGCAGTCGTCGGATGCCGCGTCAGACCCCACGGCATCGCCGGACCAGCCACAGGACGACACGACAGGGCACGAACCCCCGGCGGAGTGCGCCGACCTCGAACTCACCGCCGGAGCCACCCTCGACCCTGCGGCCCTCGGCCAATGCGTCTCCACCGCGCTCGTCGCCTTCGGCAGCGGACGCGAGTCGATCCACGATTCCGAGACCGATACCGAGGTGGAGTTCCAGTACGACCCCGACTTCGAGTTCCACACCGACGACGGCACCTCGTCCATCACCTACCTCGACGGCACGTTGTGGGTCGACACCGGCAGCGGGCCGATCAAGGGCGATGTGGACTCTGACAATCCTGACGAGCAGATGGCGGGGTTCGTCGCCGACATGTTCCGCATCTTCGCGGACCCCGCGGTGACATCCGACCTCGTCGCATCGGCGCCGGGCTGGAAGGTCGCCGAGCCGGAATCCGTCGAACTCGGCAACGGCGAGACCGTGCAGGCCTATCGCATCACCAGCACGGGATCGTTCACCTGGCGGCAGTTCCCGGTCAACGAGTTCGTGCTCTGGTACGGCGAGGACTGGTACCCGGTGGCCAGCGAAGGAAACCTGGCGTTCTGGGGGACGGACGAGACCGTGCGACAGACCTACTACGACCTCGGCGAGCCGGTCGAGATCACCGCACCCACCGGCTGAGGGGTCAGGCCTCGGGCACCGTGATGTCGGCGACCGTGGCGCCGTAGGCGCGGATCAGATCGTCGGCCTGCGTGAAGAGGCTGTAGCCGCCGCTGCCCGCGCCCATGGCGATGCGACGCCCGACGATCGACTCATCGGCGAACACCGGCCAGTCGTGCGTGCTGCCGATCGGCGTGATCGTTCCACGCACATAACCGGTCGCCTCGAACGCCAGCTCTGCCTCGGGCAGACGCAGCTTGTTCACGCCGACGACGGCGCGCAGCTTCGGCCATGAGATCGAGCGACCCCCTGGCACGAGCACGAAGAGAAACTCGGGATGCGCCCCTGAGTCTGTCGATTGGGTCCCTGAGCGTGTCGATTGGGTCCCTGAGCCTGTCGAAGGGCGCTTGACCACCAAGGTCTTCACGATGTCGCCCGGTTGCAGTCCGAGCAGCTCGGCTGCCTCGGGCAGGCTGCCCGCCTCGGGTCGGCGCACGAGTTCGATGTCGAGACCGCGGGATGCCGCGGCATCCTTCACCCGGGCAAGCCGGCCGTCATTGTCGGCCGAAGCCGGATCGCTCACGCGTTCGGCGGCGACAGCGGGTCGTCGGCGACCCACAGCTCGTCGTCGGCGCGCAGCGCCTGCCACGCGGCGTACACGACACCGACGGCGGCTGCGGCACCCAGCACGATCGCGATGACCGAACCGATGCCCAGGCTCTTCTTCTTGGGCGGCGGGGTGTGGCCGAGCAGTTCCTGACGCTTGGAGTTGGCGACGTCCCAGGCTGAGAGGGCCGTGCCGACGACGCCACCGACCACGGGTACGACCTTGTCGTCGACGACGTGGCGACCGAAGCGCACTCCGCGGTCGACGGTGGGAGCCAGCTTGCGGTTGTACGTGTCCTGCACCGCAGGAACGACCTGCTCGCGGTTGAAGTTGCCCAGCTGGCGGCCCGCCTCACGGGCGATGTCCGCTGCCTGCCCGACGAGCTCCTGCTGCGACTCCCAGAGACGGCCCGCGTCATTCTGCAGTCGACGGAGTTCCCTCTTGCGCTTTCGGCTGACGTTCACGTTGCTCTCCCGTTCGGTCGGAGTCCGGTCGTGTGTTCATCTTGCCAGAACAGACTGGATGCGGGCAGTGACGTGCCCAAACCCGGTTTCGCCCGGCGAGAAACCCAGCCCACGCCGAACATGCTCTGCGAGAATGAGTGCATGCCTCACGCTTCCCACGTCGCAACCCTGCACACCAACCACGGTGACATCGTCATCAACCTGTTCGGCGACCACGCCCCGCAGACCGTGAAGAACTTCGTCGGCCTCTCCGACGGCACCGGATCGTGGACCGACCCCGCCACCGGCCAGCCGGGCGAGGGTGCGCTCTACTCCGACGTCATCTTCCACCGCATCATCCCGAACTTCATGATCCAGGGCGGCGACCCGCTCGGTCAGGGCGTCGGTGGCCCCGGCTACACCTTCAACGACGAGATCCACCCCGAGCTCAACTTCAACGAGCCCTACATCCTGGCCATGGCCAACGCTGGCCTGCGCCGCAACGCCATCACCGGCAAGGCCGAGGGCACCAACGGCTCGCAGTTCTTCATCACCACCGACCCGACCCCGTGGCTGCAGGGCAAGCACACCATCTTCGGTGAGGTCGCCGATGACGCCTCCAAGGCCGTCGTCGATGCGATCGCCGCCGTGCCCACCGCTGCCGGCGACCGCCCGATCGAGCCGGTCGTGCTGCAGTCGGTCGACATCGTCGCGAACTGAACCCTCGTCTGACCCCCGCCTGACCAGCCGCTGACAGAGCACGAGCCGAACCGGATGACGACCCCAGAATTCACGAGCAATCGCGACAACTTCTGCTACCGGCATCCTGATCGTCAGAGCTTCGTGCTCTGTCAGCGCTGCATGCGCACCATCTGCCCCGAGTGCATGACCCAGGCCCCGGTGGGGGTCATCTGCCCGGAGTGCATGAAGGCCGAACGCAAGGCCGAGACTCCCAACCAGCGCCGCGCCCGTCGCCAGCAGCGCGGCGGTGCCCTCGCCGCCGTCCACCGCGGACGTCCCGTCGTGACGATGGCGCTGATCCTCATCACCTCGGTGACCAGCCTGCTGCAGATGGTGCCGGGCATCGGCCCCGCCATCACCAACCAGCTGTTCTTCGCGGCCGGCTTCCTCTACCCCGATCTCTCCGGTGCCCCGTTCGAGCCCTGGCGCATGATCACGACGATGTTCGTGCATGGCGGGTTCATCCACCTCGCGCTGAACATGCTCGCGCTATGGATGCTGGGACAGAACCTCGAACCCCTCCTCGGCCGCTGGCGCTTCCTCGCGCTGTACCTCATCAGTGGGTTCGGCGGCTCCGTCGCGGCGGCTGTGATCGATCCGTCGATCTCGACCGTGGGCGCCTCCGGTGGTGTCTTCGGTCTGATGGCGGCGCTGCTGATCATCGGTCGTCACATCGGCGCCAACGTCACCGGCATCCTCGTCGTGCTCGGCATCAACTTCGTGTTCGGCCTTGTCGTGGGCGGTATCGCCTGGCAGGCGCACCTGGGTGGTGTCCTCGTGGGCGCCCTCGTAGCCTTCATCTACACCCGCACCCGCAAGCCCCGCCAGCGTGTGTGGCAGATCGTGCTGCTCGCCGCCGTGGTGATCCTGTTGACAGTGATCGTCGCCGTCGTGCCGCCGCTGCTCATTTTGTCCTGATCGTCGGTTGTTAACAGGGTTCTCCACCCCTGTGAATAACAACGGTGTAATTCTCCCCAGTCTGTGGACAGAACTGTGGATAACTTCGTGCACCCCGGGAACGACGAAAGCCCCCCGCGTGCGGCGGGAGGCTTTCGGGAAGAGCGGATGCTGCGCGTCAGCGCCAGCGGGTGGTCATGAGGAATCCGATCAGGGCGATGCCCAGACCGATCGCGAGGTTCCAGCCGGCAAGGCCAGGGATCGGCAGCGTCGAGCCCGAGATGTAGTACACGAGGATCCACACGAGACCGAGCAGCATGAAGCCGACCATGACGGGCTTGAACCACACCGCGTTGGGGGCCTCTTCGCCCTCGGTGCGCTCGATGGCGGGTTCTTCGGATTTGCGCTCTCGTGCCATGCCGACCAGTCTAGCCCGGCGAATAGAATGCTCATCATGACTGTCGGCGTGACACGGCTCCCATGCTGAAGCGCATCCTCGTCGTCGACAACCACGACAGCTTCGTGCACACCCTCATCGGCTACCTGCGCGAGCTCGGCGCCGAGGTCACCATGGTCGAGGCGGATGCCATCGGTGAGCTCCCCTCGAGCTCGGCCACGCTGGGGTTCGACGGGGTGATGATCTCCCCCGGCCCCGGCACGCCCGAAGACGCGGGCGCCTCGATCGACGTCGTGCGCTGGGCGGCCGCGCACGGCATCCCGCTGCTCGGGGTGTGCCTCGGGCATCAGGCCATCGGTGCGGCGTTCGGGATGCCCGTGGGCGCGGCCCCCGAGCTCATGCACGGCATGGTCTCGCAGGTGAGCCACGACGGCGCGGGGCTGTTCGCCGGCATCCCGTCACCGTTCGCCGTCGGCCGCTACCACTCGCTCGCGCTCGACGAGGCTGACCTGCCGCCGTCGCTACGAGTGACAGCGCGCACGGATGCCGGCACCGTGATGGCGATCGCGCACGAGCGCCTGCCGATCGTCGGCGTGCAGTTTCACCCCGAGAGCATCCTCACCGAGCACGGCCACCGCCTGCTCGGCAACTGGCTGGAGGGCTACTCCCCCACGCAGTGACGCAGGTCGACGGTGGAGTTGACCGGCACGTCACCCGGGGCCACCGACATCGACACGACCGTCGCCGGATCCGTCGCTGTGCAGTCGGTCAGCTCGACCGGCTTGGCGGTCAGGCCGAGCTCCTCGAGCTTCTTGACCGCGGCATCCAGCGTCCACCCCGAGACGTCCTCGAGGGTGACCTCTCCGCTGGCGACGACGAGGTTGACGACCGTGCGCGGTGCGACCTCGGTGTCGGCCTCTTCGCTGGCCTCGAGCACGCGCCCGGCCGGAGCGCCCGGGTCGTTCTGCTGGCGCACGGTGCCGAAGATGAGTCCGGCGTCGGTCAGGGCCTGCTTGGCATCCGCCTGATCTAGCCCCACCACCGTCGGCATCGTCACCGTCTCGGCACCCGACGAGACGATCAGCACGATCTCCTCGCCCTTGTTCACCGTGGCGCCGGCGTTGGGTTCGGTGCGGATGACGCGGTCTTCTTCGAACTCGGCACTGGGCTCTCGCTGCACGTCGGCGGTGAGTTCGAGCTTGTCGAGTTCTTCCTGCGCGCGGTCGACGTCCACGTTCACCAGGTTCGGCACGGTCGCCGAGCTGCTGGGCACCTCGTCACGCTGACCGCTGATGCTCACCACCCAGAACAGCACCGAGACGAGCAGCACCGCGAGAAGAGCGACACCGGCCCAGATCCAGGCGACGGGCGGACCCGACTGTGTGCGGGTCATCGTGGTGTCGGTGCTCAGCTGACGCAGCGAGCGTGCCGTCTCCTGCGCGTGGCGCGGGTTCGGACCATACAGCTCGCTGGTGAGCGCGCCGATCTGCTTGCGGCTGGGCTCATCGCCCGACGTGGCATCCTTCAGCGCACCGCGGAACGATGCGGCGTCAGGGAAGCGCTGGTAGGGGTCTTTGGCGAGGGCGCGCAGCACGATGGCATCCAGCGCGCGCGGCACCTCTTCGTTGACCTCGGTGGGAGCGATGGGCGTCTCGCTCACGTGCTGGTACGCGACCGCGACCGGCGAATCACCGCGGAACGGCTGGCGACCGGTCAGCAGCTCGAACAGCACCACGCCCGTCGAGTAGAGGTCGGTGCGGGCATCGACCGGCTCGCCCTTGGCCTGCTCCGGCGAGAAGTACGCCGCGGTGCCGATGATCTGGGTGGTCTCGGCGACCGTCGACGACGAGTCTGAGACGGCGCGCGCGATGCCGAAGTCCATCACCTTCACCTGGCCGGTGGAGGTGACCATGACGTTGCCCGGCTTGATGTCGCGGTGGACGACACCGGCGCGGTGCGAGTAGTCGAGCGCCTCGAGGATGCCGTCGACGTAGCGCACGCTGTCGGCGACCGACACCGGACCCTCGGCCACGATGTCCTTCAGCAGCGTGCCCTGCACGAGCTCCATCACGATGTACGGCTCGGTCTCGGTGCTGCCGTCGGTCTGCGCCGCGGCGCCCGCGCCCTTCGCCGCGGGGTCGCCGGCGTCGAACACGCGGACGATCGACGGATGCGACATGCGCGAGGCGGCCTGCGCCTCGAGGCGGAACCGGTTGCGGAAGACGGGATCCTTGGCGAGATCCGGGTCGAGGATCTTGATCGCGACCTCGCGGCCGAGCGTCAGATCGTAGCCACGGTGAACCGTCGCCATGCCGCCGGTGCCGATGACCTCATCGACCCGATAGCGGCCGGCGAGGATGCGCGGCTCAGTAGACACGGATTCAACCCCCCACGTATGACCGGTACGACGTCAAGATTACCCGTCGGAACCGTCGCCGCCGGTCTCCCCGTTGGGCACGGCGGGCAGGATGACGGCGCCGGGCATCGCATCCGACTGCTCGGACGGGCGCTCACCGCAGAACGCGCGGTAGGTCGCGCTGACCTGCTGGCCGGCCGTGCCAGGGATGATCTTCGTCGAGAGCACACCGGGCCCAAAACTCAGGATCGACTGACCGGGTTCTTCTGGATCGTCAAACGTGGCATTCGTCAGTGTCACCTCGAACGAGGTGCGCGAGCCCGTTCCCGAGGGGCACTCGAAGTTGGGCCACGACAGCGTGATCGCCTGTCCCTCGACGGGCTCGCCAGCCAAGCTCGGCGTGCCGCTGGGCTTGCCGATCGCGGTCTGGTCGGAGTAGGTGGTCAGCGTGATCGTGGTGCCCTCTTCGACGTTGCCAGAGGGGTTCACCCGATAGATCTGGCCCACCTGCTTGCTGTCGCTCGCCGCATCGCCCGCGACGCAGTTCGCCTTGAGGCCCTCATCCGTCAGCGTTGCCGTCGCCTCGTCACACGTCATGCCCTCAAGGCCGAGTGCTGAGACGTCGATGAGCTCGGGTTCGGGCGTCGGCGTCTCGGATTCGGTCTCTTCCGGGGTGGGCGCCTGGCTCGTGGTCGTCTCGACCGGGTCGGGCTCACCCTGGTTCGCGAACAGCGCCCGCACGGTGCCGCCGATCACCAGCAGCAGCAGCACGATGAGGGCGATCAGCGGCCACGTCCACGGGCTGCGCTTCTTCTTCTTGTCCTCTTCGGCCGCGGCCGCCTCGCCAGCAGCCGGAAGCTGCGCGGTCGTGGCCAGGACGCGGGTGGAGTCATCGCCCACACCGAGCACGCGCGTGGCGTCGTCGGCGGGGTTGCCGGTCGCGATGGCCGGCACCGCGATGGCGGCGGAGTTCAGGTCGCCCCGACGCAGGGCCTGCGCGGCGCGTGCCACGGTCGCTGCCGACGAGGGACGGTCGGCGGGCTTCTTGGCGATCATCGCCATCACGAGGTTCTGCACCGGGATGGGCACGGTCGCCGGCAGCGGCGGAGGCTGCTCGTTGATCTGCGCCATGGCGATCGCGACCTGCGACTCGCCCGTGAACGGACGCTTGCCCGCGAGGCACTCGTAGGCGACGATGCCGAGCGAGTAGATGTCGGTCGCGGGCGATGCCGCGTGCCCCGACGCCTGCTCGGGAGAGAGGTACTGCACGGTGCCCATCACCTGACCGGTAGCCGTCAGCGGCACCTGGTCGGCGATGCGGGCGATGCCGAAGTCGGTGATCTTCACGCGGCCGTCGGGCGTGATCAGCAGGTTGCCCGGCTTGATGTCGCGGTGCACGAGACCCGCCGCGTGCGCGGCCTGCAGGGCGGATGCCGTCTGCGCGACGATGTCGAGGGTCTTGTCGGCGCTGAGGGGGCCGTCACGCTCGATGATGGTCGACAGCGCCTCACCGGGCACGAGCTCCATCACGAGGTAGGCGGAGCCGTTCTCCTCGCCGTAGTCGAACACGCTCGCGATGCCCTCGTGGTTGACGAGCGCGGCGTGCCTGGCCTCGGCGCGGAAGCGCTCGAGGAAGCCAGGGTCGCCCATGTACTCGTCCTTGAGGATCTTGATGGCGACGGTGCGTCCGATGACGTGATCCGTCGCCTCCCACACCTCGCCCATGCCGCCGATCGCGATCCGCGACTGCAGCTCGTAGCGACCACCGAACGACACACCCTGCGTCGGCCTCATCTGCCCAGCACCGCCTCTATGACCTTCTTCGCAATCGGTGCGGCAATGCCGTTACCGCTGCCTGATTGACCCTTACCACCGCCGTCTTCGACGACGACTGCCACCGCCACCTGCGGGTTATCCGCGGGGGCGGAACCTGTGAACCACAGCGTGTATGGACGACTGTCGCCGTTCTGCGCTGTTCCGGTCTTCCCGGCGACGTCGACCCCGTCTATTCTTGCACCCGTCGCCGCCCCGGACTGGACCCCGGAGACCAGCGCCTGGGTGATCGCATCGGCATCCGCGGCATCCAACACCTGCTGGTACACGGTGTCTTCGTACTCGTGGTGCACGGCGAAGTCGTCGCCGATCACCCGGTCGACCATGCGGGGCGTCATGACCACGCCGTCGTTCGCGATCCCCGCGGCCACCATCGCCATCTGCAGGGGCGTCGCGGTGACCTGCCCCTGACCGAAACCGGTCAGGGCCGTCTCGGGCTCGTTGAGCGACGACGGGTAGCTCGACGGGGTGACCGCCAGCGGAATGGAGAGATCCGCGTTGAAGCCGAACTTCTCGGCCGTCTCGCGGATCGCCTTGTCGCCCAGTTCGACCGCGAGCTCGGCCATCGGGATGTTGCAGCTCAGTTCGAGCGCCTGCGCGATGGTCGTCGTCTTGCCGCCGCCGCCGCACGTCGTGCCCGAGGCGTTCGAGATCGAGGTCGAGGTGCCGGGCAGCGTATAGCGCGCCGGGTTGGGCAGCTCACTGTCCATGGTCCACTCACCGCTGGCGAGGGCGGCCGCGGCGACGACGATCTTGAACGTCGAGCCGGGAGGGTTCAGGTTGCCGGCGATCGCGCGGTTGTACAGCGGGTTGGTCGGATCGTCGGAGAGCCGGTCGTGTGCGGCGTTCACCGCCGTCGCGTCGTGCGAGGCCAGCTCGTTGGTGTCGAAACCGGGAGTGGATGCCATCGCCAGCACGCGTCCGGTCGCCGGCTCGATCGCCACGACGGCACCCTGCAGGCCCTGCAGGGCATCCCATGCTGCCTTCTGCGCGGCCGGGTCCAGGGTGAGCTCGACGCTCAGGCCCTGCTGCGGCTGCCCGGAGAGGATGCGCTCGATCTCGCCGAAGAACGCGTTCGATCCGGTGCCCGAGAGGTCGGCGTTCATGGCGTTCTCGATGCCGGTCGAGGACTGCAGGGCGGGGTTGAAGTATCCCGTCACGGGGGCCCACATCGCGGCATCCTGATACACGCGCTGGTACTGGTACATGTCGTCGGCGGGTACCGACGTCGCGATCGCCGTGCCGTCGACGATGATCGACCCGCGCTGGATCTCGTAGCTGTCCAGCTGGGTGCGCTTGTTGTACCGGTTCTGGGCGAGCGTGTCGGCGGCGACCACCTGAATCCAGCTGGTCGCGATGAACAGCGACAAGAACATGGCGAGCATCACGATGCTCAGCCGGCGCAGCTCCTTGGTCATCCGATCACCGTCCTCGGCTGGCGGCGCACGCCGTCGCTGATCCGCAACAGCAGGGCGACGATGAGCCAGTTGGCGATCAGCGACGACCCACCGGCCGCGAGGAACGGCGTGGTCAGACCCGTCAGCGGGATCACCCGGGTGACGCCGCCGACCATGATGAACACCTGCAACGCGAGCGTGAACGACAGGCCGACCGCGAGCAGCTTGCCGAAGTCGTCCTGCCCGGCGAGGCCGATGCGAAGGCCGCGGCTGATGAACACCATGTACAGGCAGAGGATGGCGAACAGGCCGACGATCCCCAGCTCTTCACCGAGGCTGGTGATGATGTAGTCGCTGTGCGCGAGGGGCGTGATCTGCGGGCGACCCTGACCCCAGCCGGTGCCGATGAGACCACCGTGCGCCAGACCGAACAGACCCTGCATGGGCTGGTAGCCGGCGTTCTGCGGGTCGACCTTGTCGGCGTCGAACAGGAACAGCCAGTTCGTGAAGCGGCCCTGCACGTAGCTGAGCACCTGGGTCGCGACGGCGACACCGGCGGCGACCATGCCCAGACCGATGAGTACCCAGCTGGTCTTGCCCGTGGCGACGTAGAGCATGGCGACGAACATGCCGAAGATGAGGGTTCCGGTGCCGAGGTCGCGCTGGGTGACGATGATGCCGAGCGAGATCAGCCACACCACCACGACCGGCCCGAGCTCGCGCATGCGCGGCCAAGTGATGCCCAGGAACTTCTTGCCCACCGACGACAGGCTCTCGCGGGTGCGCACGAGGTAGCCGGCGAAGAAGATCGCCAGGCAGATCTTCGCCAGCTCACCCGGCTGGAACGAGATGAACCCGCCCAGCGACACCCACACCTGCGCGTTCGCGTCGGCGATGCGAAGGCCGGGCACGAACGGCAGCAGCAGCAGCACGATGCCGACCAGGCCGAAGATGTAGGTGAAGCGGTAGAGCACGCGGTAGTTGCGCAGCAGGATGACCACCGCGATGGCCCCGGCGATTGAGATGCCCGTCCACGCGAGCTGCTTGCTCGAGAAGGCATCCCATCCGGTCAGGCCCTTGGCGATGTCGATCCGGTAGATCATCGCGATGCCGAGACCGGTGAGCAGCGTCGCGATCGGCACAACGAAGGGGTCGGCGTCGGATGCCACCACGCGCAGCACAACATGCAGCGCGAAGGCGAGGGCGGCGAGGATGCCGCCGATCACGAAGATCATCGGGTCGATGGCGCCCAGGGCGCCCAGCTGCACGAGCGTGAGGGCAGCGGCCGAGATCGCGACGGCGAACAGCAGCAGCCAGAACTCGCGGTTGCGCTGCTTCTGGGGGGTGCGGATCTTGCGCAGCGCCGTGACGACGCTGGTGTCTGCGGAGACGGCGGTCATGGTGTCGGCTCCCCCGTTCCGGTCGGCGTGGGCGTCGGGGTGGGGGTGATGTCGGGCAGCGGCGCGTGCGCGTTGGCCGCGAGACGTTCGGTGATCGCCTGGGCGTCGGCGAGCGAGCGCGCGTTGATCGTGCGCTCGACCGACGAGCGCTGGTACGGGGCGAGGTCGGCGAGCAGGATGCCGGTGTCTTCGACCTCGGTCGAGAGCGAGATCGGGCCGAGGCTCTGCTGCACGCCACGGAAGATCACGACGCTGTCCTCGTCGGCGCCGACGTAGTAGCGCGTCTGGGTCCACTGGTAGCCGAGCCAGCCCGCGCCGGCGAGCAGCAGCAGACCGGCCAGCAGCGCGGCGATCCAGCCGATGCGGCGACGGCGCCCGCGGCGCTGGTCTTCTTCGATGAGCTCGTCGAGGTAGGCGGCTGCCGGCTCGAAGTGGGTGGGCTCGTTCGCGGCCTGGCGCACGGGGTGCAGCCAGCCGGTGAGCGACGGGCGGGGTGCGGGCGCCGGCACCGGAATGTCGCTCGGGGTCGCGGCGGCACCGACGATGGTGGCCGTGCCGGACGAGAGCGGGTGCGCGCCGCCGACATCGACGATGACAACCGTGACGTTGTCGGGGGCGCCGCCGTCGAGGGCCTGCTTGAGCAGATTGTCGGCCGTGCGTCCTGGGGGCAGACCCACCCGCATGGCCTTGGCGATGTGGGCCTCGTCGACGACGCCGGAGAGGCCGTCAGAGCACAGCAGCCACCGGTCGCCCGGCAGGGTGGGCATGACGAACATGTCCAGGTCGGGGGCGATATCCATGTCGCTGAGCACCCGCATCAGCACGGAGCGGCGGGGGTGGTAGCGCGCCTCTTCGAGGGTGATCCGACCGGAGTCGACCAGGCGCTGCACGAACGTGTGGTCGGCGGTGATCTGGGTGAGCTCGTCGTCGCGGTACAGGTAGATGCGCGAGTCGCCGATGTGGCCGATGACGGCGTAGTCGTCGACCATGATGATGGCGCTCAGCGTGGTGCCGAGCCCGGCCAGCTCCGGTCGCTCCTTCGCGGCGCGGATGAGGTCGCCGGCCGCAGTGGTGGCGGCCGCCTGCAGCGCCGCCTGCGCGTCATCGGTGGACGGGTAGGTGTGGTCGAGGCCCTCCATGCGGCCGATGGCGATGCTGGATGCCACATCACCGCCGGCGTGCCCGCCCATGCCGTCAGCGACGACGAAGAGGTTGGCCCCGGAGTATCCGGAGTCCTGGTTGTTGGAGCGGACCTTCCCGGTGTGGGAGATCGCGGCGCTCGAGCCCTCGAAGACCATGGCCGCCGTTATGCCCGCAGCTCGAACGTCGTGGCGCCGACCTTGATCGGCGTGCCGATGCCGATCGACTGCGCGCGGTCGGAGAGCCGGACTCCGGCGAGGAAGGTGCCGTTCGTGGAGCCGAGATCCTGGATGGTCCAGGTGCCGCCGCGCAGGGCGAGGCGTGCGTGGTGGCTGGAGGTGTAGTCGTCGCGGATGACCAGGCCCGACTCGCTGGAGCGGCCGATCGTCATGGGTTCGGAACCGAGCGGGATCTCGAGTCCCGCCTTCGGGCCGGAGGTGATCACCAGGCGCGTGGCGGTGGTGGCCGTTGCCGGGCCTGCGGCGCCTCCGCCGCTGCCCGAGCGGGGCCTGGCGGCTACGGGAGCGGGAGCCGGGGCGGCGGCCTGCTCGGCCGGCAGCTTGCGCACCCGCACACCGAACAGGTCGGCGCGCAGCGAGTAGACGACGCCGAAGACGAACAGCCACAGCATCACGAGGAAGCCGATGCGCAGGATGAGGAGGACGAGTTCGCTCATGACAGACCCCCGCGCGGTGTCGTGCTCGGGGTGGTCACCGGAACCACCTTGAAGTGCAGTTCGGTGCGCCCGATGGTGAAGGTGGAGTCGGTGGGCAGCGCCGCCTCACGGATCTTCTCGCCATGCAGCTTGGTGCCGTTGGTCGAGCCGAGGTCGCGCAGCATGGCGCGCTCGCCGTCCCAGAGGATCTCGGCATGGCGGCGGCTGGATCCGGCATCCGTGATGGTGATGTCAGCATCCGTCCCTCGGCCGATGACGGTGCGGGCGGCGGTGAGCGGATGCCGGCGGCCGTCGATCTCGACGACGCCTTGCCAGCTCACCCGGCCCTCGGCGGAGCCGGCGTCGACGTGCACGGTGCCGGTGGCGACCTTGTCGTCGGCCTCGATCGCGATCGCGAGCGGGCCGGCGAAGCTGTAGCCCTGCGTGGAGGCGTGGCTGGAGAGCAGGGCGAGCAGCTCTTCGTTCAGGGCGCGGCCGAGCGCCTGCATCCGCTGGGTGTCGTCGGGGCTGAGCCGCACGACGTAGTCGTTCGGGGTGAGGATGCGGTCGCGGCTGACGATCGCAGCCTTCGTGTCGGCCTCGCGGCGCAGCGCCGAGGCGATCTCGACAGGCTGGATGCCGCTGCGGAAGGTCTTGGCGAACGCGCTGTTCACGGCGCGCTCAAGACCTTTCTCAAAGCTGTCAAGTAGTCCCACTGGGCTCCTCTGGCATGCAGACTGGTGTGCCCATCGTAGCGAGGGCGCCTGAACATGCACCTTTTCGGGTCCTTCTGGCCTTTCGTGGCGCGGGCGGGCGGCTCCGCGCCTCGACGCGCCGATTCTGCCCCGACGCGCCTGCGCGCGGTCGGCGCCTCGTCGCAGAAGCGGCGTCTCGAGCCGGATGCCGCCGCATACGGCCGTGTTCAGAGTGGGCGTTCGTGCGTGTTATTCTCTTCAGGTTGAGTTCTTCGGAACATGACATGCGCGAGTGGCGGAATAGGTAGACGCGCTGGCTTCAGGTGCCAGTGTTCGCAAGGACGTGGGGGTTCAAGTCCCCCCTCGCGCACAGAACGAAAACAGCCCCTGACCAGGAGTCTTATACTCCGAGTCAGGGGCTGTTTCGCGCGAAAGTGCTAGAAAAAGTGCTAAGCCTCCCCGACGGAGTCGGGATGTTCCTACGCCTCCGCGCATGGCGGTGTCAGCATGAGCTGAGAACATAGGGGTATGTCTTCCGTCCAGTCCGTGGTGTTCTTGCATGGCTTGGGCGAGGGGCCAGGCGTCTGGGATGCGCAGCGCGCCGCCTTACCATCAGGCTTCGAGGGCGTGGCGGTCGATGTGTTCGGCGGAGCTGACTCGGGTCTGGCCTCGGGGCTTGGTCTCGAGGGAGCCGCGACCCACGTGGTGGACGAGCTCGACCGCTGGGGGATCGAGCAGGCGCATGTGTGCGGATTGTCGCTCGGGGCGATGATCGCGCTGCAACTCGCGCTGGATCATCCGACGCGTGTGCGGTCGTTGACGTTGGCCGCGGGGCAGGTGAAGCCGCCGAGGGTGCTCATGGCGGTGCAGTCGGCGGTGATGCGCGTGCTTCCGTCATCCGTGTTCGAGAGGCAGGGCGCAGCGAAAGACGTGATGCTCCCCGTGTTGCGAGCAGTGGGCCGGGTCGACTTCTCGGCGCGGCTCGCGTCGGTATCGGTGCCGACGCTCGTGCTGTACGGTTCCAAGGATCGCCCGAACCTGCCGGCAGCCCGGCAGCTCGCGCAGGGCATCCGCGACGCACGGCTGCACATCATTCCCGGGGCGGGTCATCAGTCGCATGTGCAGGCCCCCGAGGAGTTCTCGCGCGCATTGGGGGCCTTCCTGGGTGGGGCTGCCGCAAACGGCAAGTAGCAAGCTCTGCGCTGGCGCGTGAGGCGCTGTGTCTCAGGAGCCGAGGTGGGCGGCGAAGCGGTTTACTGCCGAGCGCTGCATGGTCGGGGTGACGTGGGAGTAGATGTTCATCGTCGTCGTGATCGTTGAGTGCCCCAACCGCTCCTGCACGACCTTGGGGTGTTCGCCGAGTTCGAGCAGCAAGGTCGCGTGGGTGTGACGTAGGCCTTTGATCGTGACCCGGTGCAGGGAGTCGAACTTCGCGGTCGCCCACTTGAGGCGGCGATCCCAGCGGCTGGTCATCGCGTCGGGTGAGCGGAGCTTCCCGTCGTCGTCGCCAAAGACGTAGGCGTCGGCTTTCGCCAGCTCGAACGACACCTCTGCGCGCGCCACCTTGTAGGAGGCGAGCACCTTGAGGGTTTCGGCGTCGACGTCGATGACGCGGGCTTGACCGGTCTTGGTGGTCTTCGTCTTCGTCCAGTCGTCGGTATCGACGGCGCGGCGGATGCTGATTCGCATCGTCTTCGTGTTGATATCCGACCATTTCAGGGAGAGGGCTTCCGAGCGGCGCATCCCGGTGTAGGCGATGAGCCTCCACAGCGGGAACAGCTCGTCTTCCAATGTGTCGCGGTTCCAGGTGAGGAAGGTTTGCAACTGCTCGGCCGTCCACGTCGCGATCTCGGGTTTCTGCGCCCGCACCTCGCTGGACTTCGGCGGTTTCACGGTGCGCTTCTTCTTCGCCGGGTTCACCGTCAGATGCCCGTTGTCAATCGCCGCGTCGAGAATCGCCCCGAGCACGACATGCACCTTGTGAACCGAGTTCGCAGAGAGCGGCTGTCCTTTGCCGTACTCGTCGTTGCGGCCGTGGTCTTCGAGGTCGCGGTAGTGTCGGGCGATCCTCGTGGCGGTGAGCATGTCGAGCCGGATCGTGCCGAGCTGGGGGCGGATGTGGTTGCGGATGATCTTCTTGTACCCCGTGATCGTGGACGCCGCGAGCTTGAGCCCCGCCGCCCACTCATCCGCATAGCCGCCCACGGTAGGAACCTTGTTGCCGAACTTCTCGTTCTGCTTCCGCTGCTTCAACGCCTCCTGCAAGGCATCGTTGGCCTCGTCGGTGCTGGTGAACCCGGAGCGGGTCAGCCGCCGTGATCCCATCTCGGGGTACTCGGGGTCTTTCAGGACGTAGATCTGGAACCGCCACCGCTTCCCCGTGTCGGTGTCGTAGGCCTGGATCGAGCCCGGCTGCCGAGAACGCGAGCGTCGCTGCTGCTTCTCAGCCCCGCCGCTCTGCCCTGCGGGGCGCTTCGTGGTCATGACAGTGTCTTTCTCGCGGTGGTCTTGCCGGGCCGGTGGGTGTCGGCGTAGTTCTCGGCGTAGTCGGCGGCGTTGAACACACGCCCCTCCGGGTCGAGCTGCACGCCCCGCTCCTGGATCACGCGCGCCCGCGCCCGCGCCGTCTCCAGGCGTTCCTGGTAGGCGGCGATGGTCTTCGGGTGCGCACTCGGCTTCGCCGGGTCGTCCTTGCTGGGGGCGGTCATGCCCGCGAGGGTGGTTTCGAGATGGTGGATGCGGTCGGTGCAGATCACCCACTCCTGCTGCCAGTAGTTGAACAGCCCCTCATCGGTCAGCACGAGTTCCCCGCGCATCCACCGGTCGATCTCCTCCGGCTCATACTCCTCCGGCACCCCGGTCAGGGTCGTCTGCTCGTCGGGCGGGGTCAGGAGTGCGGCAGGGGTGGTGCGCAGCAGGTAGGCGATCACGGTGAGGTCGTCCACGTCCACGCGGCGATCCCCGGCCTCTAGTTTGCTGATGCCCGAGGTGGAGAGCTTGCGCCCGGCGGCTTTCAGCCCGTCGGACATGGTGCGTAGGTCCATGCCGATCGCTTGGCGTGCGGTGCGGATGTTCTGCGCGACGTGCGTGTTGGTGATGCCTGCGGGGTTGCCCCGCACCCTCTCTGTTTCCATAGTAGAAAACTACAACGCAATGCTTGACAGCGCAAGTGCGATTCTCTACGGTGGGAGGAACCACATTTCTCGGCGCTGACACGAACGGATGGTGCGACATGCGGCAGAGCACCCTCGATATGGACGACCTCCGTAAGCGGCGCAGCCTCGTCATCACCCGCAAGGAAGCCGCTGAAGCCCTTGGCGTCGATCCGCGCACGATCACCACGAGCATCAACGAGGGCACCATCCCGCACGTCAAGCTCGGGCGGCGCATCGTGATCCCCCGCGAGAAGTTCCTCGCCCTCTTCGCCGATGCCGTGACCGATACCGGCGAGTCGTGACACTTCCACTGGCGGTGCCGAATCGGCACCCCCGTGTCCGGCTTCCCGGTGAATGTCGGCGGAGCGACGTAAACTGACCCGAGAACGCCAACCACAAGGAGGCACCCCGCATGGCTCTCAAGACTCCCGTGTCCGAGGCCCATGTCCGGCGCGTGCTCGCGGAGGTCGAGGCCGGGCAGGTCACGGCCGGTGCGGTCGTCTCCGACGCGGATCGGGAGATCGCCCGCCGTCAAGTGCGCGGAGAACTGTCCGCGGATGAAGCGGTGCGCGCGGCGATCGCGGCGGCGCTTGACCGCTTCCCCGAGAAGTAACCCGTTCGGGCAGGAGCACCAGTGCCCGACCGCTACAGCTACCCGAACAGCCTGGTTCTGATCAACAAGCTCGGCATCACCGACTACGACCGATGGAAAGCCGTCGAGACGGCCGCGATCCATCAGCGCATGGTTGAACTCACCGAGCACCCGATCCCCGGTCGATTCGACCTCCCGCACTTGCAGGCCATCCACCGGCACCTGACGCGCGACCTGTATGCCTGGGGCGGCGACATCCGCGACACCGACACGCACCCCGGCGGCACGGGCATCGCACATTGCCGCCCGCCGTTCATCGTGTCCGAGGCCGAGCGCGTCTTCGGCGAACTCGCCGCCCGCGACCACCTCCGCGGCCTGGACGCGGATGCGTTCTCCGACGGGCTGGCATGGGTGTGGGGTGAGACGACTACCGGTGTAAGTGCATTATCCGGGTGAGAACTATCCCGTGGTTTCCGAGTGACTGACGCGCTCTGGCGGCTCGCCAACGTGCAGGGTTGTGATTTGCGGCGACAAATGTCGTGGTTCTCACGTTGCTTAATGTCGGATGAGGAGGGCTTCTTGCGCTGTGGCCCCGCGGGCGGTGGCGCGATGGCCGCAGGCGGTTCCGGTAGAGGTGTTCTCAGGCCTATACGCGAAGAGCCTCGAGCACGTCGGTGACTGTGTCCGCCGGTGGGTGATCTGCACGGAGATCGAACTCTGCAACGGCCGTCCGACGGGCGTCGTAGGCCTCGATCTTCGCGATCGTTCCTTCACGCCAGATCCGGGTGAACACGACTGTGGGATTCATGACGATTCCTTCGGGGGCGAGGAGCCCGAAGTTGTATAGAGTCTCTGCCCACCAGTAGTTCACTGTCTGCTCCGGGGGCTCCCACTCCGCGGCCTGGTTGGCAGTGATCTTGCGACCGAGTGTCTTGGAGGCTGCGGACGCGATCACGTTCCGATCTGCTGAGGCCGGAGTGGTGAATACCTCACCGCCGATGAGGGTGAACTCGAGCGTGTCCGGGCCGAGCAGGATCTGCCGGATGAGCCCATCGTGCGGGCGGAGGTTCTCCAAGGCGGAAGTTTCCCGGACGGCGTCGCGCCAGAGCGCGACGTCGGCAGGGTCTCGGTCTGGCGTGGTCATTGGTTCAGCGCGTTCTTCACAAAATCGGGGCATTTGCCGTCGATGCCCTCGCAGTAGGCGGTCACCACTCCGTACTTGTCACCCTGATACGAACGGAAATCCACAATGGTGCGCACCCAGACCGTACGAACGACCTTGCAGTTGTTCCCCCAGAAGTCGCACTTGACCTCGTTGGCCGCCAGTCGGTAGCGCCATGATGTGCCGCCGTCGGGGGTTCGCGTTGTGGCTTTCTGGGTGACTACGCGTGGTGTGCGGTATGTCAGGTTGTGCTTGTTGAGGATCTTGTCGTACGGCTGGGACCGCAGCACAACTTGCCGACCACCGAAGTCATTCCACCGGAAGAGTACGTTGTTGGTCGCGGCTGCTCGCGCGGTGGGCGCGGGCTCAGCCTGAACTGTCGGCGCGCTTGAGGCTGTACCGGGGGTCACCTCGATCCCGAGCTGAGCGAGCTCTTCGTCTGAAACAATCGAGCCGACACCGTCTCCGACGTCACCGAGAACCGAGAATATGACGCCCTCAGCAGCGTCGGCGGTCGGGTTAGCCGACGTATCGAACTCGGATGCGGTCGCAGGGGTAGCGGTTGCTAAGGCGAATGCTGTAGCGATCGCGAACATGGAGAGCACAGCCCTGTTGGTGGCCTTTGCCAGATGCATTGACGGAGATCCCTTCCACGAGTTGAAGTCGCTTCTGCCATCGGGCGACAGCAGATGAACTCTCTGGTTAGGTTGTCCTAAGTAGGTGAGCCTGTCAAGGGAGCGGGCGGGGCAACCTGATGTCGGCCTGAGCTTGAAGAGCAGCCCATCGAGAGCGCAGCGGCTGGCCCCACCAAAGCATGTGTTACAGATGACCGTTCATGAGCCGTTGCCCGACCAACGTGCCAAGCCGGCGGGTCGTGTCTCACGGCTTAAAGCACCCCGGGTTCACGCCGAATCCCAACGCAGTGGGAGCACCGAACTGTTCATCATCGATGATGTTGATGCCGACCGGCTCGAGACCGCCGGACTCGAACACAGAACAGACGTCATCCTCATCGGCAAGCCGGTATCGAGAAGCGCCTCGCCCGCCATCCTTAGTTATACAGTCGCACCGGATTCGCCCACGAGTACCGAGCTTCCGAAGCGACGAACTGAACCGCCGCAGGTTCACTGCCGCTGTCGTGCGGGGAGGGGACTGTCAGTTCAACGGTGGCGGCCTATCGGCTGCTGGTTTCTCGCAGCACCGGGTAGTCGCCGCGGGTGCTGCCTGAGAGGTGGGCGTAGTTCTCGAAGGTTGCAACGCTGAAGTCGAGCGTGTCCGCGAGGACTTTGGCTGGGACCGCGCCCGCGAGGCGGAATCGGGCGGTGTTCTGCAACTCGGAGATGGTGACGCCGAGCGGGCGGAGCCGCCGGCGGAGATACTGCGGGTCACGCGGCTGGCCGGGTCGGAGGCCCGGGAACAGCCAGCCATCGGGCGGTGCCTCCGAGAGGAGATCGAGTTGCTCCTTGGCGAGGGCCGCGATCGGATCGGGGAGCGCGAGTGGGCGGTCTCCGATGAGGAGGTCGAGGGCGACGTCTTGATCACGGAGCTGATTGCGGCGCAGGAGAAGAACCTTGCTGGCCGGAAGCCCGTAGACAGCGATCAGCAGCGATGCGAGGCGGGCATCGAGCGCGATGGTGCGATCGGTCGCGAGGATGCGGATGACGTCTTCGAGCTGTTCTTCGGAGGTGCTGATCGTGGGCTCCCGGCGTGGGAGCGTCGCGATGCCGAGGTCGGGTGTGATGTCTCGTTCGGCGGCCCATGTGAGGAACTGAGGGAGCCATCGTCGTGCCGTGCGAAGGGTGATGAACTCCTCGACCTGCGCCTGGGTGAGAGCCCGTAGCGGCGTCTGCTGTTCTTCGATCCAGATGAGGAAGGTCACCAGGCCGCGCAGGGACGCTTTGACGTGCCGTGCCGCTCCAATAGCGATATCGCCGGAGTCGTCTCGGCTGGCGCGGCGCAGCAGCACCCACCGGGTGTAGGTGCGCAGCATCTGGTGATGCTCGGCTGGGGCCTCGGTGATGGTCTGCGTCGCCCAGGCCATCAGCTGCCTCGTGGCGGCCGTGCCGTGGGGCAGGGCACCGGCGTCGAGGAGCAGCGTCCGCAGGTAGATCAACGGCTTGCTCGGTCGAGGCGCGTCGAGCACCGCGCCGATTGAGGCTCGGCTCGATGCGATGTCACGCAGCAACGCCGTGCTCGGTCCCATGCGGAGCCACTTGATGATCTGGGCCGGGCGAGGCTGCGCGAGCAGGTAGTCACGCAGTGCCTGCATCGCAGGAAGGAACTCACCGTCCGGGCCGGTGAGGATGTCGTCGCAGCGGTCGCTGAGCACGCACTTCCCGCAGAGGCGACCGTAGTTGTGCTCTTCGCTGCCGCAGCGGCGGCAGGCGTAACGGGCGGGCTGGCCGGCGCAGCCCGCGCAGCAGGGGTGGTCGTCGGTGCCGAGAAACGCGAGGATGCGCTTCTGCCCGCATCCGGGGCAGGGCGCGGCGTTGCGGAGGATGCGATTGTGACAGGCGAAGCAGTGCGGGCCGTGGAGCATGTTCGCGGCGATCTTCTTCTGCTGCCCGCAGGAGACGCAGCGACGCAGGCGCGGCGGCAGGCAGTTCAGGCAAACCCTTCGCCCGTCGACGCGCCCAACGGTGGTGACGATCTTCCCGCAGTCGTCGCAGGTGAACGTCGGGATGCCGTCCGGGCCGCAGCGTTGGCAGACGCGCTGCCCGTCGGGGTGGGTCGCGGTGAGCTTCTTCATCCGCAAGCACTGTGGGCACTCGTCGTAGGAGCGGCGCTGAGCGCATCGGAAGCACTCGCGCTGCCCGTGCTCGCTGCGGACCTTGACGACCTTCCTGGTTCGGCATGTCGGGCAAAGAGGGAGCCGGATGCCGATCGCGCCGTTGCGGGCGAGGAACGCCAGCAGCATCTGCACCTCCCTCAGCGCTTCGGCGTGCAGCTCACGGGGATCGAACTGTTCGCTGGTCAGCAGTCGCAGCGTCCCGTTCCGCGCGCCTGCTCGCACGATCCTCTCGGCTGCGTCGATGATGACCTGGTCGGGCGCGATCACTCCCTTGATGGTCAGTGCGGCCGCGACGCGACGCCCGAACACCCCGTCCGGCTGTGGGGTGCCGCGCGGGATCGTCACGGCTTCGGACGCTGGACGCGCGCTGGCACGGGACGCAGATCACCGATGTCCTCGATCCTCCCGCCCGTGCCCGTCGCCTCGGCCCTTCGCGCGGCGACCTCTTCGAGGACGAGCAGATCGCTAGGGGTGCAGTCCAGGATCGTGCAGAGCGCGGCGAGGACTTCTACGTTCAGTCGTTGGGGTGTCTGCGTGACCATTCGGAACACCTGCTCGCGGGAGAGCGCGACGCCCTCGGCTTTCAGTGGTTCGAGGAGGTCGGTGGTCTTGAACATGCCCCGCTCGGCCATCAGCGTGCGCAGCCGCCAGGTGATCGTCTTCGTCGTCATCAGGTGCTTCCTTCCGGAAAGTAGAACTTGTCGATCGCCGCCGCCAGGACGCGGTTGCGGTAGTCATCGGTCACCGAGGTGTAGATCGCCGTCGTCGACGCATAAGCGTGCCCGACCTGGGTTTGCACGAACTGCTCCGCGTAGCCCAGCTCGATCAGATGCGTCACGTACGAGTGCCGCAGGCTGTGCAGGGTCAGCTCGCTCGGCAGCCCGGCCTCGTCACGGAGCAGCGCGAACCGCCGATCGAGGTAACGGTCACCGACGCGGGTGCCTCGCTCGGTCGGCCAGAGCCCCGGATGGCTGCCGGGATTGAACTTCTCCCGGACCTGTTCGACGTAGACACGCAACCCGTCGATCGCCCACGCGAACTCCGGCAGCGACAACACCGACCGGCGCTTGGGGATCGACCCTTTCGAGGACTTCCCGTGGCGTACGTGCAGAAGTCCGAACCGGCCCCACTGCGGCGTCTTCGCGTTCGTCCGCAGATCGACCACATCCAGCCCCAGCACCTCACGACGGCGCAGCCCCCACGCGTAAGTCGTCTTGAGCAACTGGGCATCCCGCAGCGCGGCCAGCGCACCCTTTCGGCCCTGCTGCCTCAGCGTCTCTACGCGGGCGTCCGCGACGGCGAACAGCGCGTCCAGCTCGTCGTAGTCCAGCGGCCGCCGACCCGATGTGCCCTCGAAGTCGACGGTGTGCGCGACCGTGTTCCACTCGAAGCACACCTGCGACGGCACCGACCCGAACCGAGACCGACACTCCGCCACCCAGCCGTAGCGCTGGTCGGTGATGAAATCGCAGAACGCGCGCAACGTCAGGTGATAGATCCGCACCGTCGAACGCGCCAACGGGCGGGAGCCGCTGAACAGGCTCGTCGTGAAGTCCTCGACATCACCCGGCAGCCATTCCCACGGGTACGAGTCCGCGAACCGCTGGAAACGCTCCACCTGCCAGCGGCGCATCTGGATCGTCTGCTTGGCGAGGCCCCGACTCACCTGCTGGCGGGAGAACCCATCGAGCATGCCACTGAACACGGCCGCGTCCTCGCGCAACGGCACGACGCCCGGCTGTCGAAGCAGCAACACCTCCACATCCTCACTCATCCCATCATTATTGCATCTAACACAACACTATGATGGATGACATGGCTCGAAACGTGGATCGCACCGTCGGGAAATCGCCCGGAATCGTGCGGCTGAGCGCCATCCGGGGACGTCAGCGCGCTCCACTGCACGGCTACGCTGGCAAGCAGACGCGATCTTGGCGACCCAAAGGCTCGGAATCGCGCGGAACCACGGGCTGTTGCATCAGATCGAAAAGTTCTTGGTTGGCGATCCATCCGTTCCGCGACGTGAACACGCGCAGCCAGCACATCCTGTTCAACCAGCTCGCCCGCGACGCCGGATGGGGCATCGACTGGTCGCAGATTCCCGGCGACGTGTTCGCCCACGCCCGCACCCTCGCCATCGTGGAAGACCACACAGGCATCGACGCGCTGATCCGCCCGAACCTCCACCGGCTCGACGCAGGCACACCACCTGGGGAGGCATTGACGGTCGAGCAAGTGCGCAGCTTCCAAGCACGCGGCATTTCCCGGACACCGGACGTGCTGGATCGCGAACTCGACGCAGCCCGCCGCCGACGTTCTCACCCGGCCCCGGAGTCGTTCGGCACACAGACGCGCCGCCCGGAGCCGCCAGCGCCCCACGGCGGGCTGTCTCTATAGCTTCACCAGGCCGGATCACAAGCTGCGCCCCGGCCCTTCTCGCCGCTGATCCGGGCCAGTCCTCGTTGGCCCGACGGTGCGGCGCGCGAGGGCTTCCTGACGGGCTTGCAGCGCCTCGCGCTCGGCTCGTTGCTGCTCTCGGCGCTGGGTGAGCCATTCGGCGGCCTCAGCGATAGGGCGGGCGTCCAGCTCCGCGATGACCCGCCGCGCTTCGGCTACCCGCCGTCTGGCGTGTTCGGCGTCGGCTCGGGGGTTGGGGGTGCGGAAGGTGCCTCGCATTTGCCGTGCCTGCTCTGCCCCGTACACCTGGACGGTGAGGCGATCCCGCTCGGCCGCCTGCCGCTGTGCCGTCTGCTGCTTCGTTGTATCGGCGTCGCTGAGGGCCTGTTCGGCCGCCCTCACCTCGGGGTGTGCGTCAGCATGCTTCGTCGCGATCGTCTGCGCCCACTCGGTGACGGGACGCAAGAGAGATGGTGCGGTGCCCCATGTCTGGGTGACGTGCTGCTCGATCTTCTCGACCGACTCCGCCGCAGTGTCGATGTTCCGGTTGGCAGTGCGCTTGCGCCCGAACCGCGCCGCCCTCGCCTCCTCTCGGGCGGTGTCGAGATGCGCCCGAGCTTCCACAAGTTCTTGCCCGTCCGCGCGCGCCCGCGTCTCTACCTCGGCCGTGACCGTGTGGCGGGTGTGCTCTGCAAGCTCCTTCGCGTGGGCCACAATCTCGGCGTGCTCCTCGGCTTCGACGTGATGCGCCTGCTTCTGCGTGGCGAAACGCGCGGTCGCTTCCTCAAACAGGGCCGCCTGCTGCTCTGCGCGTTCGACGAGCTGCGTGAGGCGTGCCCGCTCGGTCTGCACGAGACGTACCGGCCCCTCGTCCACGAGCCCGCGCACGGCGTCTGCTGCGCGTTCGGTCGCGTCGGTGAGGCCGCGGTCGGCGCGGTCGCGTTCCATCGCCGCGACGAACTGCTCCCGCGCCTGCTCCTGGCTCTCGGCGACGACGTGCAACAGGTTCTGCGTACGGCCGCGGGTCATGCCGACATAGACGCCTGCGGCGCTGGTGGTCTCGGTGAGGATCGTGTGCGACCCGGTGACGGTTGCGCCCTGCACCCCGTATGCGGTGGCCGCATACGACAGGTGCGCGTGCTCGGCCACATACTCGGCGGGTAGGTGCACGGTGCGCTGCCGCTTGCGTCCGCTCCCCGCCTGGCGCACTCTGAGCGTGCCGTCCTCCTCGACCTGTTGCACGATCCAGTTCTGCCGGTTCGTGACACCGATGCTGGTGTTGTTCTTGCGCGTCTGGATCACGTCCCCGGCACCGATGGGGAGGCCATCGCTGCCGGTCGCGGTGTGCTGGTCGTCGACCTCACCGCGCGCCACTCGTTCCTCACGGACACGCGTGTTCACGGCGCGGGCTTCGTCGTTGGACGTAACCGTGACAGCTTCGCTCTCCCGGCGCTGTGCGGCGATGTGCTCGCGGACGTCCTCGTCGCTCGCGTGCAGGCGCACGAGGCCGAGCGCGGTGAGCCGATCGAACACCTCGCCGGGGTCGCGTCCATCGCGCATCCGCACCGTGACCGCGGCATAGGCAGGGTCGGTGAAGCGGTGCACTTCCGCCATATCGAAGATGCGACCCCTGAGCTGTGCGGCCATGTCGAGCACACCGCCGCGTCCGACAGCGGCGAGCTGCGCACGATCCCCGACGAGCGCGACGGTCGCGCCCGCCTCTGCGGTGACGGTGAGCAACGCGATTGCGGTGTCTTGGTCGAGCATCCCGGCCTCGTCCACGATCACCCGCTCACCCCGTACCAGCCGCGCACCCTCTGCCGGGCCGCGATAGGTGCGGCCCGTGTCCGGGTCCATGTCTCCCGGTGCGAGGCGCGTCCATACGCCATCGGCGTTCCAGCGCCAGCCGTGCGCGTGCACGAGCGCCGCAACACTCGTTGCGGGTACGCCGAGTTCGTCGTGCGCGACCTGCGCGGCGCGCAACGTCGGCGCAACCACTCGCGACGCCCGCCCGTGTCGTGCGGCGACCTCGATTGCAGCGGCGAGCATCGTTGTCTTTCCGCTCCCTGCTGCACCTTCCACGACCGCGAGCGGGTCGGTCGATGCGATCGCGGCGGCGGCGCGCTCTTGCCCGGCGTCCAGGCCGTGCCTGCGCGCCGACTTGCGCACATCAGGGTGCTCCGGGTCTTGTCGCGGGATGCGCGCGGCGATGAGGTCGCGCAGCTCCGTCTCCGCCTGCACCACACGCAGGCTCGTGAGGTGCGCCACATGCTCCGGGGTGGGCGCGCCGGGCGGGAGGATCGAGAAGCAATCCTCCATCGTCAACGCGGTCGCGATGTTCACGAACTTGCGTATCTCGGCCGGTGCCGCCTGCACGCCGTACTCGGTCATGATCCGTGTCGCTTGCTCCTGCACCGTGTGCCGCGTCCACGCCGAACTACCTGCAGCGCAACGATCCAGCGCCCGGTTCGCGACGGTCTGCATGGAGAGGTCATCCAGCGACGCCGGCGCACGACGGGCGGGCCGGCGCAACGTGGCCGGGTCGTAGCCGGCGTCGCGCAGCTCGGTCACCCATGCCCGTTCTTCGCTGAGGGCCGTGGGCTTCTTCGCGGGCCGCTCGTGCGCCCATGCTTTCGCTGCGAGACGCGCGGAGATGACCGGCCCCACAGTCTCGCCCGGATGCGCCGCTTCCCACTCCGCTTCGAGCCGTTCGAGATGCCTGCGTACTTGCTCGCCGCGCTTGCTCATCACGCCGTTGAACCGCTCGAGCTCGACCACCTCACCCGACACCGGATCAAGCGTGAGACCGTGACGATCCAGCACCTCCGCAAGCTCCGGGTGCGCGGCGATCACAGCCGTACCGAAGGCACGGATCGTGCCCTGCTGCCGGAACAGCGCCGCGGTGTCCAGCGCACGCCACTTCCCGGCCGCCCAGACGCGGGTGCCGATCTGGAAGTGGATATGCCGATGCGGATCACCCGCCCGCGAGGTGCGGTGCGACACGGCTACCGTCTGCAACTGCGAAACGGGCACCACCTCCTGCTTCCCGCGCGGCCCGACACGGGTCACGGAGTGCTGAGCGAGCCACCGCTGAATCTCACCCACGGCGTCCTGCTGCGCCCGGTCGAGAACGTCGGAGACCTCCGGGTGGAGCGCAGCGGCGATCGAAAGCGATTTCGGCGCGTTCACGACCATCTCCGCGAACCTGGGCGACCCTTGCCGCCCCTCGCCCGGCAGGCGCGGCTTGCCCATCGACTCCTCGGTGAGCGGATTGATCCAGTCCACCCAGCCCGCGTACACGTCTGGTTCGAGTCCGAGCTCGGCGGTCACGTTCCCGGCACCGTCGAGCACGGTGAACTCCGCGACGGACGTGTCAGCGCCGAGGTAGTAGTCATCGGCGCGAGAGCGGTCGGCCTCGACATAGCGGCGCGCATCGGCTCCGGTTCCCCGGAACAGGATCACACCGCCATGCATGAGACTCACCACCTATGATTTCTAGTACGGAAACTGTGGTATCTACCACGGTAGCATACGTCCATTCAGAAGATAACGTCAACGTGTTCGGGAAACCCGCGTCAGTGTCTCAGGACATGTCGTGTACCTCTGGGTTTCAGCGGCGACCGCAACAAGCTGAGTTCTTGTGTGACGGTGTATTGACGACGAACAGCGGAGCTTCGATCGGTCGCGTCGGCGTCCGTGTTAGCTCTTGAGCTTCTCGATCTTCGTGATGATCCTGTTCCGTGAGCGGTGCAGGCGCCACCAGCTTCCCGTGTGCTCGAGCTGGATCTTGCCGAGCTCTTCGAGTGTCGGGAGCCCATGTACGGCGAGCTCCTGGGCGACCTCGTCATCAGATCTGTCCCCGTGGGTCTCGACGATCCGGTGCGCCTTCTTGACCTTCTCGGAGGCGAGTGGATGCGCTGCTATGCCCGCATCGATTGCTTCGAGTCTCGCTTCGAGGTCGGGGAGGCTTCGATGTCGGAAGAGCGGCGTCATCATTCGTTCTTGCTCCTGGAGGTAGTGTCCTGGTCAGCCCAGGATGATCTCCTCACATTCGTAGTCCGGCGCTGTCCGCACTACCTCCGGATGTATCGCTCAGGGATACGAACGGCTGCCGGTGATCAGCGGGCTGGAAGGCGTGCTGTCAGTGTCCAGGTTCCGCCCACCATCTGCGTGCTCAGGTCTCCGCCCAGCAGCGAGACGCGCTCGCGGAGCCGATCGAGTCCGTAGCCGGATGACGGAACGAGAGAATTTCGCGGGGTCTCTGCGATCGAGTTCGCCAGTTCCAGGCGGACGTCGTTCTCAATGGCCTCGATCTGGATTGTCACAGAAGGGTGTTCGGTCGCGTGCTTGGCGATGTTCGTCGCGCCTTCTCTCACCAGATGGACTAGCGCTTGCTCGATGGCAGCTGACACGGAGACGTTGGGGCTGGAGTGGACTGTGACATCGGCGCCGAGTTTTGCGAGCGAATCGCGGGCTTCCTCCAATGCGCTGGCAATACTCGCTCGCTGTTCGAAGCGTCGCGAGTTGCGCCAATTGCAACTGCGGAAGGTGATATTCAGCCAAAGAACGGCAATCGTGCTGCCGAGGTTGTCTCCCTCGTCGAGCGTAGTGGCGCGGATCCCGGGACTGGGTCTTGCAGAGTGTTGCATTGTTTCTTACGATGATTGATCAAATGCAACAATTTCTGTCGGTCAGTGAGCTTCGCTCCGCGTTGCTGCCCAGCCTGGGTATGGGTGTGCTGCGCGTGGAGGAGGCGGTGTGGCGTTCCATGGTGGGCTCGTGGGCGCAGCAGCAGCGTGCCCGTCATCTCGCGACGCAGACGATTCAGACGCGGGTGGCGCTGATTGAGCGGTTCCAAGCCTTCACGGAGAAGTACCCCTGGCAGTGGCAGGCGTCGGACCTTGACGAGTTCACCGATTCGTATCGGCAGGGCGGCCGCGGCCGCTCGACGATACGGGCGGTCCATGGCGGGATCCGCGGGTTCTGCGACTACCTGACCAGCCCGGATTACGACTGGGTTGAGATCTGCGAAAGGCAGTTCGGCGAAACCCCGTCGCAGGTGTGTCTGCCGTGGAACACGGCCGCGCACGTGCAGGAGTATGAGGGTAATCCGCGTCGTCGGGCGTTGACGTTCGACGAGGTGCAGCAGTTGTTTGACTACGCGGATGAGCGGGTCGAGGCGGTCGCCCGGAGCGGCCGGAAGGGTGCGTTGGGGGCGTTGCGGGATGCGCAGATGTTCAAGACCGCGTACGCGTTCGGCCTGCGGCGGGCGGAGCTGCGTGGCCTCGATCTGGCCGACATGCATTACAACTCTCGGGTTCCGAAGTGGGGGAGGTATGCCGCGTTGCATGTCCGGTTTGCGAAAGCGAGCCGGGGGAGTAACCCTCGCCGGCGCACGGTGCTTCTGGTGCCGGAGATGGCGTGGTGGATCGAAGGGATGAGCCAGTGGGTGGAGGAGGCCCGTGACCGGTTCGGTTCACGAGATCTGGCTGCGATGTGGGTCACCGAGCGGAACACCCGGGTGTCGGCGAAGTACGTCGATGCCCGCTTCGTCGCGCTGCGTGAGGGGGCCGGGTTGGATCCGGCGTTGACTTTGCATTGCCTGCGACACTCGTATGTCACGCATCTGATCGAGTACGGGTACGCGGACAAGTTCGTCCAAGAGCAGGTGGGTCATCTTCACGCGTCGACGACATCGATCTATACGAGCGTCAGCGGTGACTTCAAGAATCGTGTTCTCGCCGAGGCGCTGGCCCGGTTCCGACAGATGGAGGCAGAACTATGAAGCAAGTGCAGACGACATGGAACCTGCGACAGTTGATGGCCGGTCACCAACTGTTCAAGACCACCGAGCTCATCCCGCTGCTTGCCGAGTACGGCGTATTCCTGTCGCGGGAGCAGGTGTTCCGACTGGTGACCCAGAAACCGGAGCGGGCCAGCATGCAGGTGATCGGGGCGGTGTGTGCGGCGCTGGGCTGTACGCCGGCGGATTTGATCACGGTCCGCATCGTGGAGGAGCAAGCGGTCGGCGCCGAGCCGACCAGCCGCCCCATCGGCGACCTGCGACCACCACGTGCCCGCATCCACCGGCCCCCGACCACCGCGGCCGACTAGATGCATCGTCGTAGCAGCGAGGACCCTGCGGCGGTTCTTGTCAGCCTCGCCAAGGCGGTCACCGTAGCCGCGCCGCAGGTTCCCGCGTCGTGCGTGATCTGGTCCGCGATGAGCGCGGCGCCGACCACGCGGGGGCTGGCCATGCTGTTGCGCGATCTGCTCGCTGACCCGGGCCGGCTGGTGAGTGCCTCACCGGACGCGTCGATGACGGTGCAACGGATGATCGTCGATCTGACCCGCCGCGGCGTCCCCGACCTGCGCCTGCCCGCATGCTCCCGATGCGGACGCGCCCGACTCCTCCCTCTACGAGACGGACAGGGCGGCAGGTTCTGCGCCGGCTGCAGGTCAGATGGATCGAGACTTTGCGCGAGATGCGGTCAAATCAAAACCAGCTGGCGGATCGTGGGCGGGCAGGTGCAATGCTCCATCTGCTTCCGCAACGATCCCGACAACCACGCCCCATGCCGTGCCTGCGGGCAGGTGACCTGGGTGGCCAAGCTCGGTACGGACGGACCGCTGTGCAGCCGGTGTTACCGGCGACCCGAGACCTTATGCAGCCGATGCGACCTGACCCGCTCCGTCGCGGCGCTCATCGAGGACGAGCCGCTCTGCCTGGCCTGCTATAACGCGATCCGCACGCGTCCCCGCAGGTGCGGCATGTGCGGCGCGGCCAAGCTGGTTCCCTATCTCCGTGACGGGGCAGCCGTTTGCGCGGGTTGTGCCGGTGCCAAGAAGTACGTGCGGTGCCGGGTGTGCAGCACGGATGACCGCAGACTGCACGGTGCGCGGTGCGCGCCGTGCGCTCTGCCAGACAAAGTCCGCTCATTGATCACCGGCCCAGACGGGCGGCCGCATCCCCAGCTCCTCGCCGTGGAGAACTACCTGCTCAACAGCCCCTCCAACCCCAACTCCCGGCTCGAGTGGGTGACCGGGGGCGGCGGCGCACGCATCATTCGCCGCATGGCCGCGGGAGACCTGCCCGTGTCGTTGCGGGCTGTCGCCGAGCTGCGTGTGACCGCCGCGACAGCCTATGTCGCGGCGTTGCTGGTCGAGTCCGGCGCGGTGCCTGCTGATGATTTTTCTCGTGTTCGGTTCGAGGTGTGGCTGAGCGGTCTGCTCCAGTCGATACCTGACGCTCATGACCGCGGCATCGTGCAGCAGTACGCCTCATGGGTGGTGAAGCGGCGGTTTGCCGAATCGGTGGAGAGCACCGACCCGATGCAACGCGTGTTACGTGCCCGGCACGAACTGATCGAGATCCGCAAGTTCCTCGCCGCCATCCGCGATGCGGGATTTACGCTCGGGAACATCCCGCAACGGATGCACGACGAATACGTCGTCCGACGCGGCGATCCCGCTTATCAGCTGGTTCGATTCCTGCGGTGGGCGCGAACCCAACACCTCACTCGGCTGCGAAGCGACTACCGCCCGCAACTCCAGCGGGGCCCCTCCATCTCAGACGACCAGAGGTGGGAATGGGTGCGGATACTCCTCACCCGCGAAGACATCAGCCTCGGCCCGCGCGTGGTCGGACTGCTCACCCTCCTGTTCGGTGTCCCGGTGACCCGCATCGTCACGCTGCGTCGCTCCGCCGTCACCGTCGATGGGGAGAGGGTCACGGTCGCTTTCGGCGCGGACCCTGTTCAGTTGCCCCCGCGTTTGGCAGACCTCCTGCGACGCGTCCTCAACGTCCCGCCGCGGTCACCGGTCGCCGAGGACAAGTGGGTCTTCCGTGGACTTCGACCCGGCGCGCACCTGGCCAACGTCAGCGTGTTAGCGGCTCTGCGGCTCGCCGGCATCTCGGTTCAGCAAGGGCGTCTGGTTGCGCTGATGAACCTAAGCCGAGACCTGCAGCCCGCCGTCGTCGCCGACCTGATCGGCGTCACCGCGGACACTGCGGCGCGGTGGAGCACCCACGCCGGCGGCGACTGGGCGGCTTACCCTCAACTGCGCGACTCGGAGAACTCCCACCCGAGACGGTCCGCTGTCCCGTAAGGCGCAGCGAACTGCGAATACGAACCGGGCGGGTCTTGCGCGAATTCAGGTAGCCCGTAGGGCGCGTCGCGTTGTTGCCCGTGGTGCGCCAGTGCGGCGTCGTGCTGACCGACCCTTTTGGGAACGTGGTCGGGCTGATCCAGAGTTTTACCGCTTCCTCCTTGAAACGGAAGTGTTGAGATGGCAACCGACCGGCTGACACTCGCCGAAACGTGCGGCTCTCCGGGCTGGCTACCCCTTCGTCGCGCCGCCCGCCAGGCCTGCGACAATGTACCGCTGCAGAACGATGAAGAGGATGAGCACCGGCGCGGCGATGACGACGGCCACGGCCATCAGGTCGTTCCAGTTCGTGCCGAATTGACCGATGATCCGGTTCAGCGCAACCGTGAGCGGCTGGATCCGCTGCTCGGTGGTCAGCGTCAGCGCGAACGTGAACTCGCCCCACGCCATGAGAAAGGCGAAAGAACCGATCATGATGAGACCGGGACGGATCGTCGGCATGATGATCCGAATGATGGTCCCGACGGTGCTGAGACCGTCGAGGCGCGCGGCCTCTTCCACCTCGACGGGGAAGAGCTTGAAGTAAGGCCTGAGCAGGATGACCGCGAAAGGTAACGTGACCGAGACGTCCGCCAGGATGATCGACAGGTAGCTGTTGATCAGCTCCACTTGCCGGAACATCACGAACAGCGGCACGGAGATCGCGATGGCGGGGAGGAGTTGAACAATGGTGAGCATGATCATCATCGACGTTGTCACGCCGCCCCGGAGCCTCGCCACAGCGTACGACGCGGGCACCGCGATCAGCATCGTGAGGATGAGCACCGACACCGAGATGATCACACTGTTCAGGAACGCCTGAGGTATCCCATACTGGTCGCTGAACACCGCTGCGTAGGAGCCCGTGTAGATCGTCGCCGGCACGAGTTGTGGCGGACTGGCGAACATGTCGGTCGACGTCTTCAGAGACGTATTGATCATCCAGTAGACCGGAACAAGGTAGGCAGCAGCGATCAGCCAGGCCACGATCGGTTTGATCGTGTGCAGCGCGCGTCGCCGACCCTCTCCTCGACGTCGATGCGTGCCACCGGCGGCGGTAGTCGGTTGCGGCTGGAGTGCGGTAGAGGTACTCACTTCTCCTCCTCGTTGAGGCTCTTGACATAGAAGTACGAGAGGGCGAGCGGCAGTAGCAGCGTCAATGCGGAGGCGGCGGCACCCGTGCCGAACTCGAAGAAGCTGAATGTCTCGAGATAGGTGTAGATCGGCAGTGTGGTGGTGGCGTCGACCGGTCCACCCCGGGTCATCGTGTAGATGAGGTCGAAGACCTTGTAAGTGTTGATGACGCCGAGCAGGAGAACCGAGATGGACACCGGCGCCATCAGCGGGAACGTGATGCTCCAGAACTGCCGCCACCGCGAGGCGCCATCGACCGACGCCGCCTCGTACAGCACGTCGTCGATGAGGTGCAGCCCGGACAGGATCAACAGCATGTTGAAGGGGATGCCGACCCACAGGTTTGCCACGATGACGGCGAACATTGCCGTCGTACCCTGGGTCAGCCACTGCACCGGCTGGTCGATGATGCCGAGGCTCTGCAGGACGAAGTTGACGAGCCCGTAGTCCGTGTCGAACAGCCACCGGAAGATTGTGCCGGTGACGACAGGTGGCAGGATCCAGCCGACGAGCAGCAGCGCCCGGATGGGGCCGTTGCCTAGGAACGGGTGGCGAAAGTACAACGCCAGCGCGAAGCCGAGGATGTATTGCAGCACCAAGCACGCGACGGTGAAGATCAGGCTCAGCAGCGCAGCGTTCCAGAAGGCCGGGTCGCTGAGGACGACGCCGTAGTTCTCGAAGTTGTTGAAGGAAAGGTTGCCTGAGATGAGGTTGGCGCCGCTGGCGTCGGTGACGCTGAGGTACAGGTTGTAGATCAGCGGGAAAGCGAGGAAGACGACGATGTAGATCAGCGCCGGGGTGGCTAGGACCAGCCCCAGGCGACGGGTGGCAACGTCTCGCGCTGATACCACCCGCCGCCGGGACTGGCGGCCTTGCTCCTCACTCGGGAGGACACGATTGGTCATGGTCAGTCCAGGAGCCCGTTGATCTTTTCGGCCGCGGCTTCGGCCGCGGCCTCGGGTGACTCGGCTCCGGTGATCACCAACTGGAGGGCCTCCTGGACGGCGGCGGAAATCTCCGGGTAGTTGGCGCCGTATGCCCGGGCGTGGGCGATGTCGAGCTGGTCCTCGAACACCTGCATGTTGGGGTCGTCCGAGAGGGCGAGCTGGCCCTGCAGATCGACGCGGCTGGAGAGCTGGCCCGACTCGTCGCAGTAGATCGTGGCACCCTCGGTACCGGTGAGGAACTCGAGGAACGCCTGGGCGGCCTCGGGCTGCGGCGCCTGGGCGAACGTCACGACGTTCTCGCCGCCGAGACCGGTCGCCGCCTCAACGCCGGCCGGCAGCGGCGCGACACCGAAGTCAATGCCGGCGTCCGCAAGGTTCTGCAGTTCCCATGGGCCATTGATCATCATCGCTGACTTCCCGGTGACGAACTGTGTCCGGGCGTCCTCCTGCGTGTAGTTCGCCACGGACGAGGACATCGAGCCGTCGTCAACCAGGGACTTAAGGAAGCCGAGTGCTTCAGCTCCGTCCGTCGCGAAGGTATCGAGGTCCCCCCCGGTCTGCCATAGGAACGGGAGGAATTGGAATGTGCCCTGCTCGTTCTTGACGGCGCTCATCACGATGCCGTTATGCGCATCGGTCGTCGTTGCCTCGGCGGCTGCCCGGAGCTCGTCCCAGTTCGTCGGAACGTCGACGCCTGCCTCAGTGAACATCGCCGTGTTGTAGTAGAGCGCGAGGTTGTTCGAGTTCAACGGGAGGCCGTAGGTCTTTCCGTCGAACTGGGTGCTTTGCCAGGGTCCTTCGAAGAACTCCGCTTGGCGGTCAGCCACCGTGTCTGTGACGTCCTGGAGCAGGCCGAGGGCGGCGAAGTTCTGGGTGTCGACGACGTCGACGATGGCGACATCGGGGACCTGGCCGCCCACTCCACCCTGAACGATCGATTTCGACAGGTCCGCGAACGCGAATGATGTGCGGTTCACGGTGATCCCGGGGTTGGCTTCCTCGAACGCCGCGACGGCCGAGTCCATTGCGGTGTTGCTCACCCCTTGGCCGAGGTAGTCCCAGACCTCGAGGGTGATGTCTCCGTCGGCGCTGTCGGTGTTCCCGCCGCCGCCGCCACAAGCGGCGAGACCGAGCGAGAGCGCGGTCGCTGCGGCCGTAACCGCGATCAGCTTCCTGCTCCTGGACTGAATACTCATACCAGACTCCTTTGTTTGGGGTGTTGCGTGTGTATCGGTATTACATGGTCGAGTGGGGACTGGGTTCAGATATCGAACTCGACCGAGCTGCCGGTCGGAGTGAGAGCCGTGCCGGGGCACAGCTCGCCGTATCTGCCGGAGGTGTCTTCGATTCCGACGCGCACGACCGTCGGTGAGGCACCGATCACGACGACCCGCCACGAGCTGTCGGTGCTGTCGGTGGCGACGCTGACAGAGCTGCCGGCGCGCCTGACGCGGAACGTGGCCGATCGGCCATCGGGCGTCGTGACCGTGACCGTCCGTGTCCCCTCCGTCGGACGGAAGAGGTAGAGGGTGAGGTCGTCGAGCCAGTCGTAGTCCGGACGTGTCGGGTCGGCGCCCACTGGCAGTGCGGTGCCGTCCGGCACTAGGAGCGGAAGCGTGGTGAGCTCGTGGACCTGGTGGTGCCATCCGGCGCGGTCGACATGCTGGCCGGAGAGGACGTCGGTCCACCCGTCGCTCGGGAGGTAGACGTCGACAGCGCCGGTCTCGCTGAAGACCGGCGCGACAAGGAGGTCCGGGCCGAGCAGATATTGGGAGTCGACGTGGGTACTCCCGCGGTCGTCGGGGTATTCGAGGATCATGTGGCGAAGCAGCGGCAGGCCCTCGTCGGTCACGGCACGAGCGTGAGTGCCGATATACGGCATCAGCCGGTTCTTCAGCGCGACGAATCGACGGGCAACCGCCATCGCTGTCTCGCCGTAGTTCCACGGTACCCGATAGGAATGCGCGCCGTGCAGGCGGCTATGCGAGGTCAGCATCCCGAACGGGAACCACCGGATGAAGACATCGTCGCGCGGGGTGCCCTCGAAGCCGCCCATGTCGTGGCTCCAGTAGCCGAAGCCCGACATGCCGAGCGACAGTCCACCGCGGAGGGTTTCGGCCATGGACACGAAGGTGGGCTCGGAGTCTCCGCCCCAGTGGACCGGGAAGGCCTGCCCACCGGCGGTGGCGGACCTGGCGAAGACGATCGCCTCTGCCTCACCGTGCACCTCGGCGATGGCTTCAAAAGCGGCCCGGTTGTAGAGGTAGCTGTAGTAGTTGTGCATCTGCCCGGGGTCGGAACCGTCGAACCACTCGACGTCGGTCGGGACTCGCTCGCCGAAGTCCGTCTTGAAGGCGTCAACACCCTGGGAGAGCAGCTTCTTGAGCTCCCCCTTCCACCATGTCGTGGCGTCCGGGTTGGTGAAGTCAACCCACGCCATCCCTGACTGCCAATGGTCCCACTGCCGGACGGCGCCGTCGCTCGAGCGGAGGAGGTACCCGTTCGCCATGCCCTCATCGAAGAGGTGGGAGCGCTGCGCGATGTAGGGATTGATCCACACGCTGATCCTCAGTCCGCGGTCGTGGAAGCGCCGCAGCATCGCGGCGGGGTCGGGAAACTTCTCCGGGTCCCAGACGAAGTCGCACCAGTGGGAGGCGCGCATCCAGTAGGCGTCGAAGTGCAGGACGCTGAGGGGAACGCTGGACTCTGCCATCCGGTCGACAAAGGCGTTGACTGTGTCCTCCGCGTAGTCGGTGGTGAACGACGTTGACAGCCACAGCCCGTAGGACCACGCCGGCACCTGGGGGGCGCGACCGGTCAACGCCGTGTACTTGCCAAGGATCTCCTTCGGGGTTGGACCGTAGATGAACAGGTATTCCAGTGCCTGCCCCGCAACGGAGAACTGCACCCGGGTGTTGACCTCGGAGCCGACCTCGAACGACACGTGCTCGGTGTGGTTCACCAGCACGCCGTAGCCGGCATTGGTGAGGTAGAACGGGACGTTCTTGTACGCGTGCTCGGTCGCGGTGCCACCGTCGTCGTTCCAAATGTCGACGGTCTGACCGTTCTTCACGGCTGGGCCGAACCGCTCGCCGAGGCCGTAAACGGCGTCGCCGACATCGAGGGTGAGCTGCTCATGTATATAGTTCGTGCCGTCGGGCGCCGTAACGACTCCGGTGCTTCGGGGACCGACGGAGGTGAGCAGCTCGCCGCCACCGTAGAAGTCGATGCCGTAGCTGTCTTCGCCGCCGATACGGACTTCGAGGTCACCGACACGGAGCCGACCGACCTTGCCCTCGATCGCCACCTCCGGGGTGACGTCAGCCTTAGCGAGACGGAAGTGCGGGCCACGCCGGACAGTCCCGCGGAAGTGCTCCTGCCGGACGCGGACGACGTCGGGAGCGACGGCCTCGACCGTGGTCGTCAGCATGGGCGAGTCAAGCTCGCCGCCGCGCTTGTGGACGACGCGGGTGGGCGCATAGGCGACAATGCCTCGGGCAGCGGCGGCGATCTCCTGCACCTGCCTGGGGTGCTCGACGAGGTAACCCTCCTTCTTCACCCAGTAGCCTTCGGTGAACTTCACTTGTGCAGCCCCTCCTCTTCAGTCGACGCCTGTGACCGAACCGGCGCGAAGTTTCTCAGGGCGGGGGCCGGTCCGGCCGTGCCACGGTCGGTGTACGCGGGGGAAATCACAACCCCCGTGGGAGCACGAGCGTCGCCGTTCAGCCGTGCGACGAGAAGCTCGACGGCCGCACGCGTGAGCTCGCGAGAAGGGTTCCCCACGCCTGAAATCGGTGTGACAAGTCCCGAGTCGAGCGCATCAATGTTGACCCCAACGATCGAAACGTCCGCGGGGATGGACCTATCCGTCGCAGCGAGGGCCGCCTTCAGTGGCGCGACGGCAGGCTCATGCTGGACGACGAAAGCCGTCAGCTCAGGGTGCTCACGGAGCGCATCGATGACACCTCGATACGTCGCTTCATTGTCGAGTTCGGCGGGGACGTCGACGATTGCGAGGTCGAGTCCCTCGACTGCCCGCCACACACCCTGCTGGAAGTGCTCAGCGTAGGTCATGTGCAGCCCGCGGGTAATGGCCGGCGCCCACAGAACGCCGATATGAACGTGGCCGAGAGCAGCCAACTGCTCCACGAGCACAGAGCCGACAGCGGTCCAGTCCAGATCCACCCGATCAAGGTCCTCGCAGTGCGCCGGATTACCGACGAGAACACTCGGGAGCTTCGAACGGCGAAGCGCTGGGAGGCGCTGGTCATCCTTCTCGACGTCGAGGAGGATGAAACCGTCCACCTGCCTGGCACGAGTCAGCCGGTCAACCGCGTGAATCCCCTCGTTTCCCGTGATAAGGAGGGTGTCGTAGCCCAACTCGCGAGACGCGCGGGCGACGCCGTCGACGAACTGAAGCGCGATGGCGGGACTGGCACTCGCACCCATCGGGTACAGCAGGGCGAGGATCTCCGAGCGGGCGGTCGCAAGCGCACGTCCGGCAGCCGAAGGCCAATAGTCGAGTTTGCGGATCGCAGCTTCGACGCGCTGCTTGGTTTCGCGCGACACGGGCCGCTTCCCGCTAAGTGCGTACGACACGGTCGAGCGCGAGACCCCGAGGTGACGCGCAATATCGCCGATATTAGCCAAACTCCGACCCCTTCGTCGAACCGGTTCGATGACGAGAAAGCTAGCAGCCACCACACTGGAGGTCAACACCACCCGCGCCATCAAGAACACTCGCTTCGGCTCCAGGCGCACCCAGAGGTGTCCTTGCCGACATCAACACCGGCCCACCCTTGCGTGGAATCGGCTGTTTCATTGCAATGCGAATTGAGTATGACGCTGGGTACTCGAAAGACTCGCCGATGGCTCGTGACGCCCGAGAGATTCTCGAGTCGGTCGATGTCGAGGCCCTGGCTGCAGACACCGGCAAGAAGGAAGCGAGCTTCGGGAGAAGCTGGTCGGTCAGGAGATGGGCGACGCGGACTGGAAGCAGATGGCGGTGTTCGATCTGGTGTGGGATCAGTTGGCGGCGCAGCTCGTGGAACGCGGTTAATCCATGGACGACGCGTGGCCGATCTCGTTGCAGGGCCAGAGGGATCAGTGTCGCCAGTGAGCGTCTTTGAAGCGGTGATCCGCGAGAACCGGAGTGCCTTGCTCGGCTACTTCCAACGTCGCATTCCAAACGCGGAGGATGCGGCGGAGGCGTTCGGTGAGCTGTTATTGACCGCCTGGCGGATTCGTCGGCGCATGCCGAAGGATCCGCTTGCGGCCGCTGCGCCTCAAGGTGATGTGAACAACTTCCCAATGATGGTGCTGCAGCACAGGGACATTTCTCGGGCCGATAGCCCGTTCTGATGCGGGGCACGTGGACAGTCGTGACGCTCCCAAAGGACCTGCGGCGATTCGGCCACAACTTAAGTCCACCAAGCCCTATTCGGGCCATTCCGATATGCGGGTCCACCAGTATCAGACGGGTCCAGGAGCGTAGCCTGATCGTCGCGTACGATGCGGAGTACTCGTCGGATGTCTGCCAACGCCTGGTCCGCACTGGTGCGGATGGCCTGGATGGACTGTGCATACAGGGCCGGATCGTCCACACGTTCGAGGACGCGGGCATGCATCGAGACGAGCGTCACGTCGTGCGCGATGATGTCGTGCAGTTCATCCGCGATACGCTCCCTCTCCGCATCGATGGCGGCCGAACGGGCGTACTCCAACTGCGCGATGTCCAGAGCGAGGCGGCGCTCCCGTCCATGTGCGGTGCGCAGGGCCCAGCCGATAGATGAAGAAACGGTGATCACCAGCGCAAGTGCGGGTACGGCAGTGCTTGCGAAGACGCCGAGGGCGGCGGTTGCGAGGATTGTGAGGCTCGCCGCGGCGATGACATAGACCGCGAGGAACCACACTGGACTGGTGTAGACGACCAGCCCGGCGGCCGCTGTTAGGTAGAGAAACTGGCTTCCGTCCTGGCCCGCTGTGATCTGTACCAGCGCCACAAGCAGAAGACTGGTCGCGGCGGCGGCTGGCCACCATGCGAACAACGCGGTCGCGAGGGTCGCTGCGAGGCCGAACAGTACGCTCCTCCACGTAGTAGAGGGATCGCTGAGATACAGTCCGACGTCGACGAGCAGGATCACGCCGAGCAGCATGAGCAGCGCGACCCGGCCTCGGCGGGGGAGCCCCGTGAAACCGGGAGCCCCCACCCCGCCGAGCATCGGCAGCCGATTGCCTGGTGCGACTCCCTGAGTGTTCTTCACCTACCCATGATGGCTGGCAGCGGCTCAGGCTACTTGCAGATACCCAGCAAGCGGCACAGCTCCAACATGATCGGCCCAGCCGGCACGACCTGCGAGCCGAACAGTGCAACAAACCCGAACATAGATCCTCCTTGCGACGGTGTCCGCAAGGAAGACTCGCGAGGGGAGGGGGCGCTGCACTGCGTGCAAAAGTACTCAGAATCAGGGACTTTCGTATCGACTCCAGGACAGGCTGCCCCCGTAGACTGGTCGGAGTGGAATCGATACGCGTGCTGATCGCCGACGACGAGGCGTTGGTGCGCCACGCACTCCGTATCTTCGTGAACACTGGCGGCGACATGACCGTGGTGGGCGAAGCTGTCGACGGCGAGGAAGCGATCTCCGCTACGGAGCGCCTACTGCCGGACGTCGTCTTGATGGACCTGCAGATGCCGCGGGTCTCGGGCATCGAGGCTACTCGTCGGATCACGACGGCTCGCTCCGACGTCCGGGTGCTCGCGGTGACGACGTTCTCAACGGAGCGTCATGTGGTGCCCGCCCTGCGTGCTGGAGCGTCCGGATATCTCGTCAAAGACACCGATCCCGACGACATCCTCGAAGCCATTCGGGAAGTTCACGCCGGTCGCTCTGTCATCTCTCCGCGCGTGACTCGGGATCTGATCCTCTCGTTGCGGGCCGACCCCGAGAAGGCGAGCAGCGCTGCGCCCACCCGTGAACCTCTGACGCCGCGCGAACTGTCCATCGTGAAAGCAATCGCTCAGGGGCGGTCCAACGCAGAGATTGCACGTGAGCTTCATCTTGCGGAGCCGACAGTCAAGGCGAACCTTGGGCGCGTCATGTCCAAGTGGGGTGTCAGAGACCGAGTTCAGGTGCTCATCTACGCGATCACGAAGAGCGTCATCGACGTTGAAGCGCTCAATCTCGACGAACTCCGATGACTGCCGATGGACGTATTGATGTTGCCGGTACGAAGGTTTCGGAGGTGGATACGTTCGTATCTGGCAGGCCGTTGGAGGGGTGGTGAGGCTGTGATCGGACGGTCCCGGGTGGTCCGGAGCAAGACCGTTTCACGGCAAAGGAACACACTATGTGGGCTGTCATCAGAAGGATCCTCGACCTGGCGTGGAAGTACGGCGTCGCGGCGGTCAACGCCGTCGTCGCGTGGGTGCAGCGCAACTGGGCGACGGTGGAGCGGTGGCTCCGCACGCTCACCATCGAGCAGATCATCGAGCGGATCCTCAACATCCTCGGGCTCTGAGAGCCTGACAGGCGTCTCGTGACCCTGCGGCGCGAACCGGGTGCCGCGGGGTCACGATACGCATCGTGAAGCGTCCGAGGTCACAGATGAAACAGTGGAGGCACGACGGAAGATGGTTGTGATGGACACGCAAAATGATCGATCGACTACGGCGGACGGCGTAACGCTCCCGCACGCGGCCCTGAGGTATGAGAACCTACGGACCCTCGTGGCAGCCGTCCCGGTTGCTGCGCTGCTTACTGCGGCGGCCGTTTTCGTGAACATCGATTGGATCGTGTTCATCGCGCTGTGGGTTCTTCTCCCGCTGTGCGTCTTGAGCGCAATTGTTGACATCGCGGTCGTGAATCGGCTTCAGTACCGCGCCTATCGGTATACCCATGACCGCTCGACGATCGAGGTTCGACACGGGATCTTCATGAGGTCCAAGACGACGATCTCCACCGTTCAGATTCTGAGTGTCGACATCGTGCGGGGCCCCCTGCTCAGGAGCTGCGGGCTGGCCATGGTGGTCTTCCGCACGATCGGCGGCACGGTCAAGCTCGGGCCTGTCACCCCCGCGTCCGCAGATGCTGTCCGTGCACAGGTGATGCGCGCTCTGGAGGTCACGCCTCAATGACGACGACCTGGAAACGAGCGTCCTGGCGCCTCCTCATCGTCGAGGCGGTTCAGTTCTTCGCGTCTTTCGCTTTCCTGATCGTCGCCCTTCTCTTCTGGGCGGGTCACGGAAGTGCGATCGCGTCGGTCCTGCTCCCGCTCGCGGCATTCGTCTACGCGCCTCTGCGGGTGGCGTGGATCGTCGTGAGATGGAGCGTGGAGACTTACCAGCTCGATCCTGACATGCTGGCTGTTCGCACCGGCGTCTTCCGCCGGCAGGAGCGTCACCTCGGGTGGGCTTCTGTCGCCGCCGTCGACGAGCAGGCCGGCCTCTTCTTCCGTGTCCTCGGAATCCGTCGTCTCCAGCTCACCCAGTCAGACTCCGCTGGAGGCGCGGTCGTCTTTCGTGCGCTCGATCCCGCGGCTGCCGCCGACGTGCGGCAGCTCGTGCGCAACCATGATGGTGCTGCTGGCGCATCGGACGTTGCTGCGTACACAGGCGAGGTGTATCGGGCCTCGTGGCGCGAGCTTGCGCTGATGAGTGTCGTCAACGGGCGATTCGCGCTGCTCGCGCCTCCCGTGCTGTTCGCGTCATGGGGTCTTCTGGAGGATCTCGGTGTGAGCACGTGGGCGTTCGAGCTGTTTGAGAGCGTCCCGCAGCCGGTCCTGATTGTCGTCTCGATCCTTGGGTTCGTTCTGATCGGGACGCTGGCGACGGTTTCGCGATATCAGGGCTTCTCGGCTCGGCTGACCAGTGACCGTACGCTCGTGCTCAGCTATGGCTTGGTTGAAAAGCGGGAAAGGCACATCGACCTGAAGTCCATCGAGGGCATCGCAGTGCGACGCTCTCTTGTCGAGCAGATGCTCGGACGCTCGCGTCTCGCCGTTCTGACTTTCAAAGGCTCGGACGACGTGGGCGCGAGTGTGGTGCTTCCTTCGCTCCCCGACACAATCGTGAGGCAAATCACACGATCGCATTTCCACGAGTTCGTCCGGGAGTCTGCGGTCCTCGTCGACAGACCTGCTCCGATACTTCGCCAGGTCTTCCGCGCAATACTGGTCTACGCAGTTCCGGTCGCGCTAGCGGTGCTCCTACTGGACCGTGAAATGAGCATCGTGATTGTGGCTGTGGTCGCATTTGCCGCTCTGGGAATCATGACGTCGATTGGGCGATTGCTCGTGTTGGGGATGAGCATCGATTCGCACGACATCGTGAAGATCAAACGTCACCTCGTGACACAAACGGAGACCTACGTCAAGGCACGCTCTTGCCACTCCGTGGGGAGCATCCACCTGAGAGGGGCGGATCGACCGCTCTTCTTCTCGATCCATCTGTATGCGGGTGGCGCTCGAAGCTTCGTAGGAACGCACTGTTCAGCGGACAGCTTGCGTCGGCTGCGTGACGTGGTCGCCAGTGTCGACGAACCCGCTGCGCGGCGTCAGAGGTCTCTGGTCAAAGCGAACGGAGCAACGCCGTGAGCGATTCCGCCCCCTGCATCCGCCCCTCGCTGGAGTCCAAGCCATGATCACTTTTGAAAACGTCTCTAAGACGATCGGTCACCGTCCGATCATTGTAGACGTGTCCTTTGTCGTACCCGACGGACGTGTCACCGGGTTCGTCGGTCCAAATGGTGCGGGGAAGTCCACGTCGATGCGAGTGGCGCTCGGCCTGACGTCAGCCCAGCAGGGGCAGGCGCTCTTCGATGGCCGGGACTACCGTAGTCTGCGCCTGCCGCTCCGCGAGGTCGGGAGCCTGCTGGATGCTCGATGGCTGATGCCGAACCTCCGTGCGCGGGACGTTCTGGACTACTGCGCGCGCACGCAGGGTGTCACGCCTCGAAGCACATCGCTGCTCGCTCTCGTGGGGCTAGCCGATGCGGGGGATCGCCGCGTCGGGCAGCTTTCGCTCGGCATGCGTCAGCGCCTGGGCATCGCCGTCGCACTGCTCGGCTCGCCCCGCCACCTCATCCTGGATGAGCCGCTGAACGGACTCGACCCCGGCGGCATCGCGTGGCTTCGCGACCTGATCCGTCAGCTCCGCGACGAAGGCGTCGGCATCCTGCTCTCGTCTCACATCGTGAGCGAGCTCGCTCTGATCGCAGACAACATCGTGGTCATCAACAAGGGACGGATCGTGCTGGACGGCACGCTCGACGAGTTGGCTATACAAAGCCGACCGCACGTGCTCGCACGCACCGAACGGCCAGACGATCTGGCGCAAGCCACGCGCGCGCGTGGTGCGACGTCCGCGCATGATGTGACCGGTCGAGTTGTCATTTCAGGGCTGACGGCACGAGAAGTGTTTCACGTCGCAGCGCATCTGGGGATCGCCCTCGACGAGCTCACGACACGGGAACGATCCCTCGACGACATCTACCGAGACGCGATCGGTGAAACGATTATCCAGGAGGGCGAATGAGCAGAACGACGGCGACTCGGGCGAACACAGCGGCGGAAAAAGGGAACATGGTCAAAGCGTCTGCTCTGACATTGGTCCGCGCGGAGCTTGGACGCGCGGCGCGGACACGATCAACGATGGTGTTCCTCTCCGCCGCTGCCGCGATCACCCTAGCCATCTTCACCGTGCGCGTGTTCATCTCCGGCGGCTCTGACGAGCCGGTATCGAGCGACCTGATCGTTCTGAGCGCTGATGTCGTCGGGTTCGTCGTCATGTTCAGCGCCGCCCTTGCCGTCGCTCGCGATCACCAGTCCGGCGCGATCGAGCTCGTGAGAGTACTCGTTCCGGCCAGGGGGCGACAGTTCCTCGCCCTCGGTGCTGCCCACGCGACGCTCGCTGTTGCGGTCGTCCTCGTCGTAGCACTCGCGGGGACGGTGGCGATGCTCACGGTTGAACCGGGCACATTTGCGATAGGTGGACTGGCCGACGGTCTCGCCCGCCTGCTTTTGACCACAGCGCTGCTCGCCTTCGCCGGGGCAGGCGTCGGCGCGTTGTGCCGTTCCTCCGCTGCGACGACATTCGTTGTGCTGGCGCTCTATCTGCTCCTGCCCGTCGCGCTGATGGTCGCCGGGTTCACCGGCCAAGCCTGGGCTGGCGCTGTCTCGGACAAGACCCTGGGGTTGCTCGCATCCACAGCCATCTCCGGTGCGAGCGACGCATGGCTGGCGACCGCGGGCGTCGCACTCTGGGCAACCGGACTGGCAGCGCTCGGAATCCTCCGAGAGACGAAAGGTAAGTAATCATGTCCGAACGAGGCAAGAACCTGCTCTGGTTCCTACTACCCGCCCTCGTCGGGGTGATAGCACTGGCAGCGATCTCCCTTCCCACCTTGAATGACGCGGCGAGCGAGACTTCACCCACCGAAGCGATCATCGCTTTGCTTCTCTTCGCGGTGGTGGGCGGCGCGATCATCGGAGGTGCGGTGTATGCGATCCGCAAGCTCTCGACGCGGCGCCGCGCCCGCCGCTGAAACGGCGCGAGTGCACTCCATACTGTTGCCGAAAAAGTGCTAACAGAAGTGCTAAGCAACCTGTAGGTCGGGGTATCGCGATGGAGTTATCCACAGGTCACATGCCGTAGATCGTTGATTTTATGCCGCAGAAAGCCCTATCCGGATTCGCGCCGCGAGCGGGTCGAGGTCAGTTCAAGTCCCCCCTCGCGCACCATAGGTCGAAGGCCCCGGATGAGTCCGGGGCCTTCGTCGTTTTCACTCAGACGGCCGACGCGGTCAGCACGACGGCCAGCCACATCCCAGGCCGCCCCGCCGTCGTCACGCGCGGAGTTGTGCGTCTCGCGCGGAGGCATCCGCCGTATCCGTCCGCGCGAAGCGCACAATCCCGCGCGAAGCGCACGGGACGGATGCCGTACGCCGCCCAGCCTCAGTCCTTCTCCGCCCCATCCCATCCGGCCCGCGCGGCGTGCCATCCGAGCTGCACCCGGGTGCGCACGCCCGCCCGGTCCATCAGGTCGCGCACACGGCGCTGCACGGTGCGCAACGACACCCCGAGGTGGGATGCCGCGGCCTCATCGGTCTGGCCGGCGAGCAGGAACGACAGCAGGCGGGCATCCATGTCATCCACCACACCCACCGCGGGATCGGCAGCGCCGGCCTCCAGCACGATCGGTGTCGCGGTCGACCACACCGTGTCGAACAACGCGATCAGCCCCGTCAGCAGCGCACTCGGCCGCACGATCAGCGCGGCCGCGAACGCCCTCTCCCGGTCCGAGAGCACGGGCAGAAAGGCCAGCTCCCGGTCGACCA